>JABDCZ010000038.1:0-17654 GCA_013287885.1 Gammaproteobacteria bacterium
AATAGTTTTCGTATATCTCATAATCCCTTGGTCCTAGGTTCGAGTCCTAGTGGGCCCAGCAGAAATAACAAATTAATCAATAAGTTATCTCTTTGTAAAGTGCGGGGCGTAAAATTTGTTAGATTTAGTAGGACTATAGTAGGACAAATAAAAATATCTTCTATAGCCCAACAGCATGAAAAATAGGTTATAATTTAGTTGTGGTTCTTTGCCTATGGCTTGGAACGTACAGAGGCTTCGGCCGCTGAGCCAGCGTAGCAAATCAGCGACCGTTTATTACTTCATACATTTCCTCTTATCCCACTTTGGCGACTTTCTTATAGAATTAATACTATTGTCCGCAACATAAGCAGTAATAAACTCGGCTTTAATCGGCCTGTCTTGCTCATCAAATTTCACATCAATCACTACAACAAATTCTTCATAAACAACGCTTACACGTCTATTAGGTTCAATCACTTTATCTTTTTTATTCCAGCCTTGATAAAGTTCGGCATGCGGATTTTCAAGCGTTGCTTTTATCCAATCGATCCTTTTTGCTCTATGGATTGAGAAAGCATCTTTTTTTCCATCACGATTGGTTGACTCATAAAAAACATGACCAAATTTTGATGGGCTAAAATATACTCTGATATTATCAAATGTAATGATTTTAGCGCGACAATAATGTTTTTCAAAATATTGCTTATACTCTGCTGGGGTTGCATAACATATAAATGGAGGCTTTGACACTTACCAACCTCCTTCTAGCCTGATCTTAAAAATATTAAATTTTTTTTCACTTACAGCCGTCGGTAGCAATTCATGCTTTAGTCCATCTTCAAGTCGCTGAATAATGCTTAATTTTGCCTGACTAGTAATGCTGTTATTAATTTTAGCACTCACTGCACCAAGCAAAACATCGACAAACTGTATCAAAACAACCTCATGTGAAGGTAGCGCTTGTACGAAATTAACATCAGAGCTTAGATTAGATGCACGCAAACAATAAGTTAATTCTTTTAATCGAGAAGGATCACGATTTGTTTTGGTATCACAAAATACTGTATAAGAATTAAAATCCGAGATCCAATTATGTAGTAATTGATAATAAAATTTATAAAAGCCAAGCTCTTTATCATCATTGTGCCATTTTAAATCCACATTACCTGAATCAATCACTATGCAACGAAACCGTAATTTATCTTCGTGAGATAAAAATAAATCCACAAGAGAGCAATAAAACCTAATCTTAGATGGTGAAACTTTATTCCACTTGACTTCACCTTTAACAGAGTATTTATCACGCAGGTTTTTGATATCTTTTTTGATCTGATCCTTTAGAGTAGCCGGCAACCATAAGCCACCGATTAAGAAAAATTTATTACTTTGCTTTTGTGCAATCAAATCTTGGCGACTTTCGTCGCAGTAGACTTCGAAATCCATGCCATATACTCATTGTATTAATATTTAGTAGATTATAATGAATGCAGTAAAGCTAATAAATATACGCTACAAAATATAAACGATTTCATTACACATCCTCCAAAATCATGAGATTTCCAACAAACAACCTTGAAGATTGTTAAAAATACCTTAGCATCTTTTATAATTGAAAAATTTTTTTCAGTTTTTGATTACTATGAGTATGAATAGATTTATTCTTAGTATCAAAAAAGCTACCTTGCTCAGGAAGAAGAATTGGATAATTTTTACATAAACTAATCTCATAAATATGGCTATTAAATAGTGATATTAATGCAACAATATTTCGCATTTTATCTTGTTGAATAACAATAATATGACCTACTCCAGAATTTCCAGTCAATTGATCTCTATAATAGATATTTCGATGTATAGGCTTCACCATCTGATATCCTACATAAGTTCCATGTCTAATATAATTTCTTATATCGTCAAAACCAACGCTCAAAGCAACGTTTGCACCATACTGCTTAATAAAATAATTAAAAGCAACTTTCGAGATAGCCCTCAATATTTTTTGATCCACTATAGAGCGGAAATGTAGATCTTGCGGTTCTTTACCAAGAAATACTTGTGCAAGATTATTCTTATTTATACCCATACTTATGTTTTCACTTTGCAAAATTTTGATAGCCTTGTGATATTCAGCTATTGCTGTTTGATAAGGAAAAAAAATATCGATGTACCCCACTTTAGGGCATAAGCCTATACTCTTAATAAATGATCCACTTAACTTATGATCAATCCTAAAATTAACCCTGACTCCTTTTGTCGAATTCATTACAATTATTTGACTTGTAATATTCACATAAAACACAGGATGAGTAGATTGCACAAAATCAGCTAGATCAACCAATAAGAAGCCATGTTCTTTATGCTTTATATAAGCATCGCTTAGAATTTTTTTATGCTTTTTCTTCTGTATAAATTCAGCAATATCTGTAACACCAGCTCTGCAACGATGCATAACACCATATACACTATCCCTACCCAAATCATTTTCTAAATTTTTTGAGAAATAACTATTGCAATCCGAACAAACAATTTCAATTAGTGTCATTGATTGTTTAAAACGCCCAAATGATTCAGGAATTACATGTTCTTTATTGAATTCAGAGGATTTTTTTCTGTACAGACAATATACACACTTTATTTGTAATTCTTTTTGCCTTTTTTTAATCAATCAATGTCCTTAATTATGGTTTATTTAATTTAAATCATATGGGCTAAATTTATGTATGCAATTAATTATCCAATAAATGACAATTAAAATTTTTGCATTCTAACTCGCAAAGTTCCTGAAAATACCCTACTTTAGGTATCCTTTGTGGAAAACAAATATCATTATCGAGTAGAGCTAAATTTTGCAAAATTTCGGAAAAAAATGCAGAATTGTTAGTGGCATTTTTATAATGTTTTCCTATATAACCATAACTAATATTTGGATAATGATACATAGACGTAATTCTCTATAACCGACTGCGCATTATGCAGCGAGTAGCTGTAATAGCTTGTCTTCTGGTATCGGTCTTATTGGTTGAGATATTACTAAAGCCAGAGGTAAATAATAATTGCTTATATTCAGAAAAAGTTCTTTCTCGACCTTCTGTTTGCAATAGCATTGCCATATCAGAGAAACAAACATCACTGATTTTATTTTCAGGTAATATGGCTTCCAGAATAACAATTTTCTTGCTTGGTTTAAGATGATAAAAAACGCGTTTTAAAATCTCGATATTTGTCTTGTCTGTCCAATCATGTAATATCCATCCTAGAATGATTAAATCATATTGTTGGCTTGAAGGTATTCCTGAGAGATTTCCATCTTTTGTCGGCTCCAAGAATGATCCTGGTACGAAACGTACTCGTGATTCTTTAGGAGAATATTTGTAAAATGTTTTTTTCATTAATGGGATCGCGTCTGGTAATTCATAGATATCCACATACTCTATAGGCTCGCATTTTTTTAAAATTTGCAATACAAATGCACCGCTGCCACCGCCTACATCAAGTATTGATTTTATGCCATCAATCTTTAACTTGCTGACAATGGCTTTGTCATCATCAGTATTTAATTGATGCAATCCATTGGTAAATATTTCAAGCAAAACAGGGTTATCTTTATATAATGCGAATGGATGGGTTACTTCATTATTAAAAAATGCTGACCATTGGCTTTTCCCTGTTTTTAAAGCCCCCACTAATCCTTTTACACTAAACATGGGAAACATGATTTTTTCAAAATGCTTAATTCGATGGCCAATATAATCAAGTGAATCAGATAATAAATATTTTCTAGTGGCCACTGGAATAGAATATTTTTTATGCTCATCTTGAATTATCAAATTATTTTTAACAACAGCTTCTAACATCTCGCGACCATAGTCAGACAATTCATTAAATGATTTCGGTCGAAATTTTAATGCATCTGCTAATTTGCTATTAAATAACCAAAATAAAACGATAGAACTATCTTTTGAATAAGAAGGGCCATTTATAATGGCCATGAATTTTTTATCAGTTTTTTTGACAAGTCCTAAATGCGCAGCTGCATGTAAAAATCGAGATAGTGCATCACTATTTAGTTCAAGCTGCTTCGCAACGTCCTCAGCAAATCGAGGTACATTTAAAATTGTTTTTAGATTAAGCTCTAAAAAAGCATCATATACAGCAGCTTTTCGATAGGCTTGCTGACATTCCAACAAAACATACTGATAATTAATCATTTCGTATTTTTTTACTGCTTAGCCTGATAGTTAAACTAGATAGCTGAAACCAACAGATTTAGTCTTGGTACGATACTTTAACATGTTAATACTCCTATAAATTAAATAATAAAAATGTAATAGCTTGTCTTAATCATTTTCATGATAACTCTATTTTAATTTCATTTTTTCTTCATGTTCCCGCAAAATATTTTCGCTACCACAAACATACCCAACACAATGAGCGTCTTCAGGACTTATGTTTGATATTATAGATCGATTAGCTGATATTTCTTCTGCAGTTTTTTGTGAAATCTCATCAACGCCAAATTCTTTAATGCCGAAAAGCATCTTTTTCAAATTTTCACAAAGTGTTGTGGTGACAATCTTATATTTTGGCTTGCTAAGATCGTTGCATGCATAATAAGTAATGGTTCTTACATCTTTTCTTGAAAAACCTTCCAGCATTTTATCATCGCAAACTAACTCTTCAGGAGTAAAAGTAATCTCTTTCCCTGTGCCGACAATATGGATTTTTATTTTCGCCCTACCAGACGAATCGTATTCAATGTTAGTAATGCGATAAGACTGACGTGTTTCCAGCTCTTTTTTTACTTCCTGATATTTTTTAAGGAGCCAACTGATATATTCAGTTAACTGCAACTGCACTGGTTTCTTCCTCATATGTTCTTTCTGCACTTATCATATTTCCTATTTTATCTTTAGGCCATAATTAAATTTTTCTATCGTTATTTTAGTTTTTTTTCATCAAAACTTCCTTAAACGGTTGGATACCGCTACCATAAATTTAACGAAGTTTTGTTTGATAGCGTTAAGTTTTAGGTGGAGTTCATTCTCCACCTAAAACTTAAATTTTGTACCGAAGGTACTCATTATTGACCAACACTTAAAACTTCATCACCATCGTTCAAGCGCGTCATTCTATATCGTTCAAAGTCGGGACTCAATGCTTTTAAGTAACGATCTTCTACATCAATCAGTAATTGCCGAAAAATAGCTATATTGATATTGGCAAGCTTTGCAATGACATAACTTCGATCTTTAGGCGACTTATCTGGATCAGCAATCAAAATTGTATTTTTAGGAAAAACAGGATCCATCGCCGCATCATGGATTTTTACAGCAAATCCATTTTTACCAACACTAGCATCTGTGAAAATTAATGGCCTCAGCTTTGATATCTGAATTTAAAAGACAGAAAAAATCATAATAATGTCTTGATATTCTCAGCGGTAATTTTTTATCATGCGGAAGATGCGCATATTGATGAAGAATTGTCGCCTTTTCCCAAAAGGTGCGTTTTGCATCGAGAACCTTAACCCACACGTCAGGTTCTGTGACTTTCTCTTTAAGCGTAGTCTTCGCGGGTAAATTAAGTACCTTTGCTATGCGTTTTAACATCGAGTAATCAGGCGTATGCCGCCCCTTTTCATAATGATTCATACGAGCACTAGCTGAAAATTCATCCGTACCAGCAGCAATACCTAATTGCTTCTGGGAAAGCTTAGCAGCTTTCCGAGCTTCTTTAAGTCTTTTGCATAATGGAGAATCAGTCACTGACAGCTCATAAGATTAACTTACAAGCTTAGAGAATCTAAGTTTTTTGCTTTCTTAGATACTCAGGGCTGTCCCATTAAAAATGTTGAAAATTAACCAAAAATCATAGCATTCATTGAATATTTTTAGTAGTCTCTAGCACTTTTATTTTTCACAGGAAATTAGGACTATGCAAAATGATCTTTCAATATCATTTAAGGAACATTTCTCAAAATTAAAAGATCCCCGAATTAATCGAAAAAAACTTTATCCTTTAATGGAAGTTTTATTTGTGATTTTATGTGGCACGATCTGTGGTGCTGAAAGTTGGCGTGATTTTGTTACTTTCGGAAAAGAGAAACTGGATTTTCTAACAAGATACTTTCTTTTTGAAAACGGAATCCCATCAAAAAATACTTTTGCACGCGTGATGGCAAGTATGAACACAGAAGCGTTTAAGACATGTTTTATTCAATGGATTCAATCATTGCATATTATTTTGAGAGAAGTTATTGCAATTGATGGAAAAACATTACGTCATAGTTTTGATACAGCAAAAGAAAAATCAGCTATCCACATGGTAAGCGCTTTTGCTACAGAAGCACGCTTGGTCTTGGGACAAATTAAAGTATCGGACAAAACAAATGAAATTACAGCCATACCCATGCTGCTAGACTTGTTAGAATTAGCTGGGGCTATTATTACGATTGATGCTATGGGCTGTCAAAAAGATATCGCTCAAAAAATTATAGAAAAAAAAGCAGATTACATCCTTTCTTTAAAAGGGAATCATAGTACCTTACATGAAGACGTTAAGTTATTTTTAGAAACTGAGGCTTTAAAAAAGCAATCAAATAATGCTGTGAGTGATATATGTGAATCGATAGATGCTGGCCATGGAAGAATCGAGACACGTAGGTGCTGGGTAAGTGATAAAATAGATTGGCTGGAACAAAAAGTAGAATGGTCTGGCTTAAATGCTATTGTAATGATTGAAGAGATTCGAGAATTTGGTGAGAAAATAACAAAAGACCGTCGTTTCTTTCTAACAAGTTTGCCAGCGGATGCAAAACTTATATCTTCTTCTATTCGAGCACACTGGGGCATTGAAAGTACGCTACATTGGACATTAGATATGACCTTCCGAGAAGATGAGTCGCGAGTTCGCACTGGGAATGCAGCAGAAAACATGGCAGTAGTCAGGCACATTTCGCTTAATATGCTTCAAAACGCCAGAAAAACTGAAAAAGACATTAGCATACGTGGCTTACGGAAAAAAGCTGGATGGGGTAATTCTACGCTGGATAACATAATAAGGCAGAATTTTTAATGGGACAGCCCTGTTATTTTTGCAGGAATTTATTGCTTCTAATTCTTCAGGTGCATTCTGTTCCAATAAAAATCCGAGTCGTTTAAATACCGCACCATTAGCAAGCTTTTTAGCATAGTCAATTAACAGAGGTGTATTTTTATATTCTGATTTAAGATAATTTTTAAACATGTCTAACACACTGCGAACACCACCGGCAAATGCAGGGTTAACAAGAAAATCCAGAATAGTACGGGATGGATCAGAAATAAAAATTTTAACTTGTCCTCGCCATAAAACCTTAAAACCAAACATTGTAGCCTCGGATATTGTATGTATCAAAAATTCCGATTTTCTTATCACTGGACGATGATTTTTTAATTTTCTAGTAGTAAAAACAGAAACAGTGCGAAATATTTGCTCTGTTAACCCCCAATGCTCCGCAGCACTCCAGCCACCGTCTTCGAGCTACTGAATATACAATCTCTGTTGCAACTGGCAAATGAAACGCTTTTACATTGTATAATCAGGAGACAATCCCTTTTGTTTAGAGAAGACACCATTGATTACTCCATTACAATTAGGCAATAAAATTTTTCCTACGAATTTAATTCAAGGGCCTTTGGCTGGCGTGAGCTCCGCGCCCTTTCGGTATTTAACTTGGATTTATGGGTCCCCTGCTTTTTCATGTACGGAAATGATTTCTTGTAAAACTTTAATTCACCAATCGAAAAAAGTTTATCAACGCTATATTGCAAAATCGCCTGAAGAAGGGCCCACTTGCTTTCAGTTATCAACCAATGACCCGAAAGAACTAGCGCTTGCAACGAAAATCGTAACAGACTCTGGTGCTGATTTGGTTGACCTAAACTGTGGTTGTCCCGTCAAAAAAATTCGTAACAAACATGCCGGTTCATTTTTGTTATCTGATCCAAAAAAGTTATACGCACTTATCATCGCGATGAAAATGAATACGCATTTACCGGTTTCCATAAAAATTCGAGTGGAAGGCGATTCTACAGATAAATCAAATCTTGCAATTGCTGAAGTTATTAGAGATACCGGCGCAGATTTTTTAATAGTACATGGTCGTCATTGGTCTGAAAATTATGAAACTTCTTGCAGATATGATCAAATAAAATTTTTTGTGAATGAATTAAAAATTCCTGTTATTGGAAATGGCGATATAAAATGCGTGGAATCCTTAAAAAAAATGTTTTTAACCGGATGTGCAGGTGTCATGATTGGACGCGCAGGGGTTGGACAGCCATGGTTAATAAAAAAATTAAACGCAGAAATGAGAGGTCAGAAATTTGTTGAACCCTCACTAAAAGAAATTGGTGAGATTTTTTTAAAACATGCTACTAGTTTAATTACACTACTAGACAGCGAATTATTAGGAATTTTGCAAGCACGAAAATTCGCAAAATATTATGCAAGAACTTTAAAAACGAAAAATGCATTTGTTGAAGAAATAAATATTTGTAAAAATTATAATGCTTTACAAACGATAGTTAATAATTTTTTTGAAGTATAGATGTAATGATTACTGTTTTTAGTAATAAATTGGTGGATTACGTCGTAAAAAAACAGGACTTTTTCACCCTACAAATGGTATGATATTCCGATCTAGCAAGGAGCTACTGTGTTAAATATCTTATTAATTTTTATTGGTTCAGGATGCGGCGGGATTCTGCGTTATTGGATATTCTCATTTGCAGAAGACTCCTTAGGACGTCATTTTCCGTATGGCACCCTTTTTATTAATGTGAGCGGATGTTTTTTAATGGGATTTCTATTTATTCTCTTACTAAAAAGAATGGATAATACGGGATCATTACTCAGTGCTTTTTTACTCATCGGTTTTTTAGGCGGATATACGACTTTTTCTACCTTTTCTATTGAGACTTTCAAACTTTTTGAAAATGGGGATTTTTTAACTGGATTTATCAATATTTTATTGAGTATTACGCTTTGTATTTTTGGGACCTGGTTTGGAATCATTGCCGCAAAACACTTATAAAATAGAACTATTATCCCTTTCCTACATTCATCCTAACCGGTATATCTGATTTCTTTTCTTCTTCTTTAATAAACGCATCCAATCTTTCCGAATCACTTTTATGTTTTGTAAAAAAAGCCCAGCGGGAAGGTTTTTTCTGAACTTTCTTTTTCGTTTCTAAAAATCTTTCTAAGCCATTACGCATGATTTTATAAAATTGAATAGTTTCATCGATCGAAGGTCGAGAGCGCGGATCAGTGTGTACCATTAAATTAAGAAAATTAGTCATTTTCTTTAAATATAAATCCTTGGCTTTACTATCCATATCAATCCCTTTCAACATATTTTCAAGACCACTCCTATTAAATTCAGCTTTTACTTCCGCTTTATTTTGTTCGTCAATATTCGTCTCGCTTTGTCTTGCAGCAATTTTATTTTGATAAACATTTTCGGCACCCAACATTGCCATCAAATCTGGGCCGATAGAAAATATATCCGTTGTCTCACTGAAACGATTTTCTAAAACTTCAGGAGCAATATGCCCAGGCGTTCCGGCTGAAGTTAATGTCGCAATTGATTTACTTCTTACATTTCCAAAATCCGTTAAGTAAGGTTTAATTGGATCGGAATATACATCGATAAGAATATTATTTGCTGTTAAATCTCCGTGAGATATACCTATCGAATTTAAAGATTTGACACTATCCAATATATCTAAAATAAAATCTAATTTTTTTAATAACGGTAATTCTTTAATGGCAGGAGATATTCTCTGATTATACATTAAAGGTTCATCCGGTAATCGTTTCGTAATAAGAAAAATTTTATGAAGATTTTCATCATAAACAATTGGCTGCGTTTCCATAGGCGAAAAAATTCGATTTATATTTTCCTCTAATTTCATTTGATCCACAGATACTTTTTTATCATCTACTATTTTTACTGCAACCGGAAGAAATTTAAGATTTTTGATTTTATCTATTTCTTCCATTTCTATTTTCCACCCTTTAACCACAACACCAGACGTTCCTCTTCCTAATAATTCTTTTCGTCTCACTTCATTATAATTTTCATCTTCGAGAGTATTTTCTTTAGGATAACTAAAAATATAGTAACTTGTTATTTCATCTATATCATCGTCGAAATCTGCCGCTGTTTTTAGATCTTTTTCCGAATCTTTTTCAAACTCTACACTCACTTTTAAAATAACGTAATTATCATCGCACCGAATAAAACGACTCATCGGAGATTCAACTATTTTCCGAAGAACATTCTCCCTCAAAATTTTCGGCGCATCATTTTTAAATTCAGAAAAGCTCATTTCATACACCCCTCTCTTATATATTATATAACTTATACAGTTAGTTATTTTTTTAATACAATCAATGAAATAACTGATAATTATAGAAAAGACGCCAGAAAAACCTCGTATTTTGAAACAGATAGTTTAAAATTTTAGACAGTTACCGCATAATAAAACACTTCATATTGCCAAGGATGGGTTAATCATGTTTCGACTAGGAATATTCAAACAACTCACTTCATACAGCGATAATACTATTGACTGGACTCGCACGGGGGAATTGTTACTGTCCTATAAACATAAATATTCTTCACGTGAAATTTTAATACGTGGATCGATTATATGTACCACTGCCGCATTTTCATTTTTAGGTTATTCGCTGAATGATCCAGACGAAACACATTGTTCCAATATAACCTTGGGACTCATGTCAGGATTTTTAGGATTTGTCATTTCACATGGGATAGCCATTATTCCGATCGTTAAAAAACGCGAAAACATGCGAGCAGAATGTGAAATTTTAAAAGAAAAAATTATTGAGAAATCTCAAGAATTGTCTTTACCACAAAATAATATCAACGCTTTATTGAAAATCATTTCGGAAATAACGTTAGAGGATGATCACCGTGCGAATGCCTCACAAACATGGGGACATCGAAAAAAATTGTTGAATAACTTATACGAATGTTTACAAGAAAATAACTTTTTGTTTTTAAATCCAGAAGATTTTAATTTAATGTTAGAGTATTTAGAAATACACACGCTTCGGAAAAGAATGCCGTAACACTGTTGCAGATTTCTTCATAACCCGTCGGACCTAGGCTCGTCCTGCTAAGATCCAGAGCAACATCGTAGGACTTTCTGGATCCCGCGAATAAATCGCGGGACGACGAGTTCTTTGACTTGTGTAGAGACCTTTGTTTTTCCAAGGGGGCGTTAAATTTATCTGACACTGGTGAGCAAATGCCAGCATAACAGCACTTAAGATTCACTGTTTTAATTTTTTTTCAGCAGCCTCTTTAATTCCTAAATTAATTTCGGTAAATGCCTCATTAATCCATTTTTTTAAAGTAAGATTTGTAAAAAAACCAACAGCCCCAGGAATTTTTAACGCAATGTAAGAATTGGTTTTACCATCCTTTAATTCTTCCAGTACTTGATAACGTTCGGTAATAGCACCGCCGGATAAAATTCTTTCCCAACCAATAATTTTATTTTTTTCATCAACAATACTAATTCTTTCATGCGATACCGGAAAAAAATTTCCAATCATTTTATTTTGGTAAAGCGCTAAAGAAATTGTTTTATTCACTTCTGGAATTCCATCCACATGCGCGGTAATTTTTCCTTTGGAGTAAATAGTGTAATTTTCAATATCTTTTACAATTTCCCAAACGGTATCAAGCGAGGCGTGAATCAGAACCGGGTTCCCAAAAAAATATTTGGCATGATTGGTGCGTGATGACACCCAAGGCATGTGATCCATTGAGACTTGAAAAGATTTCATATCATTTCCTTAAGATGCTTCCTAGGAAGGCATATTATATCGATAAGATTTTTATCTTTCTATTTCTATTTAGTATTGCCGAAAGAGAGTTGAATGCGTATGATCTTTCTAAATTATAGTGCAAAGGATTTACTATTTTGCGTTTATCTCAATCGATTTTTTTTATTTTTATTTTTGGTTTTATGCTGAATACCTATGCCGCTTTCAGTACACTCGGCATTCAAAACAGCCAAAATGATAAGAGTTTTTACTTTTTGAGTCATCAAAGTGCGAATCGCGCTGCCTGTCAAAATACGTGTAAAAATATTCTCAAGCCAAATGAACAACAATTTATTACGATCGATGCGTCCGAGGGATGGATTGATCTCGAATATAATATTTGCGCCAATATCAAAAATAATAATTGTGATGATTATCGGGGACATGTTGGTATTTTATTAACGCCTGAAAAAACTTCGATTTCAAACACGCAAGACGGCTCTGCATTTTTAAATACGATCGAACCCGGTAAAATATTTGGGGTGATATTTCACTCTGCGATTTCTTCGAGAATATTGTCCCCTACTTTTCCCACTCCCGCTGTTTATACCGGTGTGAAATATCATGGTTTTAACTTGAGTGGCGGCGAATTTGATTCCGCATTTAATCTGCCCTATGCCACGGACGCATTATATTTTATAAGGAAGGGGGCGAATATTTTACGTATTCCATTCAAGTGGGAATACATTCAGCCGGATCTTTCAAAGCCTATTGATTTTAGTACAGGTAACGCAAAAAAATTAAATGATCTCGTGACTACTTTTACGAAAGCACATCTCTTTGTCATTCTCGATATGCATAATTTTCTACGATATCCATCGAATAATTTTCAAGGACCGGTCATTGGTAATGATGCCAATGCAACAACAGAGAAATTTGCACTCGCGTGGGGAAGTTTTGCAAAACAATTTAAAAATAATAATTATGTATTTTTTGATTTAATGAATGAACCACTCGCCGACCCTGAATTAATTCTCAAAAATTATAATGCTGCGCTCGATGTTATTCGCAAAGAAGGTTTTGATAATCTCGTGCTACTTGAGGGAAGTGATTGGAGCAAAATGTCCACTTGGACGAATAAAAACGCGAAATATTTTATCGCGTCCAACATTCATGATCCCCAAAATAATTATGCGTTGAGTATTCATCAATATTTTGATGATGAGGGTGGCAGCACGAATAACTGTTTTTCTTCACTTGAGGTATTAACCAAAATTCATTTTGATTCATTCGTGACTTGGATAAAAACTCAAAAAGTACCTATATTTTTAACTGAATTAGGCGGTGCTAATAATCAAAATTGTGCTGACACCATTCAGACTGTACTCACAGCAGTTGAAAATCATCCTGATGAAAATCATGCGGGTGGATTTATTGGATGGGCTGGATGGATGGGCGGACATGCGACTTCCGGTTTTTTATTAAATCTTATGCCTGATGCAAATGGTATTGAAAAAATTCAGATGACAAAGGGATTTTCGTTACATCTTAAAAAGGGGGCAAATTATCATTGATTGTGTTATTATAATAAAAAAAGAGCCGAAATTATGGGTAAATCAAAAGATCATTTTTTCATTCACGCAGGCCCTCTCCTATTAGTTTTATTTATCGACGGTATGGGACTTGGCCTCGTTATTCCTGTATTAAATGGATTGATTTTTGATCCTGACAGTCATTTTTTGCCAAATGTTTCCTATTCTCCTTTTATGTACAATGTTATTTATGGGAGTGTCATCGGCATTTTCATGTTATGTTGGTTTTTTGGCGCGGCCATTCTGGGGGATCTTTCAGATCAAATTGGTCGAAAAAAATCGCTAATTATTTGCCTCGTGGGCGCTTTTTTAAGTTATCTATTATCTGCAGTTTCCGTCACCTATCATAGCTTAATACTTTTTATTATTGGACGTATGGTTGCAGGCTTTACATCAGGAAGCCAACCTATCGCGCAAGCTGCCATTATTGATTTAAGTACCAAAGAAACTAAATCGCGCAATATCGGATATATTTTATTAGCGTTATCTTTAGGTTTTATTTTTGGGCCTTTGATCGGCGGGGTGCTGGCTGATCATCGAATTGTATCGTGGTTTGATTTTGCCACCCCATTTTATTTCGCCTCTCTGATTTCTTTTTTAAATATTCTTTTACTTATGTGGCTATTTAAAGAAACTTATGTTTCCGAAGTCACTACTTTTAAAATTAAAATTTACGAAGCCGTCAATATTTTTATTTCTGCATTTCAACATAAAAAAGTTCGCGTTTTATCCATTTTATTTTTTATTTTTATTTTCGGATGGAGCAGTTTTTATTCTTTTATTTCAGTATATTTATACAAAACATATGAATTTAATTCCTCATACATTAGTTTTTATTTAACCTTGATGGGTGTGGGATTTGGTATCGGAAATGGTTTTATTGCCAATTATCTTGCGAAAAAATTTGATCTCATGGCAATTTTTATTGGTTCTTCCCTTTTGACCGGTATCATCATTTTTTTAATGATGGTATTTCCTTCCCTGTGGTTTGTCTGGTTGATGGTCGCACCGATTGCTTGCTTTGTATCAACTGCCTATGTATCTATCCTTACACTTTTTTCAAATCAAGTGGATGATGCCAGTCAAGGATGGGTCATGGGTATTACGGGATCTATTTTGGCTTTTGTATGGGGTTTAAATGGTGTAACGGTAGGCCTACTCGCGGGATTCAATGTCGCGTATCCAATTTATATTTCTGCGCTGTGCTTGGGTGTGACGGCGGTATTGAGTGTTTTTTTGAGGATATAAACTGGATCATCATCATTCCGGGTAAACGTCGTCCCGCGAACAAGTCGCGGGACGACGGGGTGGGACTTTACATCTTCAATCTTTCCTTAATTTGAATGGCCAAATCATCAATCTCTACATCCTTTTTAGCATGAAAAGAATTGGGATTATTGGCAAGCGCCAACTTTGGTTTTTGAAATTCAGATAAAACATCACTTTGTAATTCTTGAGATATATTTTTATCATACACTTTCATCGTATCTAATAATTCAGAAAGTTCTTTTTCAGTCGTAATTTTAAAAAGTGCGGTATTGGTAAACCTAAAATCCTCATCTAAATTCGTGAGAAATCTAATCACATCTTTCGAAGCGCCCTCTTTTGCATGAATTGAAAATTTAAAATTACCGCTGATATAACCAAATAAGTGTAATTCTTTGAAAGCAGCATTTGCATCGCAACTATCGTAACTTACCTCCCGGATCAATGGTGTACCGAAATTAGAAATCTCTCCAAATTCGCCGTTCTTAATCCAACCACTGATGCCCACATGTTTATTAATATGCATCATGAGATCTTGATTAATATTAATCGCAATTTCATTGATACTTTCATCCAATATTGCTAAATCCTCCAATAATATTTTTAGCATCCACCCATTTTGAATAGTTAAATAGTATCTATTCAAATCTTTATCGCAAAAATCAGGTTTTGGGTAACCACTTTTCATTAATAAGTTTTGCAGTTCAGTAAATGAAGATTTCTTCGGACTGATAGTGATACGAATATTTCCATCTCGATAACCGAAAAAACATAATTTTTTAATTTTCGAAGCGGGATTTTTATTTTCATATTCAACTTGTCGAATGAGAGGAATGGTGATGCCCATGTCGCGTTTGTGGGAAAAATTGCCTTGTTGTATCCAACTTTTAAAATCTTGCTGACGATCTTGCATTTTATTCTCCTTATTATTATTTTTATTTATAAAATTCCAATGCGGAATAATGTATCATTTTAAAAAAATCTGCAATGCATTTATCGATAAAATGCATTCCACTTATTGGGAATGCATTTTGTAGGTGATGAAGAATTCACACTTTGGTGATAACTGGCGGATTCCAACGACCACTTAAAACGGATTCTTTCGGCCAATATAAACGTAACATTAAAACAAAATCACCAAGTGGCGCCGGTAGCCAATTGGATGCAAGCGCCGCCGGCGGTGCTTCGCTTTGCACATATAAATCAAGAGAACCATCTGGATTAAATTTTAATTTATCTCGCTTACTTAATGCGTAACGATTCAAGGGATTCGGGACAAAAAAGTATTGATCGTTATACATCGTCACTGACCACAATCCGCGAACTGGTGGAATTTGATTTTTTTCAAAATGGAGAACGTAGCGATTTAATCCATTGAGCGTTTGATTAGTCGTATCATGAAATTTCACAGGATATATCGCATCTTCAGGAGGGTTAGCACCTAAACCTACCGCTGCGACCAACGCGCGTTGTAAATAATCCGTGCCATAAGATCCTGTTTTCATCGAGAAAAGCCAAC
This sequence comes from Gammaproteobacteria bacterium, assembly GCA_013287885.1. GTDB lineage: Bacteria > Pseudomonadota > Gammaproteobacteria > DSM-16500 > DSM-16500 > JABDCZ01. The sequence goes on from JABDCZ010000038.1 coordinate 16,204, forward strand.
CATTCTTATTACTTATTCCCGTTGATTCATACGCTTTGATTTTTTCTTGAGAAATTTTGACAGCATTGTCTAACGCCTTCGAAATCATGGGATCTAATTTGGTGACATCTAAACTTTGGCCGGGAGTGATGCCAATTGCCGCCAATTTGGCAATCATAGGTTGATCCATTTGATCGGGAGTATTCGATTTTAAAATTTCCGCGAAACGCGTGAAATACACAATAGAATTCATATTATCCACTTGATCTCGCGCGATGGTTTGCATATCAATCGACGGATCTACTGTGCCAGAAGGTGGCGTATAGGATTTTCCATAGGCACTCAGTGGGGTTAAGGTATATTGATCCTGAATCGAATGCACGATCTCAAGATCTTGTGGACTCCCGTCACAAAAGGTTTTACCCACAATCCATACGATATCGGTTTCAGATTTTAATGGTTTAACGCCTCTCGGCAATTTGCCTTTAAAATGCGGACCAACAAGTGCAAAGTCATGCGCACCCGTACCTGTCGTTCTCGTACCTGGAGACGCCAACACTTCAGTCCACCCATCTAACATTGTCATAGAATAATAGCGCCCTTTTTCATTAGGCACGTGCAAAATATAAGGCTCTTTGGCGAGATCCACCCACGCAACAGAAGATAAGGTGTCCATATTCGGTGTGGTCATATCATGCGCATCAGAGCTCGCAAATTCACGGGTATGCACGAATTGATTGAGCGGTGCGCGCATATTTCCGGGTGTTTGCACATTCGTCATGACACGTTTTGTCATATCCATCATCATCAAAGGATAGGCATAAATATACACATCTTGTGCGATTTGATTTGCATCAGCTTCACTTAACGGTTTCGCAAAAGATGTCATCATCCAAAAAAGCAGCAACATCAAAAGAGAAATTTTTCTTTTCATTTCGTTTCAGTCCTTACGTAAAATTACGATTTTAACATTCTACATTCACACTTGCTTGTAATACATTGGCATAATTTTTTGAATAAGATCCCGCCAGCACACCATTTTGAGAGACATTATGAATATCTGCATCCCCAAAATTAATATATTCATAAGAAAATCCGATTTGAATCATTCTCATGACAGAATAAATCATACCGATACCTGCACGAATTTGCCGGTCCACTGGTAAATCAGGCGTGCGTTTGGAAGTCGTTGTAGGTGAAGAATCATAAGAAACCCCCGTCTGCAAAAGCAAGGTCGGCGTCATGTGATATTGACCGCCCAATCCAACGCGATAAGTATTTTTCCAATCTAATTCTGTCTCTACAGTAAAACCTTCAATATCGACAATGCTATTTTTCATGCTCGCCCAATTCGCCCAACCCGCTTCGGCGAGTAGATCGAATGAATTAAACTTTTGATCCAAACTTAAAATAATATTTTGTGGCATGACCATTTGCGTTTTAGTGGATGCTGACTCGAGCGTCCGCAAAAA
>JABDCZ010000039.1:0-17446 GCA_013287885.1 Gammaproteobacteria bacterium
TAAATAGATCAATCATGTCGTAGGATGAAGTTGATTTAAAAAAATTGAGAAAATTCGATACGCCATTAATATATTCAATTGCCCAATGCAAAGGCGTTTTCCCTTCAGCATCAGGGGAGTTTAAGTCAATTTTAGCGTCAATTAAGTTTTTTACTACACGAATATTTCCAAGCTCAATCGCTGCATGAATTGGTTTATGCCCATTTTGGTTGGGGACATCCAGGTTTGCTTTGGCGTCATGAAGCGCTATGATCACATCCGCATGATTATTTTGGGCAGCGATCCAGGCTGGTGTGTATCCTGTACTAAATTCTGCATTCACATCAGCGCCGGCTTTCGCAAGTATCTGTATAATATTCGGATGTCCATTTTGAGCGGCATTGTAAAGAGGGGTCGCGACTTCTCCTCTTTTTTGATCCAATTGAATAGGGTTTTTAAAGGTAGATTTTAGCAAAAGATTCACTATATCTGCATTACCTTTGATAGCTGCTCTATGCAACGCATTCATTCCATTCTCATTTTCCTCATTGGGATCTAATTCGAGTGCTTTTTCAGCGATGAGTGCTTGAATGACATCGAGACGATTAAATTCAGCAGCAACAGAAAGGAGTGATGTCCCATCATTTGCACCGCTAAGATCAATATCTTTTTTTTGCAACAAAAGTTTTACGATATCGACATATCCTGATTTGACTGCAAAATAAAGCGCTGTCGCTCCTTGATCATCTTTCTCGTTAATATCAATTTCTATTTTAGATTCAAGAAAAGCGGTGACAACATTGGTTTGACCACTTTGTGCCGCAACACTAAGGCTGGTGGTACCCTTCAGTACTTTTTCGTTAGGTTGAATCATGGGATGACTTAACAAGGATGTGACGATTTTTTCGTGTCCATTTTGTGAGGCGATATAAAGAGGGTTCCCGATGGTTTTAAAGGAATCTTCATCTCCCAGAACATCAGCTTTATGTTTTATTAATGCCTGAACTGTTGCATCATCACCGCATTTGGCCGCCATATAAAGCCATGAAGCTTTATTACTATCTACCATTTTCAATTTTTCAGGCGTCATGTGATGCAAGGGAGTTAAATCTTCACGCCATTTATCAATAGCTAATGTAGCGGAATCTTTGCCATTTTTTGTAGTAGAAATTTCTGTCTGAAAAATAACATCACCATTCATTGAAAAAAAAGCGTTAGCAATTTTATCAGTAAAATCTTCTTCACCTGGAATAATAAAATGCTTTAACTCATCAGGTTTTGAAGGCATTTTATTTATATCAAAAATTTCCCATGTATCAACGATTGCATCGTATATCACTGTAATAGCATGATTCGAGCCAAGTAATAAAAGTGCAATTGGTTCTTCCATTTTTTTTTGTTCTTTTATTCTTTCTCGTAATTTCGTGAAATAAGTTAAAAGTCCTTTTTTGGTATATGGTGCTGTAAAATTCGCGAGAAGCGCTTCTCCTCCTTTTTTCTCAAGTTCCTCTGATTGTATGAGTGGTGTTACCCATTCAGGATTTTGCATTTGAGAAGTCGTTCTTCTATTGACAAGGTGAGGGAATTTTGTCGCCTGAAATTCCAACTCGATACCATTGAATAATGTCAAAATATCAAGATAATCGCTTTCAATTTTCTGTTGTTCTGTACTTAAATTTTTCCGAAGTAGTAATAGTTTTTCTGATGTCAGTTTTTCAAATTGTTTATATTTTTCTTCATCTAGTGCTCTTTCCGTTTTTACATGCAGTTCATTTAGTGCTGCCAGTTCTGCTTGCTTAAGTAGACTTTCATGAAACGAATGCATTTCCAATAATTTTTTTGCAGTAAGACTACTAAGTAAGAATAGGGTATCATAAAAATGCGCGCGAGATTTTTTGCTAGAAAGTGCAGAAAGTTTTGCAACTTCTGCAAAACCAAAGCAGAGGCCTCCTCCTTTTAAATTGGCTTTAAAACCTAATAATTTCATGTATTGATTTATGCGGTGATGAATGTTTACATCACAACCATCGAGCAATAAAATCATTTCAACACTAGATGCGATGTCTAAAGCGGTAAACCCAACATTGTTTTTTAGGTTGGGATCGGCACCTGCCGCTAATAATCGTTTCACTACTTCAATATGACCATTTTGTGAAGCAACATAAATGGGAGTGTATTCCCCTTTCATTCCTTTAGTATTCTGATGCAGAAGACCTGCCGGTGTTTTCAATATCGCATCAACAATATCGAGATGTCCCTTAAATGCCGCGGTATGTAGCGCAGTCGATTGATTAAATGGAGTTACTAAACCCACGTCAATATCTTTTAGCGTCAGTAAATATTTTACTACTTCTAGATGATTATTCTGTGCGGCTAGAAAAAGTGGAGTGACACCAGTAGAAGATAATGCATTAGGGTTAATATTTGCAGTTTTATTTTCATAAAGGTTTTTGACAGAATCTAAATCACCTTCTGAAGCTGCAATGATGAAATTGTATTGATGACTACTAATATGAAATGTAAGTTCATTGGATGGCATGAGATAATTCTCGCTTTTTTTATTATTTTTATTAAGCGAGGAATTTATAGCATACGCGATTACTTAAATCAAAAAACTTTCGACCTTGTCGCATCTTCGTCATCTGCTACGCCTCCTACAGAGGCGTGGCGATCCAAGCGACATACTGGATTGCCACGTCACTTCGTTCCTCGCAATGACGATACTGAGATGCTAAAAAAAGCATCTAATCGATCCTACATTCTCACTTATTTTTTGCCCGGTTTTTTGATTGAAATAATACTGTAATCATCCGCAATATCCGATGCTACTATTGCTCCAGCAACAGCAGATGCAGCAATGACGGGATGACTCGCGACTAGTGCGGTGACTCCAAAAAAAGTCGCGCCAAACAGTGCTGATTCATGTAATTTAAGTGATCCTGGATGTTTATTGAGTTTATTCGCAGTCCACACACCAGTACCCATTAATGCACCTGCTTTTACACCTTTTGCGATGTTTTTAATAGTGGGCGCTTTAGCCTCAAGCGTTTCAAATTTGGAAATTGCTTCTGGAATAACCTCGGCGGTACGTTTTAATGCTCTTCGAAACATGTTATCTCCTATTATTTTTATTCGTTGCAAGGATATCATTTATTTTTTGTGTTTTCGATATCCCTAAGAGCTCAGGTATTGCTTTTTTATGCGCATTGGTGTATAAGTGTATAAGTACTTAGGTGTAATAATGAGGTTTGTCCCAATGGCTAATACGATACGATGGAACATAGCGGTTTCACAAGATACAGACCATGCCCTTCGCGTATTTTTGGCTAACCAAGGAGGGGGGCGAAAAGGTGATTTATCTCGATTTGTTGAAGAAGCAGTTCGTAGTCATATTTTGGAATTGACTGTCGATCAAGCGAAAGCTGCAAATGTTAATATTAATGAAAATGATTTATCTGCTATTGTAGATGAAGCTATTGAATGGGCGCGTCATAAATAATGCGAGTAGTACTTGATACGAATGTTTTATTGAGCGCCCTTATTTCTCCTCATGGTATATCTGACTCAATTTACCGTGCTTGGAGAACTGGAAAATTTGATCTGATAACTTCTATAACGCAACTTGATGAATTACGAAGAGCAAGTCGTTATCCGAAATTTAAATCTATTCTGCAACCTTCTCGCGTAGGAACGATGATTAACAATCTTCAGCATGCTATTGTTTTACAAAATTTGACGATGAAAATCGAAGCGGATGATCCAAATGACTCGTTTTTATTAAGTATGTCAATCGAGGGGGATGCAGACTATTTGATTACCGGCGATCGTCGGGCTGGATTATTAAAACGAAGGAAAATTAAAAATACACTTATTTTAACTCCTAGTATCTTTTGTTTAAAAGTACTCGGTGACTAATTTTATCTTGCGGAAATGCTCATCGGACCTATAATCCCACGTCACAACCCATTTAAGGTTGTAACGTGAAAGAGCAAAAGACTATAAGCGCGAAATTTATAGCATAAATCATTCTTAAAATCAAAAAACTTTATGGGTAAGTAATGTGGGGTGGATTAGTCGTGACAAGTAATCAAAGCTCGGCTAATAATTTACGCGCTGCTTCGGCAAGCAATGCTGAACGTGTTTTATGTTGACTATCCGCTGCGAAATCTAGTGCGTGAAGTAGACCTGTATCTATCGTGATATTAATTCTTTGTGCTTTCCCGGATGGAGGAATGATTGAAATCATAAGTGGGATAGTTCCTTTAGCATCAGGTAGGTGCATTATTTTATCTAATGAAGAAGCATTAGAAATGGTTTCCCCCTCTTCGATCATTAACTCAATATGAGCAATTAAACCTTCTCTCGCATTTTTTCTTGCTTCTTCTAAAGTTTCGCCTGCCGATCCAAGTCCTGGGAAATCTGGGAAAAAAACGGTATAACCTTCTTCTGTTTTTTCAGCTAATCCTATGTATTCAATTACCATAATCTTATGCCTCGGCGTGTATGTTGCCTGAAATGTTTTGTACCATGGCATTTTTGTTTCCGCCTTGCTTCATCCATTCTGGCATAGGGACATCATGTAGAACCTGGGTTGATTCTATTTTATATCCTTGACCTGAATCACTTGCATAAGCATTGACTGAAATTATGGACGCTATCATTACCAAGTATTTTTTAAATTGCATGTTTTGTCTCGTTTTTTAATAATCTATTATAAACTATAAATCCCGACTACGTCGCCTAACTTTATTAACCAAAACATTTCCGAATATTTTTTTTACATAAAGCCGTCTTATTTTTTTGATAAAAAAGTAAGGTGGATTAGATGCGTTTTAGGCGTCGTTTCCCCCCTTTTTTAGTTGATTATTTTTTCTGAAGGATTTTGCCGCAATAAATTGGTGGATTAGATGTTTTTATTCGTCGCAAGAATATCATTTATTTTGTATTTTCTCTCATTATTTGGATAATAAAACCCGTCGTCCCGCGGCTTGTCCGCGGGATCCAGAAGGGCTTAAGTTTAAAATACTATTTCAATAATTTGCTAAGGGGCGAAATAGTTTCTCTGATATTTTCTGTCATCTCAGGATTGAGTGCTTCACTTTCCATTTGTGTGACGGTTGCATCTAAAATTTCGTAAGCTTTTTTAAGATTTACAAACTTACCCAAATCGTGAATATCATTAAGAAAGTCTTGTGAGGCTGATTTGAATAGGGTGAGTTCATTGTTAACTTTATTGTTCCATGAAAACAAGGCGATAGAGTTTTGGAGACAACCGTCACTAATATTATGTTGAATTTCTTCTATAAAAGAAGCTTCAATCTGTTGCAATGGTACCATTACATTTTTTTCTTTCGTCCATTCGTGATGGAGTTTTACAATATTTTTGTTAAGTTCATCGGTGTTAGATAATAATTCATGCTGATTTTTTAGTGCTGCTAACATTGATTTATTATTTTTATGAATAATAAAATAAGCGATTTCATTCGTTGCTTTTTGTCTAGACCTTATTTGTTGACGAATAAAGGGATGCAATTTTTCTTTAGCATATTGTTGAAATTGTTCTACAGAATTATTTTCTTTATGCTCTGATAATTCAGCAGGCGCTTCGATTTTCGCCATGGTTTTTTCAAATAAAGGCATCGCAGGTTCAATGGTTGCAATAAAATGTTTGGTGATGGATTCATAAAGCGGTTCGTATTTTTTATCAATATTATCTACGAATTTTTCGATATGTTGGGAAAATTTTTCATGAAATTGATGTAAATTAAAAGCATTGGATTCAAGATTAGGATAATACATTTTTTCACATGCAAAAAGAGTTACTGATTCTCTAATTTTATAAAAATCTTTTGTCTCGTTAAGTTGATTGATAAATTTGGCAGCCATTACGTCAGCGACGGAGGTCGTTTGCGTGCAATTTTTAAATTCGGTATTCAATAGCTCTGCAATATGCAATGCTAAATTTTCTTGTGAAGTTTTTTCAGCATGATTAATTTTTTTGACAAAATCATATGTCAGATTTCCTCCCGACGAAATTTCGCTGAGTGCTTCCATATGTTGTTTTAATGCTGTCATCAGAAGTTCAGCTTCTTTTTCTTCTTGGATGTTTTCTTGTTGAGTAAATTCAAGAAGTTTAGATGCTAGTAATTCTTCACTGGGCGATTGACCCTGAAGAATCGAACCAAAAGCATTTAACAACTTATCAGCATTGTCGATAAATACAGTATTTTTTAGTTCGGCATTTATTTTTTTTGCCGCTTGATCAAGTCTTTCTGCGAAGTTTTCGATTTCAGCTTGGGGGGCAAGATTTGATAATGCGTTGATAATAAATTCTTTGAAAGTTTGTTCTTGTTTTTCTTCACGATTAGCTAACATATTATTTCCTTATTTTCATTATTTTATAACCCACGAATTTATAGCATACGCTTCGGCTTAAATCAAAAAAATTTATACCTGCATCCGCACCGGCACCCAAGTCCGATAAAGACTAATGCCTACGTATAAGATCATATATCCCATCGAGATCGACACTAAAAATGGATTGGATATTGGATAAAGCCATAATAAAAGTCCGCTTGCAATTCCAAATGCAATGGTTGCAAGTAGCATCATCAAACGTGGAAAATTCGTTTCACTTAAATAATCCAGTCTTGATGGATAAACATATTTAATAGGAATGAAGCTTAAGGCAGCAAGCACTAATAAAACAATAAGATTAACCCATGGATGCATTTGCCAAAAAAATAAATAAAATACCGCAATATTCCAGTAGCTAGGAAAACCTTTAAAAAAATGATCTGATGTTTTTGCATCGACTTGTGTAAATTGATACGCAGAAGAAATGATAATGACAAATGCAGAAATATATCCCCATCCTTCAGGAATGATATTGGAGACTAATAAAAAAAATACGGGGACAATCGTGTAATTAAAAAAATCGACAATATTATCTAACAATGCACCATCAATTTTTGGAACGGCAACTTTAATTTGGATAAGACGTGCGAACATGCCATCGACGGCGTCAATGACGATGGCGATTCCCATTAACCAAAAGGCGAGAATATATTTTCCTTGAAAAATCGCAAGTAAACTCAAGACACCTACATATGCGCCACTTGCAGTGAATGCATGGACTAACCAGCCGGCTATTTTTTGACGAAGCGAGACATTTGTTGATTCATTCAACGTGTTCAATGCGGAATTCCTCCCTTTCTTTTTTTTAAGAATGCAACATGCAATACGATTCCACCGACCAGGCCGGAGATGACTGATCCCGTCAATACTCCGAGACGAACTTCTGTCAAAAAGGTCGAATCACCCTGGAAGGCAAGCGTACCAAGAAACAAACTCATAGTAAAACCAATACCGCACAACAATGAGACGCCGTACATTTCCGCCCAAGTGGTGCGATGCGGTAATTTTGCAAACCCTAAGCGAATGAGCCCATAAGCAAAAGTAAATACACCCAGTTGTTTTCCAATAAACAAGCCTACAATGATACCGAGCGTCACTGGGTGAAATAAAGAATCCATCGATAATCCAGCAAAGGATAAACCAGCGTTCGCGAAAGCAAATAAAGGTAAAATAAAATAAGCGACCCATGGATGTAGCGTTTTTTCTAAATAATATAACGGAGAATATTTTTTCGTAGGTGTCCTTTTTTTGAGGGGAATCATCATAGATAAAAGAACCCCGCCAACCGTTGGATGAATTCCCGCGTTAAAAATGGTAATCCACAACATCAATCCCAAAAACAAATAAGGAAATAATCGTCTTATTTGAAAAACATGATTTAAAATCCACAAGAGTGCGACGATGCCAATCGACAATGTTAAATAAAGCAGCGAAAGATCATGCGAATAAAAAATCGCAATAATAATGATCGCACCCACATCATCAAAAACTGCGAGTGCCATTAAAAAAACTTTGAGTGCAATAGGCGTTTTTTCACCAAATAAGGAAAGCACGCCCAATGCAAAAGCAATATCGGTTGCGACGGGAATGGACCAGCCTTTGATGGTTTCGGGATGATTCGCATTAAAGCTGAAATAAATAATGGCGGGTATCAGCATTCCCGTAAGGGCGACGAGTCCTGGCAACATGACTTTAGATGCGCCGGAAAGTTCTCCCTCAAAAAAAGCCCGTTTTAATTCCAGCCCCACTAATAAAAAGAAAATAGACATTAAGCCTTCATTGATCCAAAAATGAACAGGCTGTTTGAAAAGATGTGTTCCGAGATGAATCTCAAGCGGGATATGTAAAAAGATTTGATAGTCATCTTTCAATATCGAATTATTGCAAATCAATGCAAGAATGGCCATGAAGAACAATAAAATACCGCTCGAGGCCTCTAAACGTAGAAAGTCGCGTATGATTTTTATTGGCATGATCAAATACCCTTGTAATTCTTGTCATTATGCAATAAATTCACCCTCGATATCGCAAAAAGCCGGAGGATCCCGTTCAATGTCTAATATCATCAAGATGTCTGACCTTAAGCTCAAAGATAAACGAGTGCTGATTCGTGAAGATCTAAATGTACCATTGAAAAATGGTGAAATCACTAGCGATTTACGTATTCGTGCTGCTTTGCCCACAATTAAATTAGCATTGAAAGCAGGTGCCAAAGTGATGGTAATGTCCCATCTTGGCAGACCTGATGAAGGGACTTTCGATCCACAGTACTCGCTGGCACCGATCGCCGCGAAGTTATCCGAGTTGTTAGGGATTGAAGTACCATTTGTACAACATTGGATAAATGGTTTCTCTATGGGAAATCACCAAATTGTATTATTAGAAAATGTGCGTTTTCATCACGGCGAGACCGAAAACAACCAAGAGCTTGCCAAAAAAATGGCAGCACTTTGTGATGTGTATGTCATGGATGCGTTTGCGACTTCTCATCGTAGCGAATCTTCAACGACTGGTGTTATTAGATACGCAAAAATTGCAGCAGCGGGTCCATTATTACTGACCGAGCTTGATGCATTACGTAATATTATGACTAAACCGAAGACTCCGATTGTCGCCATTGTCGGCGGTTCAAAAGTATCAACCAAATTAGCATTACTCGATTCTCTTTCTCAAAAAGTTGACTCGCTCATCATTGGTGGTGGTATCGCCAATACCTTTATAGCGGCGGAAGGTTATACCGTGGGTAAATCACTTTATGAACCGGATTTGATTGACGAAGCAGAGCGTTTGACGATGAATGCAAAACAACGCGGCGCAGAAATTCCATTGCCGAGCGATGTGGTGGTGGCGGATAAATTATCTGAAGACGCCGAAAGTTCGGTTCGACTCATTTCTCAAGTGGATGATGGCGAAAAAATTCTGGATATTGGTCCAGATACCATCAAAAAATTGGTTGGCATTATCAAAAAAGCCAAAACCATTTTATGGAATGGTCCTGTTGGTGCATTTGAAGTGGAACAATTTAGTCATGGCACAGAAGCCATTGCTGAAGCGATTGCAGAAAGTAAAGGTTACTCAGTGGCGGGTGGTGGTGATACACTAGCTGCTATCGAAAAATACAAAATTGCAGATAAAATCGATTATATTTCAACGGGTGGTGGTGCGTTTTTATCTTTCTTAGAAGGGAAAAAATTACCTGCCATCGTTGCACTAGAAGAATTTGCTGCAACCCATGAGAAGGTCACATGAATACGCTAAGACGTACAAAAATTGTAGTTACATTAGGTCCCTCGCTTGACAATAAAGACATGTTAACCCGCGTGATTCAGGCGGGTGCGGATGTTTTTCGCGCGAATTTTTCGCATGGCACGATCGCGACTCACGAAACACGCATCACCATGGTGCGTGACATCGCGAATGAATTAGGCAGAGTCGTCGCGATTTTAGTCGATCTTCAGGGCCCCAAAATTCGAGTCGCGCGCTTTAAAGATAAAAAAGTGACGCTAGAAGAAGGTCAACACTTTGTTTTCGATACCGAATTGAACGAAGATGAAGGAACAGAACATACCGTTAATTTAGATTATAAACATCTTCCGCATGACGTATATCCCGGTGATACGTTGTTGTTGGATGATGGCCGATTAGTGATGCGGGTTGATAAGACTGATTCACATCGAATTCATTGTACGGTCATTGTGGGCGGTGAATTATCTAATAATAAAGGAATTAATCGTCTCGGCGGTGGTTTATCTGCCGAAGCGCTGACTGAAAAAGATCGCGCAGATATTAAAGAAGCGGTGCGTTTGCATGCAGATTATTTAGCCATTTCTTTTCCTCGTAATGCAGATGATGTGAAAGAAGCGCGAACTTTATTAAAAGCAGCGGGTGGTACGGCTGGTATCATTGCAAAAATTGAACGTGCCGAAGCCGTGACGCATATTGATGAAATAATCCGCGCGGCGGATGGCATCATGGTGGCCCGTGGTGATTTGGGTGTCGAACTCGGCGATGCAGAATTGCCTGGCGTGCAAAAACATATTATTCATGCCGCGCGTGCACTGAATAAGCCGGTCATTACCGCAACACAAATGCTTGAAACCATGACATATAACACTATTCCGACACGTGCTGAAGTATCAGATGTCGCGAATGCGGTGTTAGATGGTACGGATGCGGTTATGCTTTCGCAAGAAACTGCCGTCGGAAAATATCCTGATAAAGCTGTCGCTGCCATGGATCGCATTTGTTTAAGTGCTGAAAAAAATCCTAGCGCCAAAAAATCACGACATCGTTTTGAATTACATTTTAAATATGTGGATGAAGCGATCGCCATGGCGACGATGTATACCGCCAATCACTTGGATATTACGGCAATCATTACTTTGACAGAATCGGGCACGACACCGCTTTGGATGTCGCGAATTAAATCGAGCATTCCGATTTATGCATTAAGTCGTCATGCGACAACCCAACGACGTATGGCTTTATATCGCGGGGTTTATCCTATTCAGTTTGATGCGACCCACATTGATCGTCGCGTGATTAACCAAGCTGCGATTGAAGTATTACAAAAGCGCAATATTGTGGCCGAAGGTGATTTGGTAATTATTACGAAAGGTGATTTAATTGGTATTCATGGTAAAACGAATTCCATGAAGATCGTGACGGTAGGGCATTTGCCGGTGGTGAAGGTGTAAAAGCATTCTATTAACACGTCGTCCCGCGGACAAGCCGCGGGACGACGGGGTACTCACAAAAGGACTTGTATGAAAACCAAAATCCAAATCATTTTTTATAGTATGTACGGCCACGTTTTTCAAATGGCGGAATCCGTATTGAAGGGCGTGAAAGAAGTGGCTGATGTGGAAGGAGAATTATTCCAAGTCGCCGAACTGGTTCCAGAATCCATTCTTGAAAAAAGCGGCGCGCTTGCTGCCCGCAAAAAATTCGCTGATGTCCCAATCGCAACACCGGAACAAATGGCTAACGCTGATGCAGTTATTTTTGGTACTCCAACGCGTTATGGCAACATGTGTGCGCAAATGCGCAATTTTCTCGACCAAACCGGCGGACTTTGGATGAAGAATGCGTTAGTAGGCAAATTGGCCAGCGTATTTGCAAGCACCGGCACTCAACATGGCGGACAAGAAACGACGATTACCAGTTTTCAATCCACGCTTTTTCATTTGGGATTTATTGTTGCTGGGGTTCCTTATTCTGAAAGTCGTTTAACGAATATGAATGAAATTACTGGCGGAACACCTTATGGCGCAACCACTTTAGCGGGTGCCGATGGAAAACGAACTCCCTCTGCAAATGAGTTGGCTATCGCGGAGTTTCAAGGGAAGTACGTCGCAGGAATTGCGAAAGCGTTGAAGTTAGGGCGTGAAACGATGAAATGACAATGTGTCCAACCCCCCATCCTAACCTTCCCCCACGCTAGCGCGGGGGGAAGGGATTTTCTTGTTTCTATTTCATCATTGCTTCCCATCTACGATAAGGTTTTTAGTTCCTTCCCCCCGCGCTAGCGTGGGGGAAGGTTAGGATGGGGGGCAATTATGATTGATCACCTACTGAGTGTTGGGCAGGATTGACTGCGAGTGATTTTATTTGGATTTTCTTCTGAACGACCATGCCCGAAAAACTTTCCTGACTGAGTCGGCCTTCCACTCGCAGGCGTAGATGGATATGGAATGGTTATTACACCTCTATCTTCTGTTAATGGAAGAACTAAATTTTTCAGAGGAGAATCACCCTTTTTTTCCAATAAAGGCGCGAGCGTTCGGTCAGTACTAATCCGAAGTCTGATGTTAGGCTCACTCATCGATCTCTTAGATCTCTTAATTTTTACAGGCGAGCCAAATTCTTCAGATTCGCTTGCTGAGGAAGGAATATTTAAATCATTATCTTCGATTTCTAGAAGAGATGGACTTTCAGATCCGCTTTTCGGTGAAGGCGAATCTGGTTCTGTAAAAGATGAACTTTCAGATGTGCTTTTCGGTGAAGAGGAATCTGAATGTCGTTCTAAGCTTGTTTCTGAGACAAATCCATCAGTGGATTTTTTTTCACTAGATGTTGGAATATCGTTAATATCTTTTCTTGGTTGAATCGGATTTGTATGGTTAATTGACTTTTCTTCACCTAAGTGCGTTGATGCTTGGGATTCTTGCGGCGAATCAGTAGGCGAATCAGTAATAGTGATAACCGGATGTTTGGGAAAAGAGTTAGTAGGTACTGGAGATTTATAGGATTCATAGATACCGTAAAGTGCACCTAAAAATGCTCCGATTGCAATACTTACAATAAAAGATAATCCAAAGGTTGCAAATCCTAATGCAATACTTATGGTAAATCCTACCGCAACAAGCGCTGCGACCTCTGTAGAACCCGTTGCAATATTACTAAAATAATTTTTAATAACAGGTTTTATAGACGTTAGACTTAATAAAGGTTCATCTAAAACAAATTTATAAACATGAGGATGATAAAGACCAACATCTTTACTAAATTTTTCAAGTATTATTGGATTTAATACAATAGTTTTTTTATTAAAAATGAATAAATTCTCAAATTCTTTTTGAAGTCTTTTTGATTGCAGAAAATTAAAAAATGCTTCTTTTAAATCATTGATTTTATCAAGAGATTGTACATTAAATTTATCATCAACTTCATTGCTCGAATTTTTGCCGTAAAATAAAGCAACTTTACCTTTTTCATTTAATTGATCGTTATTTCTCATCAAGCTTATTGACCAAACAGGAGGAGAGTTGCGATCGGCATAACTGGTTCCCATTTTTAAAGTAATACCACATTTTTCATTTTTATCATTGATGTAAGCGAGATGTATGCAATAGTTAACAACTGTAGGATTATCCATCGACTCGAGATTTTGCGAGTAAGGACCCCCACCAAAATCTCCTTGACCATAATGAAGTTGGTTGTTATCCCAGCGATCACGATATTGATTTTTTATTGCATTGAGTGCTTGTATTTTTTGTTGTGCATTAGCAAAATTTCGATCATCTAAATAAATGTAAATTCGAGAACGATCATAATCTTTTTTTAAATCCTCAGGTGTGGAAGGAAGAGGTCCTTTTTGAGAAAACTGATTTATTACCTTATCATATTCTACCTTTTGGCGTTCTCTAGAAAGTTCACCCCTATATGCTTTGTTAAGGCCGAAAACAGTGCGTTCCGCCATCCATTGTAAGGATGTGGCATGATCAAACTCTAGCATTACTGGAGAGTTAATGTTGGGCATCTGAATTTCTCATTTATTTATAATTGGATTATATAATATACTACTTTTAGTCGAATTTCATAAAAAAAATACTATTTTGTAACAATTATCTTAAAGTTTTAGCTAGAAGCAAGAGATTATCATGAAACTCTTTCAAATTGCGCAAAAAAATACCAAAAAAGATAAATTGTTTTTCCAAATCGAGCGCTTCTAGCTCTAAGGGAATGGCATGTTTAAATTCCTCGGCGATTTTGGATATTTCTCCGTAAAAATCATCCACTTTCCCGGGCAGTTGCTTCAAGTCCAGCACGGTTTTTAATGCAATGACGAATGCATGAATTTTAATACTGCATTCCTCAAGCGGTTGGCGGATAGAATCGATCAAATTTTGATCATATGGATAACAGGCTACATGATGTAGAGAAAACAAAATTTCGCTTAATTGCACCATTCGCGACGTAAAATATTGATGACCTTTACGCATCGCGATATCAAAACTTGGGTCTAAAATGAATGAAGGTAGGGTGAGTAATCCTTTTTCGACTTTTATTTGGGTTTTTTCAGCCAATTGCCTATTTTGATCAAGCATACATAATACGATATGTTGAAAATATTCGTCATAGGTATCGAGGAGTGACATGACGATTTCCCGAAATTCGGCATCGAAATGATCGGGTAAAATGATCAAGTTAACTGCTATACCAATAATTGCGCCGACCACGATCGCTTCGGCGCGGTCATACAACACGAGATGATTTTGAAAGATTGCGGTAGCGATACCAACTACAGTGATCAAAATAAAAAAATGAATTAATCCTTGGTAAAGCGCATTGCCCCTTCTCGTTAACATGACAATAATGGTGGTTGCTGCCATCCAATAAAATTCTTGGGTTTTAAAAAAATATTGAATAACAATAGCCAAACATAAAGCACATAATATTCGAATGAGTTGTTTTTTTTGATGTACGTTCATTTTGGGTGCCATAATAGATTGCTCAAATTTTCGATTTCATCGCTTAAGGTATAACAATCTTGAATAAAAAATAAAAAAATGGATGGATCCGGCGAAACAATTTTTAAGGTTTGATGATAAATGGTTTCGAATATGTGGATGGCGGCGAGCAAGCGATCGGCGGAAAAATCCGTCGTCCCGCGACTTGTTCGCGGGATCCAGAAATGCTTCGATGCTGTCCCTGGATCCCGCAGGACTTGCGCGGGACGACGAGAAGTATGCAACAACATCGATTGCAAAAGCTCAGTCATCAACTGCAGAATACTTTGCATATCCTGTCTGCATATCGCAAAAATAGTGAAATCAGTGACTCGAAAACGCAATAAATGCAGAGAAAAAATCGTTTCATAAATATGCTCGATTTTTTTTATTATTTCTTGATGCGTTTGATTTCTTGCACGCATTTTTTGTAAACTTTTAAAAAGAATTTGTCTTTTACGAAAAAATAATTTCGCATAATAATCTTTCCGTTCTAAAAAATCCGGTTTTAAATAGGCGTCAAAATAAACTTTATTCAGTTCAATTAATGCGATGAAAACTTTTTCCAAAGATTTTTTTCGGAAAAATTCTTGGAGTGGCGAGATTGTTTTTTTTAAATTTGTAAGGTAAGGATTTTTTCTACCTTTTGTAAAATCGTATTCTTTTTTCATAATGCTTAACTTTGATTTTGAATGATCCTATCCGAGCAGCCTTTTAAGATTTGTCATCCTGAGCGTTAGCGAAGGATCGGTTTAAATGGCCAGACCAGGTTTATTTTCTTCTTTGTTTGTGCATTGGATGACGATCCTTCGCTAACGCTCAGGATGACAAAGGCCTTTTTATGCCCTCTCACCTTTCCAATACGCCCTTTTCATCAAAACAACTAAAACAAGTAAAATTAACAAATACCCCAACACCCACCAGCCCAGCTGTTCTTGTTTTACTGCAAAAGGTTCTGCAGCATAATTCAAGAAGTTGACAATATCCAGTGTCATTTGATCAAATTCATCAGGCGTTTTGGAACCTTGTTGTTGAAGTTCTACTACGTCATACCATTCTAATGTATGACCGTAGGATCCTTCCGACTGGATGATGTCTCCCGCGAGTGTTTGCGTTCCCTGAAAACTCGCCAACATATCCGGCATGGCAGTATCTGGAAATATTAAATTATTAAAACCGGTGGCGGTGCTTTTATCGACATAAAAACTATGCAAATAAGTATAAACCCAATCAGGACTATGTACTTCGGTTTCTAAAGATAAATCAGGCGGCTTTACATTGTTCGGCCATTTGGTGATGTTAATCGGCATTTTTTCATACGTGATACCCGCTTCAATAGCGATTGGATCGTAGCGCATGTAAATTAACGTATGACATGCGATGCAAATGGTCGCAAAATATTTCGCTCCACGTTTGATAGATGCAGTATCGTGAATATTGACGTTCGCGTGACTTAATGTGATTTCTTCAGTCAATGCAAATGCACTAATAGAAAAAAACATGAGGAGACAAAACCAAAAATGTTTCACGTGAAAAACTCCGGTGGTTCGGTTGTTTTTTCATAACGTGTGTAAAAAGGCATAAGTAGAAAAAAGGCAAAATATCCGACACTAAAAATTTCCGCAAGTGTCGTTCGTAAAGGGGATACGGATTGAATACCTAAATACCCTAATCCCGTAAAACAAATCACAAAAATCGTAATCGCAATTTTTGAAAGATAACCTTTATATCGAATTGAACGGACTTTACTTCGGTCTAACCACGGCAATATAAACATGAGTCCAATGGCACTTGCCATTGTGATTAACCCTAAAAATTTATTAGGTACCGCGCGTAAAATCGCATAAAACGGCGTCATATACCATACGGGTGCAATGTGTTCCGGCGTTTGCATGGGGTTTGCTGGGATAAAATTATTATTTTCTAAAAAAAATCCTCCCATTTTCGGTGCAAAAAATATGATGGTAGAAAAAACTAATAAAAAAACGACAACCCCGATAAGATCTTTGACGGTATAATAGGGATGAAATGGAATAGTTTCTGCGGTTGGTTTATCGTGTTTGGTATCGATGCCAGTCGGGTTATTCGATCCAACATAATGCAATGCCACTAAATGTAAAAATACGAATCCCAATAAAATAAGCGGAACTAAAGCGACATGTAATGCAAAAAAACGATGTAAAGTCACACCTGAAACATTAAAGTCACCGCGTAACCATATGACGAGATACTTCCCGACCCATGGAATTGCGCTCGCAAAAGACGTAATGACGGAAGCACCCCAAAACGACATTTGTCCCCAGGGTAAAACATATCCGGTAAAAGCTTCCAAGAGTAAGGTTAAATAAATTGCCATTCCAATCAACCATAGCAATTCTCGGGGTGCGCGATACGAGCCGTAAATTAATCCACGGTACATGTGAAGATAAACGACGACGAAAAAGAGAGAGGCACCAGTCGTATGCATAAATCGCAGCAACCAACCATAACGCACATCCCGCATGATATGTTGGATGGAGGCAAATGCCTCGGTTCCCGTTGGCGTATATTCCATGGTAAGCCAGATGCCGGTGATGATTTGATTTAACAAAGCCAATAATGAAAGCGATCCAAAAAAATACCAAAAATTAAAATTTCTCGGCGCATAATATCCGGTCATATGACGCTGCATAAATTCACGAACGGGATATCGCGCATAAAGCCAATTTAAATCAAGCACCTTCCATCCCCTCTTTGTCAGCACCAATGGTAATTTCATGCGCGCTCGTATACATGTAACGGGGAATTTTTAAATTAAGTGGTGCAGGAACATTTTTATA
>JABDCZ010000040.1:0-17281 GCA_013287885.1 Gammaproteobacteria bacterium
TATTTTTTTTCTCGATCTTATTCGCAAGTGTAGTATTTGCTGATAGTTTAGCAATTCATTTGAAATTATTTAAGGCTCGGTGTCAGGCACTTCACCACTGGCATTTTTTCAACAGGGGAAGGTGTAAAGAGACGAGATGGGTTTCTGGAATGATTGACCGCTGCTGGTGTTTGAACTGGTTGAGATGCCGTTCTATTTTCACCCAAAATCAGATTGCTTGTGATTTTTAATGCGGCGCTGCTTGCCCCTAAAGCTTCACTGCCGATGTATAAAATGTTATGTCCTACTTCTAAAGCATGTCCAAGTGCTGTCACTGCAAATGTGACAGATTGCGCGCCATTCGCATAAGTCGCTTTAAGATTGGTGAGTAAAGGTTGTTTTATGCTGTTTATTTCCTTTGAAAAAGTCGATGTTGTTTTCGAAAAATCTGTTCGAGCAATTTGTATCGCTTCACTATAAGAATTTTCCAGCTTGGTCCAGGGTTGATTCTTGCCTGTTGTAGCAGAACTCGCTGCGGCGTAAGAATATTCAAAAAGAGCACCGCCTACTGGAGGAATGTCTTTTGCACTATAATAAGCCATTTTTGTTAAATATTTAATAGTATAAGCACAAGCAGCTATTGAATAACCAGCTGTCATCCCTAAATGAATAGCGCTGATTCCCATTTTTAATGCGGAATAACCGGAATTATAAGCAAAGAAAGTGGTGTGATAACCAATTGATTTCAAATTATTGAACATGTTAACCCCTCAGTCTCGTTTATTTTTAAAACAATATCGTTTATTTTTTTGAAATTGTATGCAACTCAACTAGTTAAATCAAGTTTAACTTTTATTTATGGGTAATATAAGAGAATGGGGATATGATTTGAGCACGTTAAGAAATACGAAACTAGTCTGTGCGACAAATTATCTAGATCAAATTTAATTTTTAGCGTTAAGCTTATGTTCCCACACTCAGCGCGCATCAGCTATAGAAGCTCTTAGTAACAATAGTTTATGTATCATTCGAAAACACGCCTAAATAAAGACGACAAATTTTTGTATTGACTGGTCCTCTTATTTATTGCCATCATTTTTTTCGTGCCACTGTCAAAATTCTCTCTGTTTTAGTATCTGAAAATTTTTTACCATCCATTCCTATTTGTGTACATACTTCAAAACCATTTTTTGTAAGCATTGCTTTAAGTTCACTTGCAGTATAAAGCTTAATTTTAAGCGTAAGATCTCGTTACCATAGATCGGGGAGACATATTCTGAGAAGGGAGCGATGGTAACGTAACTCATCGTATATAATCAAGTTGTATCACTATGTAATGACAATACGTTTTCAAGCCAAACTACATCCCAATATTGCTGAAACTTATATCCAACTTCTTTAAAATGTGCCACTTGAATAAAATTAAGTTTTTGAAATAATTTCATCGATGGGTTGTTAGGTACAGTAATACCTGCATATATTCTATGTATGTTGGATCGCTTGCTTACATTTATTAATTCTTTTACTAAGGCCGAACCTAATCCAATACCCGTATATTTTGAATGACAATATACCGAAATATTAATACTGGTTTGATAGCCAACAATTGGACTAAATGGCGTGGATGCTGCATAGCCGATAACACGATTATCTTCATTGACGCCCACCAGCAATTGATAAAGTTGGTTATCTTGAAATTGTTGTAGCCACGGCAGGCGGGTTTGTAAAGTATAAATATCATATTCGAAATTAAAAACCGTATTTAAAATGTAATAATTATAAATCGAGACAATCTGTTCCCAATCTTTAGGTACTGCAGGACGAATTAAAAAATTTTCAACCATTGTTCATTTCCTTACTATTAAAATGAAAAGGACAACGCCAGTCACTTGAGACCTTTAAGCCAGAATATTGCATTGCTTCACTCTGCTCGCTAAAATTTGTAAGATTTGGATTGATACTACCGCTATATTGTAATTCTCTTAAGCGAACAGTTCTTTGTATTTTTTCGAATAAGTTAATTTGTTTAAGATATTTAAATTGATGATGCGAATTAAAAACTAACGTGGGATAAGGAAAATCGCGGCATTTTCTGGGATGACCTGGACACATTCCAACAATAAAATAAGCTTCGCCCCCAATACTAAAAGAAAAAAATGGACTGTTGATGTCGTTAGAGACATCTTTATCCCAAGGAAATTCATCTATTTGATGCAACATTTTTAATTGTTTCCACAATAAATATTCAAATTGAGGGGGCGTTATGCTGTGATGATTTTTAAAACTCACTATAAAGCTTGCAAAACGTTTATCGATATCTAAACGTATTTTTGCAAATTTCCGAAGTAATTCATACAGTTTAAATGTTGATATTTTCGTGGCCATAGTATCCAATAAAAAAAACTGGTACTTAGAATTTTTAATGGATGCTTTGGCTCCCACACATGAAAACTTTTCCGATATCACTTTCTCTATCAAATATTTTTCGACAATGCTGTTCATGATGAGTTATCCAGATGAATATTTTTTAAAACTTTACCCTTCAAAAATTGAATAGTAAAATTAATAATTATTATATATTTATTAGGAATATTAATGAGTTTACCATCATTACAATTAGATGCTTTCATGGCTATTGCTCTGCATTTGAATTTTACGAAAGCTGCGATTTCTTTAAGTGTGACTCAATCTGCACTAAGCCAAAGAATTAGCCAACTTGAAAAAAAACTCGGTTTGTTATTTATAAGAACCACAAAAAATGTGCGCTTAACGACACTTGGTAATCAGTTGCTTAGATATTGCAGAAACAGAACAGCGCTTGAAAATGAGTTTTTAGGCCAGATTTCAACAAATACAAAAAACTCTTTGAATGGGATCATTAGAATGGCGGGTACTTCAACTGCTTTACGTTTTTTAATATTACCTGCTTTAAAGCAATTTCTGATTCAAAATCCTTATGTAAAATTAGAATTACTAGAGCAAGAACTGAGAGAACTTCCCATTGCTTTAGAAACAAACCAAGCCGATTTTATAGTTTCGAATCAATGTATCAACAAAAAATATATCAACAGTTCGAAGATAGGTAAAGAATCTTACGTGTTAGTTAAATCTAATCAATACACAGATGAGGTGAAAGACATTTACCTTGATCATGATATTGAGGATGAAACGACCGGTCTTTTTTTAAAAAATCAACGAATTCCTATTTCATGTTGGCGTCAACACTATTTAGATAACATTCATTTGATTATTGAAGCTGTAAAACTAGGCATAGGTCGTGCAGTACTTCCTTGTCAAATCTTAAATCAAGAACCCACTCTGCAAAGGGTTAAAGGGATGAAAGCATTAAATGTTCCTTTATATTTAATGTATTATAAGCAAGAATATTACAATCCATTGCAGCAATCAGTGCTTAAAATTTTCAGATGATACGCATACTGAGTCAACAGGAAACTTTTTTTAGTTAAATACCATGGTAGACTAAAAACTTTTGATATTTTATTAAATTCGAAGAGTGAGTTACAGCAAAACAAAAACGCATCTTAATTCATAATAAGGATATTGAATGAAGTGTAAGAAACCGATGTGCTGTTTTTGGCTTGGAATAGGGTTGGCGGCCTTTGGCCTCCAAGCTTTATCAGGCACGGAAGCCGAGCCTAAACCCATGTTATATCACCCACTGGTTACGCTCACCATAGGCCCTGATTTCGTACAGCAAGGTCAAGCCGAGACCTTAAGTTTATTGCCGCCCTTTGCGAATTATTATACCAACACAAATAGCAGAACGACGGTTTTCGATGGTGGAGTTTTTGTAGGGGTTGAGCGAGCATTCGGTGATAAGCTATGGGTTCAACTGGGTGTTTCGGGTTATGGTGATACACAAATGAGTCCAGAAGGTCATGTCTGGCTGTTAACATTACCTGAGTTTGATACCTTAAGTTACGCTTACCACATACAGCACACCCGAGTGATGGCGGAAGGCAAGTTTTTAACGAGCCTTCGTTCTTATCAAGCGCTACATCCTTATGTGTCATGGGGATTGGGAGCTGCCTTTAATACGGCGCAAAATTATCAAGAAACACCATTAATTGCTGACGCTGTTCCAACGGCTCCTTTTGCCAATCACACTCAAACCTCTTTTACGTGGGCCGTTGGGGTGGGTTTTGATTACACGTTAAGTGCTCATACAAGGTTTGGGATAGGCTATCAATTTGCTGATTTAGGTTCGGTGTCATTGGGCAGAACACCTGCTGCCACAACAAACCAAACGTTAAGTTTCCCTCACTTATACACCAATCAACTGCGTTTTCAGTTTACGCTGCTCGAGTAGGACACTACCATGAAAAAACATATCAATGAGCTATTCATCGCGACCGTTTTACTAACCCATGCCTATGTGGGTCATGCCGCCGTGAATCCCATCACGGTGACCTATAACAGTGGAAACACAAGCTTTGTTTCAGGCAGCGCTGGGACTGCCAATTATGTGGTATCGGTCAATTCTGGTGTGATTCCCCCGAACGCGCCATTGACTTTTCATCTCACAAGTACGGGGGCCAGTTCCGGCCTTACCGCCACCCAAATCACGAGCGGCTCTTCCTCTTGCACGAATGTTAACACACTATGCGGCAGTTCTTTTCCTCTAAGTGCGGGTCAAAGTTGTTGTCTTTCGTTTACGCTTACGAGTACTAAAGCGGGCAATTACAGCATGCAACCTAGCATCAGTACGACGCCTGCGGCCTATTCGGCAAAAGCGGCTTCAGCAGAACCCATTATGGTGAGTGCATTGAGCTTTACAAGTATTTATGCGGAAACAAATGGTTTAGAGACCTATTCCCCGGACAACGGAACGACCTGGGGTTATATGCTAAGCCCACAGTTCGGGTGGGCTTGGGATGCAGCTACATGGGCCACAGCCGTCACGGTCGTTAATGGAACAACCACGATGTACCAGGCAACAGGTGTTATGGGTGATGGTTCTTGCATCAATAGCCAATGCAATGGGGCCGCGACGTTGGTTTATAGTTCAGATGGGATAACCTGGAATCAAGTGACGAATACGCTGCCCACCTCCGATCACAGCGACTGGGTGCAATCGTTATTTGCGGTAGGAGATACGGTTTATGCGGGGACTGGAGAGGGATATGTCTATTATACGAATAACCAAGGGTCAACTTGGGGGCCTGCTGCACCATTGATTGTTCCGGATAGTAGCACTGTCCGTGCGATAGTGGTTGATGCCAACGGTGTTTTTTATGCGGGTACTCAAGGGGGACATATTTATTACTCCACCACATCGGGACAGGGTTGGACTCCCTTAACGAACCAACCGGGAGGAACCGCCATCCAAAGTTTAGGGATTGACACGAACGGCACTTTATATGTGGTCACGGATATTACCACGACCCAACCGCAATACAATACGGCACCGCGGACAGGAGGAAGCTGGCACTTAATGACAGCCCTACCCTCAGGCAATGCTACAGCAATTGCTGCGACAGGGACTACAGTGTATGTAGGAACCAATAATACCACTGTCATGTACACCTCGAATTTTGGAGAACAATGGAACGGAGGTCAAGTGCCAGGTGGCGGTAATAATATCTCCATTACTTCACTATTTGTGAATCAGAGTTTATCGCCGCTGTTTGTTGAATCATATGGCATCATCCCCCTCAATGGTGGTGCGAGTCAGTGCGGCCTTTCAGGAGCCGCATGTACTGTGACTGTAAAAAACCTGAGCAACACGACAGTGACGAATGTGCATGCGAATTCAAGCCAATTACCCAGTGGTGTCACTCAACAATCCTCTTCTGGTTGTGCTTCTGTTGCACCAGAAGGCAGCTGTTTCCTCACGTTTGGTGCAAGTGGCACCAATGGTTTTGCGCCGACGGTTTTTAGTATTATTGATAACAATGGGGATGCTGTTTCCGAGGCGGCGTTGGTTTCCTCCCTGACGCCCAATGGGTCTAATTATTATTACGTGTATGCTATCGATGCGTTGAATGCCTATGTTCTTGATAGCACGAATTCAGATGTAAATGGAAGCATCTGGAGCTCTAATGGAACAAGTGCTGATTTTACGAGTCTTTGGGGCATAGCGGAAAATTCAACTATCGGTAATGCGTATCCTAATTCGAGCGCACCAACAGGCGCAACAGCAACGCAATATGGAGCGCAACAAGCTTGTAAAGGTGCAACGGATGGCACTTGTGACTCAAATAATATTTACATTTATTATAATGGCTACAGCGCAGGTAATCCTGTTCCTACCAGTGATTATGCTGAGGGGTTATGCTATGCCAATCAGGATGGCGGTGCAGCAGGCGGAGGTGAGTGGTATTTGCCTGCTGCCTGTGAGTTATATGGAAGTATTTATTTTGACGTAACAAATAATCAATTTGGAAGTTGTGCCCCTGCACTTACCGGTATTTTTAGTTTATATAATTTAGGGACTTTAGGAGGAGACCTGTTCAGTTTATTGGCTGCTGGCACTTACTGGAGTTCTACCGAGGTCTCGAACGATCCAATGCAAAGCGCGTGGAGCCAGGTCTTGGTTCCCGGTGGCAGCGGCTATCTGTTCTTCGCCGGTAAGAGCTCTCCGTCTAGCGTGCGGTGTTCCCGGGCTTTATCCCTTTGACAGTTCATCTGTTAAAAAAACTATAGTCAAACATGGACATCCTTGTTTGACTGTGTTTTCGGCGACGCGGGTCCTTTATGAGTTAATATTGACATTGCGACGAGAAAATATACAATCGGAACATAAATTACGGGAGACTTTCTCACATGCCAAAGCAAGAAAAAGAAATTCGTATTCAATGGCGCATTGAGGAATATCGATCTACTTGGATACATAATAAAGGTCGAGAAGGGGATTGGGACCCTACAATAACCGAAGGCAGCTTTGCGCCTGAAAAGCAAAACGCTGAGCTCCAAAAAACCATACAAAGCTATATCTGGACCTTATCCCTTCATGAAAACTTAAACGCAGTAAATTCTGTAACCAGCCTCATTATGGAATATTTACAACCACAATATAGTGCGAGTGTATTAAGATCAGCTTTAAAAAGTGATTATATTTATTCACAAAAAAAAATTAGCACCCGATTTTCTTCTGAGGGAGCAATTCTTTATCATGACCCTTTTATTCTTCATCGTAACCATTTTAGTAATTACCGCGATTTCGGTAATTACAGCAGTATGAATCATTATTGGCTGAACCCTGAACCCCTGAGACCCCCGACAGGACGAAAGGAAGATAATACTTACGCAACCTATTATGTTCGGCCGTATATTGAAAAATTATTTTTCGATGAGAAGCTAACTACATTTTCTGCTCTCGTTGATAGTCTCTTATTGATCAATGAAGATGCCTCTTACCAAGCTTTTATCGCTAGCCTGGAAAATACTAACCTACAAAAAGAGCTATTATTTTCATGGGATGCATCGATGGAAGATTACGTCATCCGTCATCTTAACGCATTAGATGTCTTTGGAAAATCACTTAAGCACTTAGAAGAAAAAAGACAGCAAATTTCTGATCTTGTTGCTGAATTACGCACGATGCTTTCTGCAAATCAGAATATGCATCAGACAGAAAAATGCCCGAAGAATCAGTTTAACAAACTTAAGTTTAAATTGGATTTTTTAAAAAAATTACACCGCCATGATGCCGATTTTTCTATTCATCATGATTACAAACGGCTCGTAGCAAATCTCGCCACCATACTCTTTCCACCTTTAGCAATTGCCAATGTTATTTATAAATTAACAACTAATAAATGGCTCTTTTTTAACAATACTGTCGTTGAAAATAAAATCAATCATATTCATGTCGGGATTCAATTAGGCGGCCTGCGAAGCTAGCTCCGATTAGTCGCCAAGTGTAGTTAGAGTGCGGATACCTGAGCTGTTACTCTATTTTCTACATCAACGCCATCGATATCCGTTTCGTTATGCGTATGCCACAATGAATAATGGTGATAGGCCGTTCTTTTTTGTTGAATATTTTCATCCAGTTTTTTTAGCTTTTCTATAATGAGCCCAATCTCTGTCCCCTCTCCTATTTCCAAATAGATTTGTTGAATATCAACCACGTGTTCTTTGAAGATATCTTTTTTAATAATCACTTGCGCTAATTGATCCATTTTTTTAAATGTTGCGATAGTATCGCTGTTTTCACAATAGTATAACAGGGCGTGATATCGATAAAAGCAAGGCCTACATTCGTTGACTAGTACGATTAAATCGATGACTTCTTTATCACCTATGATAGTGGCCATTTCAAAAGGAGTGATGGAAACTTGATTTTTATCATCACATTTTTTATCTTTGACCCATAGGTCAAAACGTTTCATTTGGGAAAAATCCAATTTTTTTTGAAGTTCTGTGCGAAATTCTGTTATTTCCCTTAAAACGGGATGTTCAGTATCGCCTTGGTATTCAATTATTTGGTATATATGTTTATGATACGAGGAGAGATTCATGGCTTGTGCTGTAATGAGTGTATTACAGTCGCTAAGTGACGATGGGCTAATGGGTGCCCCATGTTCTAGCAAATACTGAAAGCAACTTAAATGATTATTATTTAAAGCAAAGTCCACCAACGTTTTGCCATTTTTCATGAGAAAATGCGCATCTGCTTTTTGTTCTAATAGAGTCTCTACTATCGAAGGGAAATTATTCAAAACGGCAAGCTCTAAAGCAGTTTCTCCTGATGGAGTTTTTAAATGGAGATCGGCTTTCGCCTCTAGTAATTCCAGAATATTGTAACGTCCTTTTTTTGCAGAAATATGTAATGGAGATAATCCAGTGGGGGGTAGAATAGTTGGATCTGCACCGTATTTTAATAATGCTATTGAGTCATGAAAAGTAGTATATTTGTCGATCGCATGGTAGAGAGTCGTTATGCCATTTTCATCTTTTTCATTAATATTAGCTTTTGCATCAATCAAACATTGGATAATTTCTTTGTTTTCAAGTGAAACAGCAATGGCGAAACTAGTCCGGCCAAACTGGTCAAAATGATTAGGACAAGCTTTCGCATCCAATAATATTTTGACAACTTCTATTTTCTGCTCAATGACTGCATGATGTAAGGCCGTTTTTTTTAAGCCATCCATAATGTCAGGATGGGCTTTTTTATCTAATAGTAATTTAATCGTGGAAACGTGTCCGTCTTGCGCCGCTACCATAAGTGGCGTAAGGCCGTCATTGTCTCGCGCAAGATACGATAGATATGCTTTTGCCTCAATTAACATTTCTACCACATCGGTAAGTCCTTTCATTGCAGCGATATATAATGCCGTTTTTTTATTATTCATTTGCTGATTGACACGCGCATGCGGCAGCAATAATTTCGTCAGTAAGAAATTTTTATTATCGACAGTATAGTGTAGTACGGTTGAACCATCGGTAGAACGCAAATTAACATCTGCCTTTCCTTCTAATAATAAATTCACTGATTTGGCATCATTTTTTTCAACCGCTGTCCGTAAGCAGGAAAGGTTATTATTATCTACAATATTAGGATTAGCTTTATGTTTTAATAAAAAATCGATAGCTTGATGGTTTTGCGTGAATGTTACTATGCTCAAGCAGGTGTCGCCATTATTATCTCTATGATCAATATTAGCCTTTTTCTGAATCAAATATTCTGCGATGTTAAAATATTTATGTGAACTAGCAGAGAACAAAGGCGTCTGGGACCCATAACTCTTTTCAAGATCGGCCTTGGCATGAATTAATAGGATAACAATATCACTGCGATTATGTTGTGTTGCTATAAAAAGTAGAGGACAAGGAGATTGGCTCACTAAAGCACCGGCGTGGAGGAGTGATTTTACTAAAGAAGTCTTTCCTATTTTTGCTGCCATATATAATAAAGTACGTCCTTTAGAGTCGATTGCACGGCTCTTTTCTAAAGAAGGCACTAATGGATGGAAGGTTTGATAATCAGGATGTTCCTGCCATTTATGTATGATGGTGTGGGCCAATGCACTGTCTGATTGTAAAGCAAATGTTTCTATAAAACCAACTACGCAATCGGTATCGCTAATATTCTTCTTTATTAATAAACCTTTTAAAACCTCTGTACTGAGCTCACGGTGATTAAAATCTTTCGGTGGTAATTGATTAAAATCAACCAAAACCCAATTCAGTTTTTTGCCCGAATCAAACCCCACTAGAATAGCATGGCCAGCGCCTATAATAAATAAAGCGAATTTGAAAGGCCTATCTTTAACCACTAATTTTATAGTGGCTTCTAAACTAGAAAACATTTTTAAAAAATCTTGCCTGTAAAAGAATTCAGGAAACGCATGAATAGGTACAATTGAATCTTTAGTCTCCTCAGGAGAAAATAACGATAAACAAGCACTGAGATTTTGATTCTCTGGTGCAGTCTTTTTCACAAAAAGATCATTATATTTATTAGGCTGGAAGATGATTTCAATCTTTTCTAATAACTCAACAATATCAAATAAAACAGCTTCTTCTTTTTGCATTTCATCTAATTTTTTATTGAAATGTTCGCGGACCATTTTTTTTATTTGGTCATTTAAAAGCCGGGTCTCTTGGTTAGTCAATCGATCAGAAAACACCATATTCGTATTGGAATCCCAAAATTTAATGGGATCGAGTCGAAGACCATATTTTTCTTTCATGTCCTTACAAATATCAGGTTTAATGGTTTCAATCATTTCTTTTCTTTTTTTGTAAGCATGATCGATAGTCTGTTTAAAATCAGCAGAAGAAATACTAGCTATTTTTTCTGAGTGACTCGTCAATTGTGGAAGTAAGCCTCGTAGGAAGAGAAGCATTGCAGCGCCAGCACCACCATAACAAATACCTCCCTCATTTGATGGTAAAGAAATTTTTTTTGAAGGAGCAATAATAAACTGTTGCGAAGGTGGAATATAGGAAACCTGATGTTTTTCAAATAATGTGATATTTTCTGTTTGCGCTTTTTCAATCGCGTAATTTAAAATACTTTTCCCATCATTAAATCGAATATGAGGGTCCGCTTTATATTCTAATAAATTTTTTATGAGGTCGGTTTGATTTTGAATAACGGCCTGATGAATTGGAAATTCTTTATCTTTTGTTCCTACATTAGGATCTGCTTTTGCTTTTAATAGTGCATGGGCTATGTCATATGCTTTATTTTTTAAAGCGATAAATAGCGGTGTTTGTTCGTCATCTCCGGGAATATCAGGGTCAGCACCTTCTTTTAATAAAAGTTCTACGACTTTAGGATGGTTTTTTTCAACCGCTATATATAGCGCAGTGATTTTTTTGGAGTATTTTATGTTTACGTCCGCTTTTTCTTGCAGCAGTAATCTACAAATGTCCAAATTACCATGCTCTGCTGCAATATACAAAGGTGTTGCACCATTATGTGTTGCTAGAACCGAAATAAATGCCTTATGTTTTATCAACTCTTTAACAACTTCAACCTGCCCACTTTCAGCTGCTGCATAAATTGTACTCGTAGGGCCGAAATATTGATTAACATCTGCTTTTGATTCTAGCAAAAGCGGTATCAATTCAACCAATCCCTTTTGGGCGGCTGTATAAAAGCTTGGGGAAATATTCGGATCTGCGTTTGCTTTAATAAGCTTTTTTGCGACATCAATATGATTATTTATTATAGCTTTGGTAAGCGGTGTGCACTTATTGATATTTAGTCCGTTAAGGTTTGCTTTTGCTTCTATTAATGCAGAAACAAGACTTAATTTTCCAAGCGTGGCAGCTCTATGGAGTGCGCTTTCTTTGTCTCCATCAAGAAGATTGATATCAGTCTTTGCCTCAATTAAAAAATGCGCGATCTCCTCTTTATTATTTGAGATTGCAATCATTAAAGGGGTGGTATTTTGATAGGCTACATTTACATCAGCGTGTGCTTGGACCAACTTTTTCACAACACCAGTATGGCCATTTTGTGCTGCCAAATATAAAGCGGAGAGTTGATTGTTCATTTGGATATTCAAATTGGCTTTTTTTTGAATTAATCGATCGACCACCTCTTCATAGCCATTTTCAGAGGCAATTATTAAAGGAGAAACACCTGCGTTATTCAGTGAAAGATAAGAATGGTAAGCACCTGCATCCAGCAAAGCATAAAAAGCCGAAAATTTTTTATTCAAGAGAGCACTATATAATGAGGTTTGTTTTAGTTGTTTTGTACGTTGATTGATATTGGCGCCATATTTTAATAATAATTTTATGGTAGATACATTGTTGATGAAAGCCGCCACATGCAGGAGCGTCCAACCATTATCATCAATATGGTTGGGGTTTGCTTTAGCTTCTAAGAGGAGTTCTACTGTTTTTATGTCCTGGTTCCATAGGGCGAACGTTAATGGGGGTCTGCTATTGACGCCATTAATTTTACTTGGATCAGCCCCTAGTTCTAATAATCTTTTGGTAAAGGGTAAATCTTTTGATCGAACGCTTTGGGAAAGCAGGCCTCTACCATTAGAGTCTGATAGTTGGGCTTTTTTATATGATATTTCTTCAGGGGTTATTTTTTCCCATGAACTATCTGCTTTCCATTCTTGAAAGATTTGGGTTGCATGCGAGAGATCATTTTTTAATACAAAGAAAGAAGCTAAAAATATTGAATGCGGGCCTTCATTGGATATGCCTTTACGTATTTCGAAGGCGACTTCGTCAAGTTTGATATATTGTGTTGGAAAATGTACATTAGAAATGATAGACCAAGAAGGCGTGTCTTTATGCGCTATTCCTAAATAAAGTGTGTGGCCTATGGCTTGTAATATACAGCCTATTTTGATTTCACGGTTTTTTTTATTCAATATATTTTGTAAACTACGAAAATAATTAACCAGTTCAAATTTTTCAAAAGCACAATATTGTTGGTCTACTTGCACAATAGGATTTTCATCTAGTTTTGTGGGTTGTAATAATTGAATATGAGGTATTTCATCATAAGTATGTTTCACATTAGAAAGCGTTAAAGTTCCATTGAGAAAGTGGTCTGACTCATCAAAAAATGCAGATATCTCAAATAGTTCATCATCCATTTTTTTGTCAGGCGTTAATTGCTGTATCTTAGCGTTGACTTTTTCTCTTAGGGTCGCTTTTAAACTTTTATTAAAAAAAGGGACATCTAAAATAGTAAAAGGAGATTGATCAAAATTAATGTATAGTTCTTTGGGTGTTAAAGAACAGTTCCAAAGTTTTTCTGGAGGAATAATTAATTTCCACGCTGCTTGGATTTCATCAGCAACTTCGATTTTTGCCTTTTCAATGATTTTTATTTTTTTTGATTTGGCTAATTCTAATTTTTTTTCAAGTTCTTCCGGTTTTTGGTCAATAATGCGATAAATTCTAGCATCGTAATGAGATAATTCATCTACAAAAAAAGCAAAAAGGCCAGTGTAACAGAAGGAGTGGGCAAAATTGTAAGTGCCAGGATCATAATTAAATTTTTTGAAATATGGCTTTAAGTCATCGGGATTGAATGATTTTCTAGTTTCAGACATTGAAAAAGCCCCTCTTCTTTTTTAAAAATGTAGGGCGCAATTATATGGTTGATATTAAACAAAATCAATTTATATGGTTATTATTTTTTCTATCAAAAAACTTATTGATAAAATTTATATTTTCTTAAATCATTTTTTGAATAATTATTTTGTTAAAAAAACCTTCAGCTTATTGACCTCGTACTGATTACACAATGATTTAAATTTATCCTTTAATTCCGCAACGATTGCTAGAGCTTGTTGATCTATTTGGTAAGATGGCAGTTTGTTTTGTATGCTTTGAATTTTTTCAATTAAGTTAATCATATTTTCTGGAGACAGCATTTCTGCGTGTTTTATAATGAGCGCGAAATAAACCTTATGATCGAATATTAGTCTTTTTTGATACCTTTTGACACGAATGAAGGCGTTACCTCTAATGTATTATTCTGCAATTCAAGCAAGTTAGGAAAGGTGCTAAAATTTGACATGCTAGCGAGGATTTTTTTACCTAGACGTCGATGGCTATTATTTTTCAGATAATCCTGCGTTTTTTGATATACTGTCTTTCGCAAATCCATTTTATCTTCTAGTTTTTTATCGGTAATACCAACTTCACTAAAATTATCTGACAATGCATGTATCTCAATTGCAATATTATAACTTTGCGAACTCATCAAATATCCACCACATGCCATGGGAGAAGCTCGACTCACGTAATCAGGGAAAAAATAACAATAGTTCTTCCAAATATCAGGCCAGATCATATAAAGATATTCCATTTGATTTTGCTTGAGTTGCAAAGCTAAAAAATTCTTAAAATTTAATTGATGGGTACTAAGATATTCTTCTCTCTGCTCTTTTTTAATTAGTCTTTGGTATAACTGTTCTTGTAAGTCATTTACTTTATATATTGTTCCTATCTTAAGAGATTGAATAATACATTCTTTTGTATTTTTAATTTTCATTTCTAAAATTTCATCATGAGGAAGACCTCCGAGCACACCCATAAAAGAATAATCAAAACTAGAAAAATGATCCCCAGCATTATATTCTCCTATATGTAAGAGAAATTGGTGAAGTAAATAATGCTCCGTTTCTTGCTTATCTTTCAGAGATAAATTATTTATTTTAGAGGTTGCCACCTGTATATCTTTAAATAAAGCATTGGCGCATTGAAGTACGGTATTCATATGTGTTTGCAAGGGATTTGCTTGTAAAAAAACGATGGCCTTCTCTGACAACAGTAATTGATCTATTCCTTCCTCAGTTGCGCTAGTTAACTCAACTATATGACAAGTAGGTTGTGCTTTAATTTTAAGGATGCTTAAATTGCTCCAATGCAAAGGAGGTGTTCTATGTGTAGAAAAATCAACTTTTCTATCTCTATCTATATACCGATAGAAACCGCTATCATGATCAATTTTATGAAAGTATATTTCTGCCCCAAGCTTTTTTAGTATTTTGATCGCGGTTATTAAAGCCTCAAGATGTTCCGCAGATTCTTGACGTTTTTTTGTAGTATCTTTCTGTGTTTTTGAATTATTATATGCTGCTACCTGTTCTTTCCTTTTTCTAATTAATTCTTTGAATTCCTCAATTAAAAATTTTACTTTCTCTATATTTTCTTCTGAAACTCCCGTGATATTTATTTTTAGCATAAAGTTTTCTAAATGAAGATCAAAATCGCATAAATAAGTAGCGACGACCACGATAAGTTCTAAACCCAATTCACAATGGAGATTCAATATACGTAAATCTTCAAATAGTTCTGGATAAAATGTTCCTGCCATTAGCATTCTTTTTTCAAAACCAAATAATTCACACGCTTTAAATGAAGCCAGATCATTTGACCATTCGCTAACTACTCGTAATTGCCTACAAGCATTTTTAGGTGATACTTCTATATTCTTATCTTGAAGAACAAGATATGCAGGTGCAATAAGCGTTTTATTAATAGAAGAATCTTTAAGAGATTTTTTTTCTTTATCAATATTTAGTTTTATGGAAAAGTCCGATGGCTCTTCTATATTCACCATTTTTTTTGCCACATCTGCTGAAAATTTTTCAGATAGTATATTACCTATTGTGGTACATACTTTTAAAGTATAAGTTTTATGCTCGTCATTTTTATTCAGGACAGTGATATCTAAACCTTTATTGGTGCCATGAATTTTTTCCCGAAACGAAATGATTTCTGCAAAATCAGGAGAATCTGAGCCAATAGAAATTATTTTGCCAATTATTTTTTGTTTTTGTTGCTTGTCTTTTATAGTTGAAAGTAAACACGAAACGATGCCCTGTATTGCAATACATTTATAAAGAATAGACTGTGTTTCTTGTCTCCAGGTATGATTTTCTACCCAGTGAGATAATTTTAAATATTCAACTTCATTAGTTAAATCTACCGACATAAGAATAGGTTCGAGGCATTTTTCTAGTTGAGGTGCAATTTCATCCATGCCAAACTCTTTTTTATTGTTAAGTTTAGTTTCTTCCAAGGCCATGGAATATGCTTGGTTGAAAATTGATACAACAAATTTAGTATCTACTAATTTTGAAAGTTTATGAGGTAAGGTAGTGATTCGTGCCTTGTACATATCAATGGCTCTATTGGAAGCAGTCCGTTGCAATAATATTAGTTTTTGGAAAATTATCGCATATTATACATTCATAATTCATCAGTCATTTATTTTTTTCGAAATAGAACAGACATTTCAAGGAACAAACTGCACCTAAATAGCAACGCACAGTCGTAGGACAACTTATAACGATCATCTGTCAGGATTTCAATTTCTTAATATTGCATTGGCAGGTGATTTAACTAACGTTGAGACAACAGTACGTTATATTTCAAGGCAAAAAAACAAAATCAAAACCCTAGGGGATAAATTTCACATCGTAAAAACAGTGGATGATATACTGACAGCCAAAAGGGAAAATAAACTCGCGTTGGGTTTTTGGTTTCAAGGATCGACCCTCGCGGCTTTGGTGGACACGCTGCGCTTTGTCCACCCTGCATCTTTACGGGTTGCAACAAACCGTGCATCTGCCATAGAGGTCGACTACTGTTGATTCCGGATGAGCAATACCCTTTTTTGGACAAATACTGTTTTGAGTCGTGGTATCTCGTCCATACTTAATATCGTCGCAGAGAAAGGTCTTATAAGGTCCATTTCCCCTTAGCGGCCAACAGGTACCAGCAGCATAACTACTAGTAACGCCCAAAAACAACACTAACCCAAACAAATATAAAAATGTCTTCATTTCTCCTCTCCTTTTAAAATCACAGGGTTAAAGGTATATAGTTAATTATAGCATAATTCTAGGTTCTGGTTAAAACTCACACTTTCAATGAAAAAGTGTAAAATAAGCTATAATCTCGTCATTGGAGATACTCATATGTTTACTAAAAATCATTTAGATGAAAAAATGATCATGAATTTACGTAAAGTTAATAAAGATCATTCTGATGGGGGTTGTCAATTTGCCGCCATTGAAGCAGCTAAAGTTTTATTAAAAAAAGAATACGAACCAATATCTTTAGATTCTAAAACCGATTTTAGCGAAGGTAATGATCCTTTTGATTCGGCGGAATTAAAAGAAAGCAGAATTGGAAACTGTCGTACTGCAGAAATATTATTTTCTAAGCTTGCTGAATTAAAGAATAATGAATTATTTATTGTGAATGGGGAAGCCAGTATTGATCATACTTACATTATTTTAAAAACGCACCAATCATTGTGGCTTATTGATGCTGATAGAGATATTTATAAAAATATTAAGAAACCTAGTGATTTTATTCAATCGGTTTC
>JABDCZ010000041.1:0-16648 GCA_013287885.1 Gammaproteobacteria bacterium
CAGGGGACGTAGATTTTCTCTCTCCATACCGCCGAGATATAAATTATCGCTAAATTTAAGGTAGCATTTTTGTGGGTTGCTGCTATCGAATTGTTCTTCAATTTTTTCTATAGAAAATTTTAGTTTTACTAATTCGGCGAGTTCGGAAACTTGTTCTTGAGATAATACTGGTTTTTTATCTTGTGATGATAACATGGTAACTTCCTTATTTGTTATTATTAAACGCAAAGAAGTTTATTTCATATATTTTTAGAATGCAAGCACCGCATTATCATGTCCACACGGTCATTTGGATGCCAGCTTAAAACATGCTGGCATGACACACGATCACACCCTCTCCGCCATCATACGCTGCTGTAACACACTTAAAATATAGATGAAAAATACCATCGCACTAATTAAAAAGCTGATCGGATAATCGGTAAAATATGAAATAACAATACTCGCCCACACAATCAAAACAGACAGTAAAATACTTAACATCATTCCACTACCAAACTGATGCGTTAATTGAACCGCAATGGCAGGAGGGCCAATGACTAAAGTAAATACCAATATCACGCCGACGACTTGGCTTGCGAGTGTCACTGCAATCGCAACGATCATTAAGAAAACAATCGAAATAGTTGATAGGGAAATCCCTTTAGCGGAAGCTAATTCTGGTTCTAAACTCGAAAATAATAATCGACGAGAAAGTATCAAAACGGCAGATATACAAAGTAACATTAAAAGAAACATCAACGAAATATCTTTTAAGGATACGCCAAGTAAATTTCCGAATAAAATAATCGATGCTTGTCCTGCATAACCATTATAAATATGCAAAAACAAAGTACCCAATCCTAAGCAAAAAGATAATATCACCCCGATTGCCATATCACTTTTGCTAATCCGCTCTCCGAGCGCACCCATTCCCCCTGCTGCTAACACCGTTAAAATTAATTGCCCGGTCATTGGCGTCAGGCCTAATAATAACGCCCCACTCGCACCGGCAAATCCAATATGTCCCAACGCATGCGCGGCAAAAGATAATTGCCGAATAATAACAAAATACCCAACCATACCGGAAATAATGGCAGCAATCGTTCCTGCCAAAAAAGCATAGCGCATAAACTCATAATCCCACATCGATAAAAGTGCACTAATCATGATGATGCGCTCCTTGTCCTAAAATATTATGCCCATCACCCAACACATATAATCGATCGTTATATTGAATCACATCAATCGGGGTATCGTATAATTCACTTAATCTTTCACTTGTCATAATTTCTTCGGGTTTTCCAATTAAAAACTTACCTTTTGCAAAAAACAATACGTGACTCATCACATTCAATAATGGATTAGGATCATGCGCGGTTAATAAAATCGTCACGTTTAATTGATTTTTAATATCTCCTAAAATATGAATAAAAGTTTCTTGAAAATGCGGATCTAAATTTGAAAGTGGCTCATCTAACAATAAAATTTCTGGTGTACCCAATAAGCTTTGCGCCAAATGAATTCGTTGTCTTTCGCCACCAGATAATTGTAGGATCGGTTTATCGCTTAATTTCTCGGCTTTTACTAAATTTAACACGCGAGAAATTTCATGGTTTTTCTTTTTTGATTCTAAAGAAACGCCAAAACGAATACCATCATACACAGCCTCTAACATCGCACGACTCGTCAAATTTGCAGTTGATATATGATGACGAGCTTGCGGCATATAACCAATATGATAATTATTAAAACCAGGTTTCTGACCTAATATTAAAATTTCACCGGAAATAGGTTTCACTAATCCTAATAATGATCGTAAAAAAGTACTTTTTCCCGCACCATTCGGACCTAAAATTGCAACAAACTCACCTTTTGAAATATTTATATTAATATTCGAAACGATAGTATGTTTTTTATATCCTAGAAAAAGATTCCGCGTTTCAATCGCCATCATATCAAAGGGTTCCTTCAAGTGCTTTTTCAACTTGATCCAATTCTCTTAAAATCCAATCAACATAACTTATATTTGGCGGCATTAATTCTGTCACACCAACAATAGGAATTTTTTCTTCTTTGGCAATCTCTAACATTTTTGTCGTCATAGGATTCACGACTTGATCATTGAAAATAAATAATTGCACGCGATGATTTCGTAAATCCGTTTCAAATTCTTTTATTTCAGAAATCGAGGGCGGAATATCATTCATCATCTTCATCTGAAAATCTTTACCGTGTATAGTGAATCCGAAACTTTCAAGCATTTCATTAAATACAGGCTCTGTTGCAATCACATTTATGTTATGAAAACGTGTTTTGATGGAAGCGATTTTCGAAAATATTTTTTGATAATCCGTTAAAAATTGCTGTAACTTTGATTCAAATATTTTTTGATGTTCTGGATCTTTTGCGATATATAATTCGGTGATTTTTTTTGCGAATATAGGCATCACATTCGGAGAATACCAAATATGTGGATTAGTGCCTGAGGGAATTTTTGCAAGATTTGCGACATTAATAATTTGCGATGAAGTCTCCGAATTAAGCATTGGCGTCACCCAAGGGTCATAATCGTCGCCATTATAAACAATGATATCTGCGTCAGCCATGGCCTTTGCAATAGAAGGCGTGGTTGAAAATAAATGTGGATCTTGCGATGGATTATTTAAAATATTTACCACCTGCACAAATTCGTCACCGAGTTCTTTTGCGACAGCGCCATAAAAATTTTCGGCAGCAACGACTTTTAGTTTTGCGAAAGTGAGATTGGTATAAAGGAATGAACTCAGGATGAGGAGTATCATGAGAAAAGATTTTTGCATTGTGATGACCTGTCTTTATATTGGTTGCAGCATGTGATAGTACACTGTCATGCCAGCATGTTTTTAGCTGGCATCCAGACAGGCCCTACTGGATGCCAGCTAAAAACATGCTGGCATGACAAGCTCATATACAGTTGGAGAGAGTATAGGACATGAAACATATTTGATCAAGTTATTCGCAAAAATTTAACCCCTCCCCCTTCTATGTTTCGACGACAAATTTTGCGGATGATGATCTTGGTTAAAATATCGAGCATTGCTGCGCTGATTTATTTGATTTAATATTTCCCGATGCGTAGATTCGTGGCTCATATAAGTTGGCAAATCATGATGTAAAATATGGTTTTCAATTTGCCCAGTTTTTAGCGCATATTTTTCTAAAGTGGTTCGATGTATTAAAAAACGATCACCCTCTTCTTTCAGGAAAATAATTTTTCTCGCTTCCGGTCCTGCGAGTTCAATCAATTGCGCCATTATTTTTTTGGGATTACCTTGAATATTTAGATCTAACAGGGTTTCTGTATTTTTTACTGGAAAAGTTTTCTTAAAAAAATCGCATCGCACCATATCGTCCAATCCATTTTGAATCTCTTCAGAATTAAAAGCGTATTGGCTCAAATATTCTCGGAGGGGTTGAAGCAAAGTGGAAGTTATCTCTGGCAATGGAATGGTTTGAAATTCGTGATTTTGATGTCTTTCTTGATTAATCAACGCGGCCAAAACAACACATTGTTGGAAATAATTCATTCCATTTGGATTCTTTTTAATGACAATCGTAGGTGCGGCAGTTTTAGCGGGCTCGGATTTCCGCTTTGTATGCGTTACTTTAGCTGGTTTCGCCGGTTTTGATGCTTTAATTGATGCTTTCTTTTTGACAGGTGCTTTTTTTATCGCTTTTTTGACGACTTTTTTTGCCGCCGGTTTTTTCTTCAATGCAGATTTCTTTTTAGGTGAAGTTTTAGTCTTTTTCATAACCCCCTCCACAATATTTCTTATTTCTCCCTATATTATAACCGAGATTAAGTTTCTCATCTAACGCAATGAATTTACTACATTCTTCTTTGAGAGGACGAGTAATTTATAATAGGTTCTGCATGAGAAGATCCCATTGCATATTGCGGATTATTGGCTCGATCATTTGCTGGTTGCGTTTCTGTCTGACCGTATTGTTTTTCAAAATCACGGTGTACTTCAGAAACTGTATTAAATTTTTGTACATCTAATTTTTGATGAATATACTTAGTACTTCTCTTATCGACTATTTTTCCTAATTGCTTTCTCGGCACCACAACAGTGGGTGTGAGGTAAGAAAATCCGATATTCGGTAAACTGGAAACCGTCTTCATAGTCGAAGTAAAGAATGTATTTATACTCGCGAATACTCCCCCTGCTTGACCTAATACGCCAATAATAGCTTTAGGCACCGTAACCATCACCGCAACCAAGAAAATTCCGCTAGAGAATAAACTTAATAAACCTAATGCTCTTCCTAAACGTTTGTTGTTGGTTTCTGTACCATATTGAAGTGCAGCCTTAAAACTTACGACGGGGGAAGTCCAAGATCGACCAAGTAACCATATCCCTTTTGCGATATCACTTAGAAAAGAACTTTTATCTTCTAAGAAAAGTTGCATACGTTTAGGAGCATATTCCGTGAAAATTGTCAGAATATTTTTTAAAGGAGTAAAAATAAATCCTAAGCCAACGGTATATAAAAGAACATTCAGGACGAAGAATGGTGTATTACCTCTATCTTTAGGAATTCCTAAAAAATAACGAATAAAATTATCTTTTTCGCCAAAGCGACGCATTTGAAAAATATCTTCGGTATGTCTTGCTACATTTGCTTTGTTTAATGCATCTTTTAAGTTGAAATCGGTTGGTTTTCTAGATTGTTGTAGTTTTAACAATAATTGATAACGAGTTTGTGGGTTATCAATAGTCAAAATACTTTCTGGGGAAGTTTTTGAGTTAATAAAATCATTCAAAAATTGTAATGTCTTTGCGGTTTCTCGAAAAATGTCGTTACTAATTTCGTTACTATCGAGTAATGTTCTAAGCTGAATTTGGATTTTCAGTAAATTTTCCATGTAAGCTAAAGAATCATCATGCTCTAATTCTAAGAAAAATTTAACTAAATAATCTATTCTATGAATAGCTTTTTGTTGTAAAGTTTCTATTCTTTTTAAATTGAACTCAGAAATTTGTTCATTATTTCTTAAAAATACTTCGATCTCGTTTAAGACACCACAGGTTTGATTAATTTCTTCTAATATTCCCGTATTTAATTCCCAATCCCAGTCTTCATGAAATTCGATCTTTTTAGCCATCTTATTTAATACTTTTAAGGCTTCATCCCATACATCGACACGTTGCGCGTGTTGATTATTTCGCTCCTTTTCTTCTTCTGATCTAAGTCTATCTGTCCTTACCATTTCACTATGAAAATCTTTTAATTTTTTCATAATGGCAGGATTTTTTGCGGAGTTTAAATAGGCTTTCTTACCGTATGCAAAGGGATCGAGATAACTACCAAACTTTGCAAGGCTGGCATTTTCCCAATGAATAATTTCGTCGATAGTTAAATTTGCTTTAATTGCCACTTTTAGATCGTATGGAACGACGTCGTTACCTTTTAAATCACCCAAAGCTGCAGCATATTTAGCAAAATATTCGCGACTCTCTCGACTTATCATTCAATGCAATCCTCGTTTTGTGTATAATTTATACATTTTATGCTTATATGATAATAAAATC
This sequence comes from Gammaproteobacteria bacterium, assembly GCA_013287885.1. Taxonomy (GTDB): domain Bacteria; phylum Pseudomonadota; class Gammaproteobacteria; order DSM-16500; family DSM-16500; genus JABDCZ01. Next base: position 5,559 of record JABDCZ010000041.1, read on the forward strand.
AATCGATTTAGAATAATACAATTTGTTGATAATTAGAAGGTTTTTGTATAATAAAAAAATTAAAGGTAAGATTATGATTGTATTGCGGAATGTATGTTATTGATTAATAGATAATTATATATTCTTGTCATTCCCGCGCAGGCGGGAATCCATAGGTAAATTTTACCAACAGCGAGTAATTAACTTTGGCTTCTGTCTGATTTAAGAATGGATTCCCGCCTGCGCGGGAATGACAGGATTTTGGTAAACATAAACACCAGACTTACTCCACCACTTCTTCTTTGCGTCTTAAGAAAGCCGGAATATCCAGGTAATCTAATTCATGATGTAAGGAGGATTTTTGTGGCGCGCTGTTATTAGAGGCTGGATTCATCGGTGTAACCAAAGATGGCGCTTGTTTTCTCATCACAGCAGGCTTTTCTAATGAGTGATAGTCAATAATACCATCTTCATTTTTAATTAAATCAGGAATGCGAGTGAGCGGTGCGACTGGTTGTTGTTTGCGACCTAAACCCGTCACGATGACAGTCACACGTACTTCATCACGTAATTCAGGGTCAATCACCGTACCAACGACCACGGTTGCGCTTTCAGACATAATATTTTTGATGGCGTCGCCCACTTCTTCGAACTCACCAATAGACATATCGACACCCGCGGTAATATTCACCAACACACCGCGTGCACCTGTCATGTCGACATCTTCTAATAATGGGCTTGAGATCGCGGCTTCAGCTGCAAGTCTTGCGCGATTTTCACCGGACGCAACACCCGTGCCCATCATTGCCATTCCCATCTCAGACATGACGGTTCGCACATCCGCAAAATCGACGTTGATTAAACCCGGACGCGTAATCAATTCAGCAATACCTTGTACTGCGCCCCTTAACACATCATTTGCCGCTTTAAATGCATTAACGAGTGTGACATTCTTGCCGAGTACCGTTAGTAATTTGTTATTCGGAATGGTAATTAACGAATCAACATTTTGACTTAAATCAGCAATACCCTTTTCTGCCACCTGCATACGAACTTTGCCTTCAAAAGTAAAAGGCTTCGTTGTCACCGCGACAGTTAATATTCCTAATTCTTTTGCGATTTGTGCAAAAATCGGTGCAGCACCTGTACCCGTACCACCACCCATACCCGCAGTAATGAAAATCATATCGGCACCTGTGAGCGCCGATTTAATACGTTCGCGATCTTCTTCGGCAGATTTGCGACCTATTTCAGGATTTGCGCCTGCACCTAATCCACGCGTAATACTTTCGCCCAATTGGATTAAGGTATTTGCGGAAGATTTTTTCAGCGCTTGTGCGTCAGTATTCGCACAAATAAATTCAACACCCTCGATCGCGCCAGTCATCATATGTTCGATTGCATTACCACCCCCGCCACCCACACCGACAACTTTGATCACTGCGTTTTGCGGACTCGTTTCTGCTAATTCAAACATATGTGGCTCCTATATAAAAATGCGACTAGTCTTAATTAAAAATTCCCTTGGAACCAACCTTTCATTCGGCCCCATAATGATTTGATTGTCGGCTGGCCTAAACCATCGCGCTGACCATCTCGTTGTTGCATTCCATACAATAATAATCCGACACCTGTTGCATAAATGGGATTATTAATAATATTGGTTAAACCGGTGATGTGGTGTGGTGCACCCACACGAACCGGCATTTTAAAAATTCGTTCAGCGAGCTCAACCGCCCCTTCAACTTTAGATGCGCCACCCGTTAAAACCACGCCTGCGACCATCATGTCTTCTAAACCACTCCGCCGTAATTCTTCATAAGCAAGCGTAAATAATTCTTCATATCGCGCTTCAACAACTTCTGCGATAAATCGTTTGGGCACTTGTCGTTGTGGACGATCTCCCATCGCGGGAATGTCTACCATATAATCTGCATCTGCAAGTTCTTGCAGCGCACACGCGTATTTAATTTTAATATCTTCTGCATTTCTTGTCGGGGTGCGTAATGCAATGGCTAAATCATTCGTCACTTGATCACCCGCAATCGGAATCGCAGCCGTATGACGAATAGAACCTTCCGTGAATAATGCGATATCGGTGGTACCACCCCCAATATCAATCAAACAAACACCTAATTCTTTTTCGTCATCCGATAAAATGGATTGGCTTGATGCAAATTGTTCAAGCACGATGTCACTTGCGGTGAGTCCGCATCGTTTTAAACATTTCACAATATTTTGTGCGGCATTGACAGCTCCAGTCACAATATGGACTTTCGCTTCGAGACGCACACCCGACATACCAATCGGTTCACGAATCGCATCTTGGCTATCGATCTTAAATTCTTGCGGCAAAATATGTAAAATCTTTTGATCAGCAGGAATCGCCACCGCTTTTGCAGCATCGATAACACGATCCACATCGGTTTGTGTGACTTCATTATCACGAATCGCAACAATTCCATTGGAATTAATACTGCGAATATGACTGCCCGCGATACCGGTATAAGCTGAATAGATTTGACAGCCTGCCATGAGCTCGGCTTCTTCTACTGCACGTTGTATCGATTGCACGGTGGATTCAATGTTAACCACGACGCCCCGCTTCAAACCTTGTGACGGGTGTGAACCTAAACCAATAATATTTAATTTACCATCGGGAGTAACTTCGCCAACAATCGTCACTACTTTTGAAGTACCGATATCGATGCCTACCATTAAATCTTTATTTGGCTTCTTTGCCATCTTCGTAATTCCAAATCAATAAGGTTACGTTTTCCAATGTACTGCAAGCCCATTTGAGTAGCGCAAGTCTACATATTCTACACGAGATGCGCGACTACCAACTATTTTGGGGTACACTTTCACAAAATGCCCCATCCGAGTCAAGATATCTTTGTATCCTAAATTTAATTTTATTCCATTTGAAAGTGTAATATGCCACGCGTGCGCATCTGTCAACTCTAATTCTGCAATTTTACATTCTAACGGTGAAATTAAACTATCAATAATGTCAAAATAATTTAACATCTGCATTTGGGTGCCAGGAGGCCCTTTAAACTGCGGTAAATTGGTGGGGTAAGTATTTTTTTTGGGATTAAAAATTTCACCGGTGGTGGTTAACAAGCCTGCGTCATTCCATTTGGCAATAGAAGTTTTTTCAATCACGCGAATATTAATGCTTTCCGGCCAGACGCGTCGCACCGCGACTTCTGAAACCCAAGGAAATTGCAACAATCGTTGCTTAATTTGATCGACTTCTACTTTGAAAAAATCTTGATTAACTAAAGGTTTTAATACATTTTGAATTTCATTATGATCTGTGTAATTGACGCCGGCAATTTTCACTTCTTTGATTTGGAAATAACTACCGGCACGGATTTGATGTATACAAAAAGAGACACAATAAATAAAAGCAGCAAAAGAAAATATTTTTGCCGCCCATTTCCATGAAAATTTAATATCCTTGTAATTTTTTGCAACTCGTCTGATCATCATCCGTAATGTCTACCTCAAAGCTGCTTCACGCTTTATCATACACATTTCGCATATGAATTGCTATCTAAGCGCTGGCTTTTACGGGAACAGATTCGCGAAGCCCAGATGCCGCAAGATTAGATGCGAGCATGCCAATATTTCCTGCGCCCTGCATCAACAACACATCACCATCACGGAGTTCACTTTGTAAAATATCCGCGAGTTTTTGATGATCTTCTACGAATATGGGATTTTTAGCTGCATGCGTTGCAATGGCGTTGGAAAGAGAGACACCATCTGCGCCTTCAATAAAATTTTCACCCGCAGAATAGACATCTAATAATAAAAGCACGTCTGGATTCGCCAATACTTCACAAAAATCGGTGAACAAATCTCTCGTACGCGTATATCGATGTGGTTGATACACCATCACAAACCGTCGATCAGGCCAACTATGTCTTGCTGCTTGAATGGTTGCAGCAATTTCGCGCGGATGATGACCGTAATCATCAATCAATGTGACACTCCCACCTTTTTGTAAAGGAAAATCTCCGTAGATTTGGAATCGTCGCCCAATGCCGGAAAAATTTTCAAGCGCACGCTGAATCGCGCGATCGGAAACCCTTAATTCAGTTGCAACCGCAATCGCCGCCAGTGCATTTAATACATTATGTTTACCTGGAAGATTTAAAGTAATCTCAATTTTATTATGATGTGGACGTTCAGCCACGAAATGCATTTTTGTACCAGTTTGCACAACGAGTGTTGCGCGAAAATCCGCTTCTTCATCAAACCCATAAGTGCAATAAGGACGTGCAACTTCAGGCAAAATGTTTTTGACTTCGGGATCATCCATACAAAGTACTGCTAAACCATAAAAGGGTAAGCGATGTAAAAATTCAATGAATGCACCACGCAATTCTGCAAAATCGCCATGATAAGTACCCATGTGATCCGCATCAATATTCGTGACGACAGAAACCATCGGTTTTAAATATAAAAATGACGCATCCGATTCATCCGCTTCTGCCACTAAATATCGGCTTGCACCCAAACGCGCGTTGCTTCCTGCACTATTTAAACGACCGCCAATCACAAAAGTGGGATCCACGCCTTCTTCGGTTAAAATACTGGTGACTAAACTTGTCGTGGTAGTTTTTCCGTGCGTACCCGCAATCGCAATACCATAACGAAAACGCATCAGCTCCCCGAGCATTTCTGCACGAGCAACAATCGGTATCCGTCTCTCGCGCGCCGCCATTAATTCGACATTGTCCATATCGATGGCCGATGAACGCACGACGACATCTGCATTGATAATATTATTTGCATCATGACCTAAAGAAATGTCAGCGCCAATGGACGCCAAGCGTTTTGTTAAACTGTTATCGGATAAGTCAGAACCTGAAACACGATAACCCTGGCTTAATAGCACCTCTGCAATGCCAGCCATACCAACGCCACCTACTCCGACAAAGTGAATGTGTTTCACACGTCCCATTTCAAATGTCCAACTCAATGACAAATCTCCTTACAGATGTTTAAAATTTGATCCGCCGCATTGACGGTACGTAATTGATAAGCAGCGACGGCCATCGCCTGCCTTCTTTCTGCCGAAATACATAATTCCTTCAACATCACCGCCAATATATCCGCATTCAGCGTCGATTGTTTGGCAAGTATTGCCGCCTTTTTATTCGCCATAAAATTGGCATTCGCTGTCTGATGATCATCCACAGCATAAGGATAAGGAATCAAAATAGCGCCAAGGCCCGCCGCACATAGCTCAGCGACTGTTAAGGCACCTGCCCGACATAATACCATATCAGCCCACGCATAGGCTTTATCCATTTCATGAATAAAAGGGACGACTTCGGCTGCGATCCCGTGTTCTTCATAGGATTTTGCGGTGCGAGGATAATTGGCTTCTCCTGCCTGATGACGCACGCTGGGTCGAACTTCCGCGGGTAATTTGGCGAGCGCCTGTGGTAATAGTTGGTTAATCGCATCCGCCCCTAAGCTCCCGCCAAATACCAATAATCGAACGGGTGCCGTTCTTTCTTTAAAACGCTCAATTGGCGCGGCTATTGCTGCTATTTCTCTTCGAACCGGATTCCCAATCGTCATGACATTTCGACGGAATTTAAAGGTATTGGGGAATCCTTCTAGCACTTTCGTCGCAAAGGTTGCGAGAAAGCGATTGGTTAAACCGGCTCTCGCATTTTGTTCATGAATAATCAATTTTTTGTGCAAAATAAAGCTCGCAATCCCACCCGGACCACTTACAAATCCCCCCATCCCTATCACTACATCGGGATTAAGAGAACGGATAATTTGCATGGCTTCGAGAATTGCTTTTGTTAGGCGCCAAGGAGCTAATAACAAATTTTTTAAACCTTTTCCACGCACGCCTTGAATATGGATCAAATGGAGGGGAAATTGGTTCGCCGTTGCAATCTTCGCTTCTAACCCTTTTTCGGTACCCATCCAGTGCACATCAAAACCGTTTTCTCGCAAACATTTTGCGACAGAAAGCCCCGGAAAAACATGTCCCCCGGTACCACCTGCCATTATCAATACGCGCTTCGCCTTAACCATCTCGCAATCCTAACATGACTGTACGATTTTCATAATCAATTCTTAATAGCATTGCAATCAATACACAGCTAATTAGCATACTATTGCCGCCGTAACTCACTAAAGGCAGTGTTAATCCCTTCGTAGGCAATACGCCTGTATTGACGCCGATACTTACCATGAATTGTATCGCAATCCACAACCCAAAACCGTATGCCATAAAACCCGCAAAATGCTTGCCTAATTGTTGGGCCTTCCGTCCTATCCAAAAAATTCGAAAAACCAAGGAGGCAAACAAGGCAATAATCACAAATGCCCCGACCAAACCAAATTCTTCTCCAATCACTGCAAATACAAAATCCGTGTGCGCCTCGGGTAAATAAAAAAGTTTTTGAATGCTATTCCCTAAACCTACTCCCAACCAACCTCCTCGACCGAATGCTATCAATGATTGCGTCAATTGATAGCCACTATTGTACGGATTTTCCCAAGGATTTAAAAAAGTTGTCAAACGCTCTACGCGGTATGGTTCAATGATTGCAAGTACGCTTAAAGCAATCGCCACGAATATAAACAATAATAAAAAATGTTGAATGCGCATACCCGCTAAAAACATCATGCCAAGTGCAGTCGTCATGATGACTACCGTCGCACCAAAATCAGGCTCTCGCAAAAGTAATAACGAAATAATGCCTAATAATCCAAGTGGTTTAATGAATCCTGTAATATTTTTTCGAATTTCTGCATTGCGTCTGAAACAATAGCCCGCAATATAAATCACTACGACAAATTTTGCAATTTCTGATGCTTGAATGCGAAATGGCCCGATACCTACCCATCGAGCGCTTCCTTTTACCACGTGTCCAATACCCGGAATCAATACGAGGATCAATAAAAACATGACGCCAATTAACATGATTCCCGTGACTTTTTGCCAGGTTGCAATTTCGAACTGCATCACGATGGAGCCGACCAGTACACCCAGCGTCAAACCCACCAGTTGTCGATATAAATAATAAAAAGGCTGATGATCTGAAATGGCAATGGAAGCAGAGGCCACCATTAACAATCCAATGCTGATTAAACTAATAACAATAAGTATTAACCAATGATCGTAGGGTATAGGTGGGGAAATCGATCGTACGGGAGAACGGTTAAACATATTTTTCCCCTTTTATCAGTGTCATGCCAGCATGTTTTTATGCCACCTTTAAGCATGCTGGCATGACAGATTGGTATGAGAGTTAATGATCACATCCCCTTCACAATTTCGCTAAACACTCTCCCTCGATGCTCAAAGTTATCGAACATATCCAAACTTGCACATGCGGGAGAAAGCAAAACGCTATCGCCACTATCTGCCACTTTATCAGCAATAAAAACGGCTTCATCCATCGTTTTTGTAATAATCACTTCGACACGATCACCTAATACATTTGCAATAACGGGAGCGGCTTCTCCAATTAAGACCACCGTTTTCACATATTTTTCGATAGGGAGAATAAGCGGAGAAAAATCTGCATTTTTGCCTACCCCGCCTGCGATTAAAATTAATTTTCCTTTAATGACATTACCCAACCCTTCGATCGCGGCAAGCGTTGCGCCTACATTTGTTCCTTTAGAATCGTTATACCAAAGGACACCATTACGCTCACGCACCAGTTGGCAGCGATGTGGTAATCCTTTAAATTGAACTAAAGTTTGCAGCATGGGTTTTAATGGAAATCCTTGACCGTGCCCTATCGCTAACGCCGCAAGTGCATTGGCTTGATAATGTCTGCCAAGAATAGGTAATTCATTCACCGGCATTAATATTTGATTTTCGAATGCCAAATAGGTTTCTTTATTTTTTTCAATTAAGCCAAATTCTTTTTCTTTTGGTACATCCAAGGTGAATTGTAATTTTTGTTTTGTGAATTCATCTCCACAATCCGTAAAAGGATCGTCACGATTGCAAACCGCCACATGACAATTGGAGTAAACATGTTTTTTTGCAAAGCAATACTCTGCAAAAGTGTTGTAACGATCCATATGATCAGGTGTCACATTTAAGACCGTAGCAACGCTTGGTTTTAAAGTATGGGTGGTTTCGAGTTGGAAACTTGAAAGTTCTAAAACAAATAACTCAACGTTTTTATCCAGCAATTCGAGAGCGGGAACGCCTAAATTACCACCAACTTTTGCATTAATCCCTGCCGTTTTTGCCATTTCATACACGAGGGTTGTGACTGTGCTTTTCGCGTTGGTGCCCGTAATGGCAATCACGGGGGATGTCACGTCTCTCGCAAAAAGTTCAATATCTCCAATCACAGGCACACCACGCGCAATTTGTTTTGCAATCGCAGGATGTTTTAAGGAAAGTCCGGGACTAATAATGAGTTTCGAGGCACTCGACAATAAAGTGTCATCGAATTCGCCTAAGGATAACACCACATCTGGATAACGCTCTTTAAATTGCGTTAAATGCGGAGGATTTGTGCGCGTATCCATGACGGCGAAAGGAATATCTCGTGCTCGCAAATATTCCGCACATGAAAAACCTGTCGTCCCTAAACCAATAATGATATATAAATCTTTTGTCATCGAGATATTTTCCGTTAACGCAATTTTAATGTTGCCAATCCACATAACACTAATATAAACGTAATAATCCAAAATCTGACAATAACGCGTGGCTCCGGCCAGCCTTTCAGTTCAAAATGATGATGGATGGGCGCCATGCGAAAAATTCTGCGACCGGTTAATTTGAAAGACGCGACTTGTAAAATAACAGAGACGGTTTCTAACACAAAAATGCCGCCCATTAAAAATAAAATCAGTTCTTGACGCACAATGACGGCAATAATACCTAATGCCGCGCCTAGTGATAATGCACCCACATCACCCATAAAAACCTGTGCGGGATAGGTATTAAACCACAGAAATCCTAAACCCGCCCCGACGAGTGCCGCACAAAAAACGGCAATTTCTCCGGCGCCTGACACATAGGGAATGGCGAGATAATTGGCAAATTGCCAATTGCCTGTCGCATAGGCAAAAATCCCCAATGCCGCCGCCACCATCACGGCAGGTAAAATCGCGAGGCCATCGAGTCCATCCGTTAAATTGACCGCATTGCTTGTTCCCACAATAACGAAATAAGAAAATACAATGAAAAAGGGCCCAAGCGGCCAAAGCATGTGTTTGAAGAAAGGAAATACCAGTTGTGTTTCAACAGGTAAAGTAGCGGTAAAATATAAATAACAAGCAGCAGTGAGGCCAATGAAAGATTGCATGAGATATTTGTGTTTCGCGGAAAGTCCTTTGCTATTTTTTTTAATCAGTTTTAAATAGTCATCACGCCAACCGATTAATCCAAACCCTATCGTCACCAACAATACTAACCAAATGTAACGGTTAGTAAGATCACCCCATAGGAGCGTCGAAAACGCGATCGCAACCAAGACCAAGGACCCGCCCATGGTGGGCGTTCCGCTTTTGGATAAATGACTTTGCGGACCGTCATCTCGTACCACTTGGCCGACTTTATACAAGCTGAGACGACGAATCATCATAGGGCCAATAAACAAGGCCACGAGCAATGCTGTCAAAGCGCCGATAATCGCGCGTAAAGTGAGATATTGAAACACATGAAAAAAATGGAAATATTGCGCCAAATATTCGCTAATCCAAACGAGCATTACTTTACTCTCCTAAAGCTGAAACCACTGTCATTGCGTCGCTAAATGGTATCTTTTGATCATTTATTAATTGGTACGTTTCCGCACCTTTTCCGGCAATCAATACACAATCGCCAGGTTTAGCATATTGTATTACGTTCTGGATCGCTTTAGAACGATCATGTTGCAAAATCGCCTTATTTGGATGAGAAAAACCTTTAAAAATGTCCTGAGTGATCGCTTCCGGGTCTTCATTGCGTGGATTATCGTCTGTCACCATGACAACATCCGCATATTTTTCAGCGATAGCAGCCATGATGGGACGTTTTCCTCGATCACGATCTCCCCCACAACCAAAGACACAATATAGCTTTCCTTGGCAATGTTCCCGTAGTGTTTTTAAGGCTTTTTCTAAAGCATCAGGCGTATGCGAATAATCCACAATCACGAGAGGTTTAGTACTACCACCAAATCGTTCCATCCGTCCGGGAACTGGCGAAAGCATTTTAATGCAGGCTAAAGCCGTTTCTAAATCAATTTTTAATAAACAAAGCGTGGCCAAAACACCTAATAAATTGCTTAAATTAAATAGACCAACTAACGAAGATCGTAATATCGAATCTCCCCAGGGGGTCGACACATTAGCAGTAATTCCATGATCATCAATATGGACATTATAGGCCCGGATAACTTTCCCAGAGATTGGGTTATCGTTAATGCTATAAAAATAAGGGTCTTTGAGTTCCGCTATGAGTTCTCGACCAAAAGGATCATCAAAATTTATGACCGTGGATTGTAACAAAGGATTGATGAATAGCTTCTTTTTAGCATTACCATAAGCTTCCATGGTGCCATGATAATCGAGATGATCACGCGTTAAATTGGTAAACACGCCTACGGTAAATGGCACATCATTCACACGTCCTTGATCGAGCCCATGAGAAGAAACTTCCATCGCCACATGTGTCACACCCTCTTCTAAAAATTGTGCGAAAGTTTGTTGTAAGGTAATCGCATCAGGTGTTGTCAAAGAACTATTAGTCGTATTTATCTTGCCATAAGTACCGATCCCTAACGTTCCAATAATTCCGCATGGAATTTGTAGGGTTTTTAAAGCAGCCGCAATAAAATGCGTACAAGACGTTTTACCATTAGTACCCGTCACGCCAATGATTTTCATTTTTTTTGCGGGATTTTGATAAAATCTCGCGGCGATGTGACTCAGCTCTTGTCGTAATTCAGGTAAAATAATAAGAGGCTTATCTAGAATTTTATCCGGTTTCGTATCGGCAATAATTGCAATCGCCCCTTTTTGAATTGCTTCATCAATATAATCTCGGCCATCATAATGTGGTCCATGTAACGCGAAAAAAACATCACCCGGCTTAACTTCACGAC
>JABDCZ010000042.1:0-15309 GCA_013287885.1 Gammaproteobacteria bacterium
AATATTCTCCTGGGTAATATTATTTTTTTTCCTAAACTCCTTTGCCTATGCTCAAATTCCATTAAATCTTACAGAAGCAGAACATTTAGCTATTTCTAGCGCACCTGAGTTGAAGCAACTACAAGCAAATGCCGATTCATTAGAAGAACAAGCGATTGCCGATCGACAATTATCAGATCCACAAGTAGTTGTAGGAGCAATTAATGTCCCAACGAATTCATTCAGTTTTTCACAAGATGAAATGACAATGGTACAGGTTGGTTTACAACAATCTTTTCCAGCAGGACATTCTTTGGCAATGAAATCGAAAAAGACCAAGTATCTAGCAAAAGCAGAACGACAAAAAATACAAGAACAAGCAGTAATGCTATTACGAAATCTCCGAGAAACATGGCTTGATCTTTATTATTGGAATCAGGCAAAAATTATTATTCGCGAAAACCTTTTGTTATACGGACGATTAGTAAAAGCAACTGAATCTCAATATAGTTCAGGGAAAGGAACAGAATCTGATGTGTTACAACTACAAGTTGAACTTTCTCGGTTAAATGATCAAAATGTTCAAGTTGAGCAGAGAATTGATATATTAAAAGCACAATTAGGTCGCTGGATAGGTTCAGAATCTGCCAATCGTCCTTTATCTAATATGTTGCCGCACTGGCAAAGTCCTCCTTCAATGAATGTGTTGCAGACCCGACTCATTCAACATCCGCTTTTAAAAGTTGATACGGCAAATATCGAGGCTGCCCGCAATGAGGTGGCTTATGCTAAGGAACAATACAAACCTGCATGGATGCTTGATGTAGATTATGGATTTCGACAAGGCACTATGTCTGATGGATCACCTCGTTCAAATATGGTGACAGCACAAGTGACTGTCGATCTTCCCATTTTTCCTTCCGAACGCCAAAATCGTCGGCTTCGCGCGAGTTGCCATCAGTTAGAGGCAACAGAATTAGATAGAGATGTACATTATAAAGATTTATTAAAAGAACTCAGGGTCCAATATGCGATTTGGGAAAGTTTTACTAAACGCGAAAATCTATATCGACAACAATTGATGCCTGAAGCAAAAGAAAATTCAAAAGCGGCATTATTAGCCTATCAAAATGCAACCAGTGATTTAACAACAGTATTACGTGCTTATAGTAATCAATTAACCATACGATTGGAGCAAATTCAAATTCACGTAGAACGTGCTAAAGCTAGAGCTGCCTTATTGTATCTAGAAGGAATGAGTGAATGAAAAAAACTTCAATACTTGTTGGTTTTATTATTGTAGTTACACTCATTGCGGGTGTTTTTATTGGGCGATATTCAGAGCGTGGAACAGCTGAAGAAAAAAAACCACTCTATTGGATTGATACAATGGAGCCTATGATTCATTATTCCAAGCCCGGAATATCACGCATGGGAATGGAATTAGTTCCAGTATATCCAGAGAAAGGGCAATCCACTGATCAGTCGACTGTGCGTATTTCACCTACCGTAATAGACAATCTAGGGGTTCGTACTGCTCCCGTTATTAAGGGAACACTTACACGACTTATTGAAACCGTCGGTTACGTTGAACCGAATGAAAATAAAATCAGTCATATTCATACTTATGCGGAAGGTTGGATAAGAAAGCTTTTTGTAAAAACGGTCGGTGAGCCTGTTAAAATGGGCCAAGTCGTTTTACAATTGTATTCACCCATTCTTGTGAATGCACAAGATGAATATCTCATCGCATTAAGTAGCGGTAATCAATCATTAATTGATGCTTCTTATAAAAGATTACAAGCATTTCATATTTCTGAACAACAAATTCGTGAGTTAAAATCAACAAAAAAATCGAGTCAATTAATTGATATTTATCCACATCAAGACGGTATTGTTACAATGTTAAATATTCGAGAAGGAATGCATGTTACACCGGATACTGAAATGATGAGCATTGTTGATTTATCGAGTATTTGGATGATTGCTCAAATATTTGAGGAACAAGCAAACTGGGTAAAGGTAGGCGATTCGGCTGAAGCAAGATTATCCGCATTTCCAGGAAAAATTTGGAAAGGTACCGTTGAATATATTTATCCACAAGTTGAGCTGACAACACGTACTCTCAAGGTAAGGTTCCGTTTTGATAATCCAGATGGAATTTTGAAACCTAATATGTATGCAAATATTTCATTGTTTGTAGAACCCCAAAAAAATGTTTTAAGTATACCACTGGAAGCATTAATTCGAAGCGCGGAAGGCAATCGAGTTATTGTAAAATTGAATGATGATCAATTCCAGTCTCGTATCGTTAATATTGGTTTTGAATCTGAGGATCGAGTTGAAATTCTTTCTGGGTTAAAAGAGGGTGAAATCGTAGTCATTTCTGGCCAGTTTTTAATTGATTCAGAAACCAATTTGAAAGCAGGTTTAGAACGAATAGAAGCACCAAATACTACTATAAAAAAATTATCTCCCTGATAAAGGATACGATGCATGATTGCAGGAATTATCCGTTGGTCAATACAAAATCGATTTTTAATTTTATTAGCAACTGCGCTTCTTATTTTATGGAGTTTTTATACAATAAAAAATACGGCAGTTGATGCTATTCCTGATTTATCCGATGTCCAAGTGATTATTAAAACAGATTATCCTGGTCAAGCTCCACAAGTTGTTGAAGACCAAGTGACTTATCCGTTGACCACTGCAATGTTAGCAGTTCCAGGAGCTGTGACAGTTCGAGGAGAATCCGGTTTCGGTATATCGTATGTTTACATCATTTTTAAAGATGGAACTGATCTTTACTGGGCGCGTTCTCGAGTGTTGGAATATCTCAGTCAAATAGCGAATCGTTTGCCTACCGGAGCACAAATAGCATTAGGTCCAGATGCAACAGGCGTAGGGTGGGTTTATGAATATGCGTTAATTGATCGTACTGGACAGCATGATTTGGCGCAATTGACTAGTATACAAAACTGGTTTTTGAAATATGAACTACAAAAAGTACCGGGTGTTTCTGAAGTAGCAACTGCAGGAGGAATGGTTAAGCAATATCAAATTATTTTGGATCCTAATCAATTGCGCGCATATGGATTAACCCTAGACCAGGTAAAACAAGCTATTCAAAGAGGTAACAGAGAATCGGGAGGTTCTGCTATCGAAATGGGTGAAGCCGAATACATGGTACGTGCAAAAGGTTATATCAAATCCATTCAAGATATTGAACAAATTCCAGTTGGGTTGGGTAAGAATGGTATTCCTATTTTGATAAAAGATCTTGCCAATATAGAACTGGGACCTGAAATGCGTCGCGGTATCACTGAGCTTAATGGTGAGGGAGAGGTTGTGGGCGGTATTATTGTGATGCGTTCTGGGCAAAATGCTATGCAAACCATTGCCGCGGTTAAAGCAAAATTAAAAGAACTACAAAGTAGCTTACCAAAAGGGGTGCAAGTTGTTACAACTTACGATCGCTCAAGCTTAATAAAGCGTGCGATAAATACTCTCAATGATAAATTAATCGAAGAATTTATTATTGTTTCACTGATTTGTATCGCTTTCCTTCTTCATTTTCGTTCCTCTTTAGTTATTATTATTAGTTTACCGATTGGTATTTTTCTCGCCCTCATTGTGATGCATCTTCAAGGGATTAATGCGAATATTATGTCACTCGGTGGTATTGCTATTGCAATTGGTGCAATGGTGGATGCAGCAATTGTGATGATTGAAAATGCGCATAAGCATTTTGAAAAACAGTCTGTCAATGACAAAAATCGTTGGCGAATCATACAAGAAGCAACGCTTGAAGTGGGCCCGCCATTATTTTTCTCTTTGTTAATTATTACCTTTAGTTTTTTACCAGTTTTTACATTACAAGCGCAAGAGGGTCGATTATTTACACCTTTGGCTTATACAAAAACATATGCGATGGCGTCAGCAGCTATTCTCTCTATTACACTTGTCCCAGTGCTGATGGGTTATCTCATCCGCGGTAAAATTAGAGCAGAACAAGAAAATCCTTTGAATCGAGTCTTATTAAGCGCATACCGTCCCATTATTGATGCCATATTGAAAAATCCGCAAATGGTTTTAATGATTGCATTTATCGTTGTGATTATTGGTATTTGGCCAATATCACGTTTGGGTGGAGAGTTTATGCCTGAGTTGGATGAGGGCGATTTACTTTATATGCCAACCACGTTCCCAGGCCTTTCCATTGGTAAAGCAGGACAAATATTACAACAAACGGACAAGTTAATTCATACTATGCCGGAAATAAAAACTGTTTATGGAAAGATTGGACGAGCAGAAACTGCGACGGATCCAGCGCCTCTTTCAATGATTGAAACAACCATTCAATTTAAACCTAAAAATGAATGGCGACCCGGCATCACCATGGAAAAATTGCGAGCTGAATTAGAGTCACGAGTCAAACTTCCAGGACTGTCTAACACCTGGGTAATGCCCATTCGTACGCGTATAGACATGTTAGCAACCGGTATTAAAACTCCGGTCGGCATTAAAATTGCAGGACCTGATCTCAATGTTATTCAATCAATAGGTCAGCAAATTGAAGAAATACTCAAACAAATACCAGGAACGACTTCAGCTTATGCAGAACGTGTCGCAAGTAGTCGCTATATCACGATTGATATTGATCGATTGAAGGCATCACGTTACGGACTAAATATTGAAGATATTCAGGAAATTATTGAAACGGCAGTCGGTGGGATGAATGTCACACAAACCGTTGAAGGTCGTGAACGCTATCCTGTAAATTTACGTTATCCTCGAGAAATTCGTGATTCATTAGAAAAATTACGCATGTTGCCAATTGTCACTATGTCTGGTGCCGTGATTCCTCTCAATGAGGTGGCAAGCGTAGATGTAACAGAAGGACCAGATATGATAAGAAGTGAGAATGCTCGACTTAATGGATATGTATATGTTGATATTGTAGGACGGGATTTATCTTCTTATGTTAAAGCAGCACAGCAGGCAGTCAATCAACAAATTAAATTACCAGCAGGCTATTCTATCTCTTGGTCCGGACAATATGAATATTTAGAACGTGCAAAAGAACGTTTAAATACCGTTGCACCATTTACACTCGCGATCATTGTATTGTTGCTTTATCTCAATTTTCGTCGTTTTGCCGAAGTCATCATTATTCTTACGACTTTACCACTTGCATTGGTGGGCGGGATCTGGCTACTGTATTTGCTGGGGTATCATTTATCAGTTGCGGTAGGAGTTGGTTTTATTGCCTTATCGGGTGTTGCTGTTGAAATTGGAGTGGTGATGTTGGTTTATCTCAATCAAGCATTCGTGAAACGTCAGCAAATTTCTGAAAAGGAAAGCAGACCATTAACCAATAAAGATATTCGTGAAGCCATTATTGATGGAGCTCTTTTACGTTTGCGTCCCATCATGATGACGGTTTCGGCAATTATTGGCGGTTTATTACCAATCATGTTTTTGGGAGGCACAGGGTCAGAGGTGATGCGTCGCATTGCAGCTCCTATGGTTGGCGGCATGATAAGCGCGACTATTTTAACACTGGTTGTTATTCCCGCTGTTTATTTCTTGTGGAAGCAATATGAATATTCCAATAAGAAAGACTAATTCGGGAGTTTGCTATCAAGGATTGAGTTTTTTTAAAGATTCGGTTAAAGTCCGCTCCTGCTTATAATTATAAAAAAGGGACGCGATATGCAATTTCGTACATTGGACGATCATTTGATTTTATCCATTAAAGAAAAAAATTTAGAACAACTTAAACTATGTATTGAAAAAAAAGCTGATATTCATAAAAAAAATTCCTTAAAAATAAATTTATTTTGGTGTGGCGAATCAGATAATCTTGCTAAAAATCTCTCTAAAAGTAATTGCTTCCAAACCCTATCGAGGGTGGTTTCTTTTTCTGTAGCAATTGTTTTTAATCGTTCTTTCAATGCTGTTTCATTCATATTGTCATCGCTATTAAAAATGGTTCAATTTTTATGGTGGCAAAGATGGGGCATATCCAACTAAAAAGTAATATTATTTTATGTATCCTTAAATCCTCTGTTGCTGCTTACTCATTGATTTTTTTTCCAATTTCTTACGACATTTTGTGATAAATCTTGCGACACAGTTACGACATATCTTGCGACAATCTTGTGACATTGCTAAGATGTAAGGTAACTGGAGTGTATATTAATGTTTAAACCAAAATTTACAATCACCAATTCAATCGCAAATACGCTAACTACGATAGAGAGGGCTAGGGGATTTTTAGAAGCTGCTACCCTTTCCGATGAGTGGGTTGCTAATATGCAGAACAAAGCCTTGATATTAGAAGCGCATCACACCACGCATATCGAGGGTACTCAGCTTACTTTAGAGCAATCAGAGCAACTATGGGCAGGCCAGCATCTTGCAACTGTTAATCCTGAAGATGTAAAGGAATTATTAAATTACCGACAGGCATTCAACTTAGTTGCCGGTTACATAGGTGATGGTGAACCAATTACCGAAGGATTGATTAGAGAAATTCATAAACGACTTGTGGAAGGGGTGAGAGGTAATGCCGCGACTCCTGGTGACTACCGTAAAATCCAAAATTATGTTGTTAACTCTAAGACGAAAGATGTCATTTACACGCCTCCAGCCGCTTTCGAAGTATCTCAGATGATGCATGAATTAGTAAATTGGATAAATCATGAGACAGAGATACATCCCGTCATCATGTCAGGTATCGCACAATTTCAACTTGTACACATCCATCCATTTTTAGACGGTAATGGAAGAACCGCGCGGTTATTATCAACGCTTTGTCTTTATCAGCGCGGATATGATTTTAAAAAACTATTCACTATTAGTGAATATTACGATCGCAATAGAGCTGATTATTATCAAGCGATTCAAAGCGTACGTGAGCGTAATATGGATATGACTGGATGGGTTGAATATTTTATTCAAGGCTTATCTACCCAATTGCAGGAAGTGAGATCACTTGGTAAACAGGCAATAGATCAAGATGTTTTGGCAAAACAATATCATTTATCTGATAGACAAAAACTAGCAATTGAATACATCGCAAAATACGGTGGTATTACCATTCAGCAGTTTGAAAATATTTGTCCTGATGTAACGCGGCGAACCTTGCAGCGTGAATTAAAAGAATTAACGGATAAAAATATTTTAATAACGACGGGTGCTACCAGTAATTTAATTTATGAGATGCAGGTAAAGAATAAATATAAATAATAATTTTTATTTTATTTAAGGATAAAAAAATGCATAATAGGAAACCCCAAAAACCCAATCCCTGGACCCTCTTGAACCCAACTCCACTTTCGGAAACCATGAAAAAAACCGGCAGGAGTTTAGGTATTGCTGCAGGTATTTCCTATCTTTATTTTTCTCCTAAACAACCAAAACCCTCGATAACCAATGCCGCGCTTTTGTTGCTAACTTTTGGGGTGATAGGGGCGAGTTTGGGGTTTTTTTCAGGGAAAATGATTGACGATCAAAAAAAGAAGGCTAGAAAAATGCGTCTGAGATATTAAACCATCGTGCCAGCCTAACTTTCCGGCATAAAATATGCCTACAGGTGGGGAGCGCAATCCATTAGATGTGAGTGGTTCACATTTAATTGTTATAAGCTGCTGCAATTGCTTTCTGATTAAATGCTTTTCTATCAAAGAAAAGAATAACACTAATGAATAACAACATTATTGATATTAAACCAATGTAAATTGCGCCTACATTTGGCGAGAAGAACCTGACAAAATACACCGTTAATGCGCTGCCTAATCCAACACTCGCTTCTTTAATAAGAAGACAGTCATCATCTTGTGAAAGCTTATCAAGATAACTGATCGAGCATTCAATTATTGATAATGAACATGTCCAAATTAACGCACCCATCAGTGATGTAATATGAAAGGCTGATGAAAGTAAGATGATAATCATGCCAAGAAATAGCGGAAGGATAGCTTGGATTCTATTTAATTTAGACACTAGATTCATGATGGGAATTTGTAATGTTACAACAATTAAACTGTTTACAATTAGTATTAGGCCAAACCAATGCGGTAAAATACCATTGTTACCCAGCATTGCAAATTGAGGAAGTATGGAAACAAAAGAAATAAGTTTTACGCCAATAACAAAACCGACGATAGACCATGCCAAACCTTTTCTTGAAATCAAACTGATCAAATTAAAATGATTTTTTTGGGAATTAAATTTGGCAATATTGTCTCTATGGAAATATTTGGCAAATGACAATAATGAAATAATCATTAATATGCCGCAAGAAATTAGGGTTGCGCATTTATTCAAAGATAATGCAATCATGCAACCAGATAAAATACTTCCTAAATTGAGCGCAATTTTATTTCCAGCGGCCCCTTTTGTAGAAAAAGAAGAATAGTATTTCAACATGTAGCCACTAACGGATATGCCTATTGCAAAGCAAACAGTGCCCATCAGTGTTAGGTCTAATAGCCATAATGCAATTCCTAGTTCTAATAGAAACATGGCAGCAAAAGTTAATTTGTGTCTGAAAAAAAGAAAAAGAAACGGTGTAAATAAAATAAATAGTCTATATCCAAGAACAAGTAACACATTATTAGTTGGATCTAACCAAACATTAGCTTCGGCCAGGATCCAAAATAAACATAATGCTGATATAAGTCTTGAGAAATAAATATCGATATTTTTTAGTTTTAACATGCTGGATTACTCTATCATATAAATATTAGCTGCAATTTTCTCCATTTGTTCTAACATTGATCGCAAATCATCAATTGTTTCACTTTTGCAAACAATGTAACCCGTAAAGTGACTATTGTCTTTAAGATTATTTGTAATGATTTGTCCTTCAAATTTTGTAAGGGCAATGTCGTAAACATTCTTATGATTTTGTATTTGCTCCTTAATGGTGTTATTAATTTTAGTAATTTTCCCAGCTTTATGAGCTTGTAACATTCTGCAACCAACATAAAATTGTTGAGTACCGAAATCAGCGGCATTCTTTTTTCCTGCCGCCCAATTGACCCAAGCATTCCAATTGTTTGTTCCTGGAAAAGCAACCCCAATCCAATCCCATAATTTTAATCCTGCTGGTCTACGGTTTGGCTCGACACAGTATACATCCCCAGTTAATTTATTTAAAAATAATTCATTATGAACAGCACCATTTTGAGAGCCAGAAATTTCAGAGACAATTTTTCCAGCTTCCATTAATCGTTCATAAAGTTTGGCATCGAGCGGTGCTGGGAGTATATGTTGAGTTTCTACCCTATAATAACCTTGAGAGGTCTTCTTTTCAGTGATAATGTAGTTGCCATCAATACCATCAAAACTAAATTCATCGCATTCTTTTATGCATTCTTCTATCAAGATACCTTGTTCTAGATACATGCTAATGATGTCTAGGTTTAAATTTAAATCTTCAAATGTTTTGATTTCAATACAGCCACGGCTATTCCCTTCCGCAACCGGCTTAAAGAATAAAGGATTAATTGCATTTTTAATGCATTCTTCGGCTTCACTCAATGTATGGATTTTCTTAAAAAATGGTTTTTTATACCAAGTTGGGGTTGCGGCATCTTTTTCAAGGATTCGAAAACTATATTTATCTATACAGACCATGGATCTTTCGGTGTTGTCATGAGGTAACCTTTTATGTTTTGCATACAGGCTACCCAAAGGTATTCCTTTGTCGGAAAAAGGTAAGCAAGCACATACTGTAAAGTTTTGAGAGGAAATATATTCATCTATTTCTTTAATTTGACGAGATAAACTTTCATCATCATATTGGGCAAGGTTAATTTTTAATGTGTAGGGAGTGATATTCGTATCGACAGATGTTATTTCTTCTTTGCAAAGCATAATATCCGCATTTAAAATCTCATGACTTATTTTTTTTAATCTTTCTATGTCATACACTCTAGTATTATTGTAGCCAAAAATAATTACGATATTTTTCATATTAACCTCAAAGATTTGTAATTCTTGCGTCTTGCCCTTTATTTCGAAACAATAATCTCGGTGCAAAATAATATTCTTTTGTATTTGCAATTTCAATGGCTAGATCTCGATCAATATGCATCTCTGCTCTAGCGTGGAGCACTTTAAAATTAGCTACAATGGTAAAAGTGCCAGTACGTGAAATGGATTTTTCTTTCCGACAAGTAGTAATTTTTATTCTCATTTTTTCGATCAATTTTCTATCTTTTGAGTTAATTGGAATCATTCTTTCACCCGCTTCCTTATCGATTCTGAAATCCAAATAAAATTTGAAACCTGTATCAATATGATATTCAACTATATTTCTTATTTTGGATTTTGGGATAGAAACATTTTTTCCAGATATGAATTTAACTTTAAGATCAAGTAATCTTTCAATTTCTTCATCGGAAAATTCTCGAAAAATATCTTTAGGAAAAAATAATTCAGTTGGGGTATTAGTATTGTCTCTGCAAACTGTTAATGATAAGAAATCTGTGTTTAAGTCTTCGTACAAATCATCTGCATGAGGTGTGATTTCGCCAAATCCATTACCCCAATCCCGATAATTTTCGCCACCTGGTTTAAGATATATTTTTTTATGCTCTTCGTATGGGTATTTAATATCATTTAAGCCAAATAATTCAGATAGTGTTTCGTGAACGACACGAGCCAATCGATGACAATCATAATGAAAATATTTGTAATGGTTATAGCGGCAACATTATTTATTCCAAGTTGTTCAAAGTATGCTGCGTCTTTTGGGCGTGCTTTGTAGAGTATTAAGCTAGCAAGTTCAAATTTAGCAAGTCGCAACGGTGTTAAAGGGTTTAAATATTTCCACCAATTCTCTACATCCTCTAGTAGGTATTGAAAATCTAAAATTATAAGTTTTTCTTGCTCTATAGAAAATTTGAAAAACTCAATGTTATTTTTCGTGAACATATGTTTGATCTATTCCTATTTTATACATCTCAATAATTTTTTCTGATCATTATTAACAATTAATTCTGTAGAATGCTTGTATTTTGCGGTGCTAAGAATAAACTAGCCTATAAGTTCTCCTAGAAAAAGCATTTTACACAAATTATCTGCAATGTATACATTGAAAATATCATGAGACCTTTGTTAATAAAATTACCCAACCCGCGTAGTGTATGTCTTTGGTAAGTAAGTTCATACCCGATAAATATCGGGGTTCATGTTAATGGTGAGAGGAGTTGAATTTGAATAGGATTAATGACCATATTTTTTTTAAGTTATCAAATGAAATATGCACTTTAAGTGCACCATTGAATTTGCATTTAAAAATTCATTATTTTGCTTTTAAGCGAACATATAACGACTGTTCCAAAATATATTTATTCAATCATCCTAGTTATTACCAACATTGGTTTGATAAGCAGTATTATTTACTTGGAAATAAGGAGGGTCGTCCAAATTATTATGAAAATGGCTATGATCTTTGGGATTGTTTGCCAGATCCTCATAAATTGTATGACGAAGGTGCGAAATATTTTGATATTGCCCATGGTTTAACTATAACTCGAAAGCATGAAGAATATTGCGATTTTTTCTTTTTTGCGACACATGTTGTAAACAGCCATATACGACAATTGTATTTTGAAAGAAGAGATATTTTTGAAAAATATTGTGACTATTTTATTTCTACTTCCAATGATCTAATAAAACAAGCAGAGAAATCAAAAATTATTTTGCCTCTGCCGGAACCTATGAAATCTATTAAGCCAATATTGAAAATCAATGAATTCTTAAAAGAAATTCAATTATTAGAAAAGAATGAATTGCATTATCATTTAACGAAGAGAGAAATTGAATGCGCTAATTTGTTAGCAGAGGGACGAAGCTATAAGGAAATTGCAAGAGCATATGGATTGTCGCCAAGAACAGTCGAGGAGCATTCATACAATATAAGAAGTAAGTTAGGATGTAAAAATAAATCTGAGCTTATAGCATTGTTATCTAAAAAAAGGATGAGTGAGTGGTTAATATGTTCTCGCTGTTAATAAAAAGAAAGTTCCTTAATATGCATTATCCATGGGTCAAAACACCTCAGAGCTCGCAAGTTTTATGAATACATCGATCGTTACCAGCAACCAAATCAAAAAAGTTTTTTAGTTTGTACTGAAGATAATCACATTGCTGGTGTATTTAATATTAGTGAAATAGTTCGAGGATTATTTCAGAGCGCTTATTTAGGATTTTATGCAGTATATGCATATGCTGGTAAAAGGTATATGAGTACTGGATTAAAAAACGATGATTTAGTGCTTTGGTTTTTGAAGTCTTTAAGTTGATTATATGCAATAGATATCTTTTATCTTAAATCTAACATAAATTTATCCGGTATATTTATTCCGTATTTTTACGGATATTTTGTTTTAACTTAATCATATACACTATCAATAGTTTTATAAACATGGATTTAGGTAAATTTTATGCACGATAGAAAAAAAGACGAATACGAAAATGAATCATTAACGGTTCGTCGTTTTGCTAAAAATACAGCTATTGCTGGAGCGACTGTTGGTACAGTTACATCTATATGTTTAGATTGGTTATTAAAAAATGATCCGCATGATTGTAGTAGATTATTAGGTAAACCGCCAAAATTTGCTTCTGCTTTTCTTATCGGATCAGGAGGTGTGGCAGGGGGAGCCGCTGGGTTACTCTTAGGCGCTGGTATAGGGATCACTTATTTTAAAGTTAAAAAGAAAATGACAAATAATTTAGTTGTGGAGCAAGAAAAAGTTAATAAATTTAAATAAATTATTTTGTACACGGTATAAGGAATGTGAAATGGATAGCAGAAAAAAATTAGAATTGGGAAGTGAGCATAATTTTGAATTTGGTAAAGGATTTAGACCACCAAAAAAGATAAAAACCGTGGATGATAGTTCCGATGAAGAGGCCCGTCAACCCCTAAGAAAAAATTTTAATAATGATCGTTGAATTCGGAGAGATAACATGCTGCGCAAACAAACAATGGATAGTTTTTATTTTATAAATAAACAGTTTACACGATCTTTATTTTCAACTATTCCAAAAAATGAGAGATATATTTTAATTAGATATCCAAGAAAAAAAATAGAACTAATCGAGTATCAAGAGCGAATTGATAGGATTAAAGATATTTCTAATAAATCTTTTGCTAAAGTACCTCAAGAAACATGGGATTTACTTGATAAAGTGGGAAAATTTTTTGAAAAATTAATCATAGATGAATCTCTTAAAAATAAAGCTTGCTCTGAAAACTGCCTTAAAAATAAATGACAAAAGTAAAATTTCAGCAACCATACTATGACCGTAAGATACTTGCGTGGATTTAGGGTCATTTATCAATTTTATGATCCAGGCCGGATGTTCATTCACGATATATTTTTTTAAAGATTTAGGAGAAATAAAATGTTTTTAAGAAATTCAAATTCAATAAAATCAGTAAAAATTCTTAACCATTACAATTACACAACCGAAATGTGGCCTCCTGAGGCAAATTATATATTCGATGATGTTAAATTAGAAATTACATATCAAAATGGTTCGAAAAATGAGAAACGATATACAAGAAAAACTGCCATGTGGCTATATGGAGATCACTTTTCTCAGGAAGATTTGGATACATATTATGAAGGTAAAAAAGGATTTGTTTTTAGCCCGACAAAAACAGCAGCAATAGGAGCAACTACCTTGTTATGTTATAGCTTTGGTGGAGTTGGTTTTTTTGGTGGAGCGTTTGCAGGATATGTTGTATCTAAAGCGGTTGAAAAAGTATCTGAGAATTGTTCAAAAAGATCGATGTAAAATAAAAAAGAAATTTATCTGAATATTTTTGATAAGGTAAGAATTAATTCAGATTTATTACGGCAATTAAGTTTTCTTTTTAAATATTCTATATGCGTTTCAACAGTACGCACTGATCGCCCAAGTTTTTGAGCTATTTCATGATTTTTGAAGCCTTGTAATAAGTAGACTGCACAATCCATTTGTCGTGGTGTAAATATAGGAAGCTTTATCGTATTAGGCGCAACTTCATTTAATTCCTTTTTTGAAGCGGCAGGAGCAGCTAGATTATGAAAAGGGTAGAAGATTTTATTTGTTTCTCCCATTTTTAACAAATGGGCAGCTTGGGCCTTAAAGTATGTTGAAAATTTTTTAAGAATTTCAAGATTGTTTAAATAAAAATGAATTACAAGAGGGTGTTGCTTATCTGAGGCAAATGCAAAAAATTCACAATATTCCTTATTAGGAAATGTCAATGTGATACCATGATCGATATTAAAATTTTCTCTAGAAAATTGATAATGTTGTTGATTGGGTAGTAAAAACCATAATACCGCTTGCTCATTATATAATTTAGGTTTAGCTTCGCAATTGCCTTTTAAATAATGCTTTTCTGAGAGATAGGCTTCAAAGTCATCTGCTCGGTTCGTCAAGCAAATACGGGCGCCGTCATTATAAGATCGTAAGTAGGTAAAATAATTAATATGGAATTTTTTTAAAGGTGATATAATATTGTCTATTTCAATATGAGATTTCAAAAATAAGTGATCTGGATTTAATTTCATTACAATATTTTTTGTAGAAATCAATTAAAAATTGATGTGTGTTACATAACTCAAATACAATGCATTAGGTAATTATGATTTTAATGTTTTATATAAAACAAATCCAGTACCTACAACGCCAGCTAATAATACACCAGATTTTACCCAGAAGAAATAAGGATTTTGTTTGAGTTTGCTTCCTTCTGGCATGGGCGTTAAATTTTCACTCTCTAAATTAAAATATTCAGTATTTTTACGGAATGATTTTCTATTAATTTTAAATATAATCTTATCTTTTAGAATTAAACCAGGAAACAATTTATGTTTAGACCAAAAAATCAAACGCATGAAGCAAAATCATCTAATCATTTGAATAATATTGAATTTTGGTTTGTAAATGGAAAAGAACAAGATAGCATTCTAAATATGTACAGTAAGCAGCCTTTGAACGCATATACTTTGGCAGCTTGATGTGGGATGCTGATGTTGCCCCGAAAAAACGGACACTGCACTAAGCAACTTTTTGCGCTTCGAAGCATACAGGACTCAGGTAACCAAGTCTAGAGTGAAGTCGCATTCGATTGTAATAAACATCTATATATTCAAACACGTGATTTTTGGCTGCTGCGCGCGTCAAAAATTTTTCTCCATGAATAGCCTCGACCTTGAAACTATGATTCCAGCTTTCCATACTGGCATTATCATAACAATCGCCTCGCTTGCTCATGCTACAAATAAAGCCATTTTCAGCCAATAGTTT
>JABDCZ010000043.1:0-14964 GCA_013287885.1 Gammaproteobacteria bacterium
ATGACCGATAGCGATGATATTTCATCACCAACCTTAGGAAAAAACCGTCATTTAAGAGCTTTGCTACATCATCATGCCATTCTTTCCAAAAAATGGAGCGAAGAAGATTTACAAGCGAGAAGAGAATATTGGTATAAACAAATGTATTTTTTGGTTTGT
The DNA here is from genome assembly GCA_013287885.1 of Gammaproteobacteria bacterium. Lineage (GTDB taxonomy): Bacteria > Pseudomonadota > Gammaproteobacteria > DSM-16500 > DSM-16500 > JABDCZ01. The sequence goes on from JABDCZ010000043.1 coordinate 160, forward strand.
CTTTTAAAATCAATGTACCCACAATCAAAAATGACAATAGATGAATTAAACGATCATATAGAAATATTTATCAAAGAGAGAAATGAACTTGATTTTCTTATTGACAATATTATCGATAAAAATTATTCGTCAAATAAAAAACCCGTCGAGCCTAAAGACCAAACGTGGCAGGAGATGGGTGATGAAATAATTATGAATTGGCTCCCGAAAAATCATGAATATCGAAAAAAAATTAAAGCTTTACAAGATGATGAAAAAGAAATATTTCTTGAAACTGAACATTTCATTCCTGAGGAGAAATATCCCTTACCGCATGAAAATAATGTACTTATTAATGGTGATGTTATAGAAGTCATCACGACAATTTTACAAAAAGGTTTTATTCCAGTTGTGAATAATGCCGCTAATTCCAATCGTGACGGATCGGCCAAATATTCGAAAGGATCGTTGGAAGAAGAAATTGCACGTCATACTTCTTCGATGTTTGATATGTTATGCCATTTCAAAGAAAAAAATAAAAAACAATATCAACGGCGATACTTACGCGCGTGTCTTGTCATGATTAAAAAAATTCTTAACGCGTTAAATCCAGATACCTATATCAATTCAACAACATTTTTAGAAGATTTTTTATCTCAAACTGGAATGGAACAGAAAGAAAAAAAAGCAGAACCCATACATTTTGATATACAAAATAAAGCATATGAAGTCCTTCCCGAAAAAGGAAATTACAGCCATCTTTTATTTCATCATACAAAATTAAAAACTTTTTTTGATTTTAAAAATGAAATAAAAGAGGATAAATTTGATCGCATGATTGTCGTGATCCAGGGAGCTGCGCCTGATCTTCGAATATTTGAAGGCATGCCAGATAAATTATGTTCGAGAGATCCGATTTTGCGTCATCCTGAAAATTATCATACTTATGACAAAATGGTGAAGGTGGGTGTTAATTTACAATGTGATCAAGCAATTATTGAATCAAAACGTGGGAAAAAACCCTATATTATTTTTGTTCTACCAGGATGCGGTGCGTTTGGTAATCCCGTGCATCCATCGGTTGAAATTTTTTTAACGTTAATTAATAAACGAAAAAATGAATTAGATGAATGTAATATTCCATTTTGTATTGTAGAAAAAAATCCAAAAACATTTGAAGTTATTAATAATTATTTAAACCCACCACCAAAAGTTTCTTGCAATTGGAAAGTGATTTTAGCGGGTTTTACGAGTTTTTTGATTGTTCCATTACTCTATGTTGCACTATTTCAACATCATAAAAATGTGAATCGACGATATCACGATGTTTATCGAGAACAGAATTTTTTTCAGTTGAAAAATGCATTTCGCGGGGGAGCGAGTTCCGTGACATTCAATAAACCCTCCTGGATGCCAGCTAAAAACATGCTGGCATGACACTATACCCCCGGTCAGTGGGGGATAACGGGAGATTGACTATGATAGAAATTATCTTGTAAACTTTGAGTGATTTTGGAATTAATAACAAATAAAAAGGAAATAAAAATGTTAAGCGATAGAGAAAATAAAATTAATGAACTTACAAAAAAATTAGTTAGTACTAAAGAACGTATTGCAGCTCAAGAAAGATCCCTTCAAAAATCCAGTGAAAACGTTAAAACAGGTGGTACGGATGGTTTTATTCCTTCCTCCCTTCGGACGAAATTATTAGGTATCTATAAAAAAGAAGCGGAAGATTTAGAGCGTCAAATAAAAAATTTAGAAGAATCGCAAGAAATCGAAACGAGATTAAATGATTTAGAATCGGCAACGCTCTCTCTTTTAAAAAATGAATTAGAAACTGCAAAAGGGATGGTGAAAGCACAACAATTGTCTATTCAATCATCAAAAGCAATTTCAAGAATGGGTGGCTGTGGCGGTATTGTTCCCCCATATGTGCAGACATCGATACTAAATCATTATCAAAAAAAAGTATCAGAATTAGAGGCACTCATTGAAAATATAGAAAAGCCACAGCCGGAGGAGACGAAGAGTTTGGGGGTTAGGCGGTAATATGAAACCATTCTGTCATGCCAGCATGCTTTAAGCTGGCATCCAGAAGGGCTCAGCTGGATGCCAGCTTAAAGCATGCTGGCATGACAGGGCTAAAAAGATGAATACAACTCAAAAAAACGCCTAATCCACCCTACATTCTACGCTCTAGCATCACGAAGTTTTGACCAACCGCCTCGGCGCAACGCGACCATCATCCAACACTTCACCCACGCCTAAAAAGCGATCGTTGTCCGAATACATTCGCACCAAACCTTTGTAATGTAACTGTGACACCATGACAGGTTGTCCCATCCGCATATAAAAAGCGGCTGAAGTTGATAATTTTATGGCTTGAAAAGCATTGAGAGAAGTTTCTACCGGCAGGAGGGTATTTTCTAACGCAGATTCCGTGAACGACTCAATTTCCTCAAAAGTATACATTTTATGCTGTTGATAAGGATTGACAAATGGACGGCGCAATTGTGAAACATGTGCACCACATTGCAACTCCTCTCCAATATCTTCAATTAAAGTACGAACATAAGTGCCTTTACTACAATGAATCTCGAGGGAAAAACTTTTTTCACCGACATCTTGTAAGGAAAGCTCATAAATATTGACTTCGCGGGGTTTTCTTTCGACCTCGATTCCTTTTCGTGCTAAAGAATAAAGCGGTTTGCCTTGATATTTGATTGCGGAATACATAGGAGGAATTTGTTGAATAACTCCCCTAAATTGTTGCAGAACGGATTCGATTTTTTCTCTGGAAATATTTTCAACGGGTCTTTCAGCTATTACTTCACCCTCAGAATCACCGGTGGCTGTCTTTATTCCAAGTGTTGCCGTGACAAGGTAACTTTTGTCGGATTCTAATAAAAACTGAGAAAATTTCGTGGCTTCTCCAAAACAAATCGGCAGCATTCCGGTCGCGAGTGGATCTAAACTTCCAGTATGACCTGCCTTTTTTGCATGAAACAAACGTTTGACACGTTGTAAAGCATGATTCGAACTAACATTTAAAGGTTTATCTAATAAAAAGATACCGTTCAAATTTTTCTGCATTATTTTTTATCTAAAGCCTCATTGATCAATGAAGTAATACGTGAACCACGAACGATAGAATCATCATAGATAAATTTGAGTTCTGGTGCGATACGAAGTTTCACAGCACCTGCGAGTGCGGTACGAAAATATTTTGCTGAATGATTTAAAGCTTTGACGGTTTCTACTGCTTTAGATTCATCCAGTACACTGACGTACACTTTCGCAAAAGAAAGATCATGCGCGACGGTGACACTAATGATAGTCACTAAACCAAAACGTAGATTTTTAGCATCTCGCTGTAAAATATTAGCGAGAGCTGCTTGAATTAAATCCGCAACACGTTGCGGACGATTACGATTTTTTGGCATTAGATTGATCTTCTTACTTCAATTTTTTCAAATACTTCTATTTGATCACCCGGTTTAATATCGTTATAACTTTTCACACCGATACCACATTCCATACCATTGCGAACTTCTGTGACGTCATCTTTAAAGCGACGTAAGGATTCCAAACTTCCTTCAAAAACGACCACATTATCACGCAATACCCGGATAGGATTGTTTCTTCGAACGACACCTTCAAGAACCATACAACCCGCGATCGCTCCAATTTTGGAAGAACGGAATACATCGCGCACTTCTGCAAGGCCAATAATTTTTTCTTGAATTTCCGGTGCGAGGAATCCACTCACTGCACGTTTCACTTCATCAATTACTTCATAAATGATGCTGTGATAATGAAGATCAACACCTTCTGCTTCAATTAATTTACGCGCTTCCGTGTTAGCACGAACGTTAAAGCCGATGATGATAGCATTCGATGCCACGCTCAAATTCACATCGGTTTCGTTAATGCCCCCAACACCACTGGAGATAATTTTGACTTTGACTTTTGGTACCGAAATTTCTGATAACGCTTGCGATAATGCTTCCGCAGATCCTTGAACATCTGCTTTTAAGACGATATTTAAAGTACTATCGTTTTGGTCATCACCCATGCGTTGCAAAATATTTTCTAATTTTGCAGCATTTTGACGTGCTAATTTAATTTCACGGAATTTACCTTGACGGAAGAGTGCAACTTCACGCGCACGTCTTTCATCCATCACCACCATAAATTCATCGCCCGCATTCGGTGTTCCGGATAATCCTAAAATTTCGACAGGTAAAGAAGGTCCTGCACTTTCGACAAATTGACCGGTTTCGTCATGTAATGCACGAACACGACCATATTCAAATCCCGCAAGAATTAAATCACCTTTACGCAAGGTACCTTGTTGAATGAGAAGACTTGCAACAGCACCGCGACCTTTATCCAAACGAGATTCAATCACAACACCGCGTGCAGGCGCATCTGCGACCGCTTTCAATTCCAATATTTCTGCTTGTACTAAAATAGAATCCAACAATTGTTCAATGCCAGTGCCTTGTTTCGCAGAAATCGGCATAAACATCGTATCACCACCCCATTCTTCTGGGATCAAGCCATGTTTAGACAATTCATTTTTGACGCGATCGATATCCGCTTCTGGTTTATCAATTTTGTTAATGGCAACCACCATCGGTACGCCGGCAGCTTTCGCGTGATTGATTGCTTCAGCAGTTTGCGGCATGACGCCATCATCTGCAGCCACCACGAGTACGACGATATCGGTTAATTTAGCACCACGCGCACGCATTGCGGTAAATGCCGCGTGGCCTGGTGTATCTAAAAAGGTAATCACGCCTTTTTCAGTTTCGACATGATAAGCACCAATATGCTGCGTAATACCTCCGGCTTCACCCGCCGTCACTTTGGTGCGACGAATGTAATCTAAAAGAGAGGTTTTACCATGATCAACGTGGCCCATGATAGTAACGACAGGTGCGCGAGATACACCTTCTCCCGTCACTTCCATACTTTTGGCTAAAGATTCTTCTAATGCATAAGCACTGACGAGCTTAACCTTGTGGCCCATTTCTTCGACGACTAAAATTGCGGTTTCTTGATCAATCACTTGATTAATCGTAACAATCGCGCCCATCTTCATCATGACTTTGATGACTTCAGCCGCTTTAACTGACATTCTTTGAGCAAGATCAGCAACGCTAACCGTTTCGGCAATCGCAACTTCATGAATCTGCGGTGCAACTGGCTTATTAAATGCTTGGACACCCACCATCGCTTTACGTGAACGACCACCACGTCTTCGGCGATGTGGCTCATCTTCTTCACCGGAACGTAACACTGCACCTAAATTAGCGCGCTTTCCTAAGATAGCGTCGTATTTATGTGCATCATCTCGTCCTCTACCGCCAGCACCCTTTTTCTTTCTTTTTTGGCGATCGCTTTCGGATTCTTCGGATTCACTCGTGTTGCTAGTCATGGGTTTAGCTTTACCCTTGGGTTTTGGTTTTTCCGCAATGCCAGGTTTCTTTTCTTCAACTTTTGCCGGCGCTTCTGTGACCACTTCTGTGCTGACGACTTCAATGGGAGACGCATCCATAGGCACTTCTGCAACAATTGGTACGACTTCCACGAGAGGTGTGGATTCTGCAGCCACTTCAACGGGTGGGATTTCTGTGATTTCAATGACTTCTGATTTTGACGGAATCGTTGATACTTTGGATTTAGCTGCCTCTTCTTCAAGAAGCGGTCTTTTAATGAAGGTACGTTTTTTACGAACTTGTACTGAAATTGTCTTTTTCTCGCCTTGTGTCCCTGCAACCTTTATTTCGCTCGTTTTTGCACGTCGCAAAATAATTTTTTCAGGTTGCGCATCAGACTTGCCACCATGATGTTGCTGCAAATAACGTAATAATTCTTGTTTCTCTTTTTCAGATACAATATCGTCTTCTTTTTCGATTTTAATATTCGCATTTTTAAATTGTACGAATAAACGATCGATCGGAATTCTTAATTCCTTCGCAAAATCAGCAACAGATACTCCTCTTTTTTTGGGAGATCTTGTCGGATCCTTTTTCTCTTGTACGTTCACCATATCATTTTTAACCATCGAAACTCCTCACTCGATTCTCAGGCTTGATCATCAAACCATGGCTTTCGAGCTGTCATAATCAATTTAGCTGCATTTTGCTCATCCAATTCAATCTCGCCGATTTCAAGCAAATCATCAACGGATTGTTCAGCTAAATCTTCGCGCGTAATGATGCCATGATTGGCGAGTACATAGGCTAAATGCCTATTCATCCCTTCCATCTCGAGTAAATCTTCCGCGGGTTCAGCTCCTTCTAGTTGTTGTTCTTCTGCAATCGCTTTGGTTAAGAGTGCAGCTTTTGCACGTTCACGCAAAGTCTCTACTAACGCCTTATCAAATCCTTCGATATCCAGCATCTCTTGAATAGGCACATACGCAATTTCTTCTAATGTGGTAAAACCTTCCTCTGTTAACACTGTCGCAATATCGTCATCAATACCTAATTTATCTTTAAAAAATTGCAAAATACTTTCTGCTTCTTGTACTGATTTTGATTTTGCTTGGCTTTCGGTCATCACGTTCAATTTCCATCCTGTAAGATCACTCGCTAAACGGACATTTTGACCATTTCGTCCGATGGCTTGCGCTAATTGTTCTTCTTTCACTGCAATATCCATGGTGTGACTATCTTCATCCACCACAATTGATGCAACTTCTGCAGGTGACATGGCATTGATGACTAACTGCGCAGGATTATCATCCCACAACACAATATCGACGCGCTCACCACCTAATTCGCTAGAAACCGCTTGCACACGCGCACCACGCATACCAACACATGCGCCGATAGGATCGATGCGACCGTCATTCGTTTTGACCGCGATCTTAGCACGTGACCCAGGATCTCGCGCAGCAGATTTTACTTCAATCAATTCTTCGCCAATTTCGGGTACTTCAATTTTGAATAACTCAATTAACATTTCGGGTCGTGTACGGCTTAAGACCATTTGAGGACCTTTAAGGTCTGTCCGAACTTCGGCAAGGTATGCACGAACCCGATCACCCATGCGCATTGCTTCATGAGGAATCATATCGGTTCGGGATAAAACCGCTTCTGCATTATTACCTAAATCAAGTAATACAAATTCGCGCGTGACACGCTTCACGACACCTGTCACGAGCTGCCCCAAACGTTCTTTGTAAGCGTTAACGACTTGCGCACGTTCTGCTTCTAATACTTTTTGTACAATAACTTGCTTAGCTTTTTGGGCTGCAATACGACCAAAGTCGACAGATTCCATGGGCTCTTCAATAAATTGACCTACTTGAATAGCGGCATTACGTTTTTTCGCTTCACTCAAGGTCATTTCTGTCAATTCGTTAAAGTCTTCTGATTCCTCTTCCGTTTCTGCAACCACTTGCCAACGACGTGCGGTGGTATAATCACCTGTTTTGCGATTAATTGTCACTTTTACATCAACATCAAGGCCTGCGCGTTTTTTAGTTGCCATTTCCAACGCAGCTTCAATAGCTTCGAATATAACTTCACTTTCCACGCCTTTTTCGTTGGAAACTGCTTCCACAACTAACAAGATTTCTTTATTCATAATGCCAACCTCACTTTAAGCGGATGTCTGCTACTACATTCGCCTTTTCTATGTCAGAAAAAGGCAACACTATCTCAACACCTTCAACTAAAAGATGTATATCGCTTCCTTCCACGCGCAATAATACGCCCGCAAAGTTTCGGCGATTGTGGACGTTTGCGCCTACACGTACCTTTATGCGATTACCGATTTGCTTTTGGTAATGTGCAATTTCAAATAAGGGTCGATTTAACCCAGGGGAAGACACTTCTAGTGCATATGATCCCTGTATGGGGTCTTCCACATCCAACACCGCGCTCACTTGTTGGCTAATTTTAGAACAATCTGTGAGTGTTACACCCTTCTCACCATCGACATAAATACGTAATACAGCATGTTGGCTTTGACCTTGCAGTTCGCAGCCAACAAATTCATAACCCATCGCATTCACCAGCGACCTTAGTCGCTCGCTTAATGTTGTCGCAACATTTTTCATAATAGTATAACTGATAAAAAAAAAGGGCCCAATGCCCATTTCAAGAACAAACAAAAAAACCCCGGCCGGGGTTTTCTTATTTTGGCTTCAAACTTGGTAGCGGGGGCTGGATTTGAACCAACGACCTTCGGGTTATGAGCCCGACGAGCTACCAGGCTGCTCCACCCCGCAATAATAACGGCGCTATTCTATAAGAAAGAGGGGGTTACATACAAGCTAAATAAAAATTATTTATTAATCTTTGAAAATTGAGCAGGTTATGACCGTAGATCGACAAAATAGCAATGGTAATCTAGAATAACTTGTTGCAACATTTGTCATGCCAGCGCGCTTTCAGTTGGCATCCAAGCGTCTTCGCTACATGCCCACTGGATGGAAGCGGAAAGCATGCTGGCATGACATAGTTAATGACGGAAGACTCTGATGGAACAGGATGTCTACATGCGAAATTTCCTTTTATTATTAGTATTTAGCATATTATCCGCATGTATGATGGGCCCAGATTTTCATCCGCCCGCCGCCCCGCCCACACAAAAATATACGAAAAAACCATTACCCACCAAAACCGTGGCAACGAAAGGGGAGGCAGGTAAGTCAGAAGAATTTATTATCGGACAACATGTCGAAAATGATTGGTGGGAAATTTATCATTCCAAAGAAATTAATTATCTAGTCAACGAAGGAATTCGCCATAGCCCAAATATTCTAGCTGCAAGAGCCACATTACGCCAAGCATATGATAATTATAAAGCGCAGTTTGGTACGTTATTATTACCTCAAATTACCGGACAATTTTCAGGAGAAAGACAGCAGTTTTCGGGTCAAGAATTTGGTGATACGCAATCGAAATCGAACTCCATGTTTAATCTTTATGATGCAACCGTCAGTCTCAGTTATACACTTGATATTTGGGGTGCTTTGCGACGACAAGTGGAAGCGTCGCGCGCTAATGTGGATTTTGAAAAATATGAATTGATCGCAGCTTATCTTACCCTCACCTCAAATATTGTAACGAATGCCATTACTGCGAGTGCCTTACAAGCGCAAATTGATGCAACGAAAAGCTTAATTGAAGCATTTTCATCACAATTAAATATACTTCAAAAGCAGTTTGAATTAGGTGGGATTTCCAAAGAAATTGTTTTAACACAAGAAACATTAGTCGATCAGACTAAGGCAACGCTACCGCCTTTAGAAAAAAATCTCGCGATCACCCAACATTCACTTGCTGTATTAATAGGAAAATTGCCAAGTGAAACGACAATTCCGCTGATAGATCTTAAAAAATTACATTTACCAGAAAAACTACCTGTCACACTTCCTTCTACATTAGTTCGCGAAAGACCGGATATTCAGGCAAGTGAAGCATTATTACATGTTGCAAGTGCAAATATCGGGGTCGCCACTGCAAATTTATTTCCGCAATTAACCATTAGCGCAATGTGGGGTTATGAATCTGAAATCCTGAGTAATCTCATTAATCCAATCAATAATATTTGGAATTATGGCGCTAATCTCGGACAAACGCTTTTTCAAGGAGGTGCGCTAATCTCACAGCGACGCGCAGCTATTGCCGCTTATCAAAATGCTTTTCAACAATATCGTCAAACGGTGCTGACGGCTTTTCAAAATGTCGCAGATAGCTTGCGCGCCATTGAATATGATGCAAAAGCTTATCAAGCAAACGTCAATGCAGAAAACTCAGCGAGCGAGAATTTACGATTAATTCAAGGACAATATCGATTAGGCGGCGTGGATTATTTGGCGTTGCTGACTGCTGAACAACAATATCAACAAACGGTGATCGCGCGCATTAAAGCTGAGACCGCGCGCTATGCTGATACTGCTGCGTTATATCAGGCGCTGGGTGGTGGGTGGATTAGGTGCGAAGAAAAACGTTGCTTGAAAACATGAGTATATATTTGGTCAGTGTCGCGAAATAAGAAATCTGTCATGCCAGCATGTTTTTATGCCACCTTTAAGCATGCTGGCATGACATAGTTGATAACAGCTACCCCCGACCGAATCTCATCGGCGAAGGTTCATTAGCTTTTTCCACCGCTTCTTTCGCGATAACTTTTGCAAAATTCGCAAGGACATCTTTAAATACTGGAATATTTAAAACACGATCATTAATTTTTTGATGTGCTGCACCTTGTTGCGGATAGCCCACTTGATTAAACAGACGATCAATTTCTGCAGGTAATTTTTGATTTTCAACAAACAATTTATTTTGCTTCGCTTCATCAAGATTTGTTAAAAGCTTTCGAGTATTAGCTTCCGACATGTATTGATAGAAGTCGATAGTTTTAACATATGCATCGATAATACGATCATGTTTAATGGCAGGAACTTTTTCTTCAATTAAAACTTGTGTAATTGCATTTCTAAATTCTGTCATTTGTTCAACAGAAATTTTAATGGGCTTAACATCATCAAGGCCAGAAGAAATAACTTGTTTAACGAGATTATTTTTTAATTCAATTTCAGAAGGCGTTAACTTATTAGAGGGAAACATAGACATTCCTTTTTTAATATTATTATTATTTTTCTAAAACGTCATTATCCTAGTCGATAGAAATTGATAAATCAAGAAAATCTACAGGAAAAACTTAATCTATCACCATATCTTTTCTTATCGCATCCACAATGGCTTTTTTCTTCAAATGATCTTCTGCAAGAAACATATACATCGCAGGAACCACGAATAAAGTAAATAAAGTCCCAATACTTAATCCTGTACCAATCACTAATCCAATATTAAAACGACTGACGGCGCCCGCGCCGGTTGCGGTAATTAATGGGATAACACCAAAAACCATCGCAGCGGTTGTCATCAAAATGGGACGTAAACGAATGGCTGCCGCTTTTTCAATGGATTCACGCTTCCCTAATCCCTCCAATTGTAAATCATTAGCAAATTGCACCATTAAAATTCCATGCTTACTGATTAAGCCAATTAAAGTGACAAGACCTACTTCCGTATAAATATTTAAACTCGCGCCTCCTACCCCTAAACAAATAAAAATGAGTGCGCCGCAAATTGACATGGGTACACTAATTAAAACAATCACAGGATCACGAAAACTTTCAAACAACGCAGCAAGTGAAAGGAAAATGACGATTAACGCAAAGAAAAATGTTGTAACCAGCGCATTCCCCTCTTGAATAAATTGTCGTGAGGGACCACCATAATCAATCGTATATCCTTGTGGTAAAATACTTGCTGCAATTTCATTTAAACGATTTAAAGCATCCCCATCTGTGACTCCTGGGGCTGGAACTGCAGATAATGTTGCAGAATTTAATTGTTGAAAATGATTTAATGATTCTGGTACCACAATAGTTTTTAAATCAGCAATTGTTCCAAATGGAATGGAAAGATTGGTTGACGTATTAATATAATAATTAAGAATTTGCTTCATATTATAACGTTGATCGCGATCTAATTGCGGAATTACCTGATAAGAGCGGCCACTATAATTAAAATAATTAATATAGTTCTGGCTTATTAATCCTGCTAATGTACTCGCGACATCACTCATAGTTAGGCCAAATTCAGCGGTTTTATCACGATTTAAAACTATATTGGTTTGGGCTTTATCAATTTTTAAATCGGTATCGGTAAAAATAAATATCCCAGTTTTTCGCACTTCATCTAAAAATGTTTGGTTCACTTCATTTAATCGATCAAAAGGATCCGTTGACGTAATGACAAATTGCACCGGCACTCCGCGCGAACCGGGCAAAGGAGGTAATTGAAATGCCGCAATAATAGCTCCCGTTATGCCATTCAATTTTTTTTGCACCAAAGGTTGTAATTGATTGGAAGTGCGACTTCTTTTGTCCCATGCTTTTAGACCCATCCCAACAATCGCGGAATTTAAGCCATTAATACCATTCAATTGAAAAACGCGTTCCGTTTCGGGAAATGATTGATAAATTTTGAAAACTTCATTGGAATACAATTCAGTTTGATGTAATGAAGCATTGGGTTCAGTCGTTAACTGCGAAATAATAATTCCCTGATCTTCGACAGGTGCTAATTCATGTTTTGAAGTCGCATATAAAAAATAAATACTTGTTAAAACAATAACAGCAAATACAGCTGTCACGGGTAAATGGTCCAAACTATCCTGCAAAGCGCCTTCATATTTTATTTTTAATTGCTCAAACTTTTGATCAATATATTTAACCAATCGTCCCTGGTGAACATTGGATGTCAATAATTTTGAACTCATCATCGGGGAAAGTGTCAAAGCAATAATCGCCGAAATGGTGACAGCACCCACTAAAGTAAATGCAAATTCAACAAATATTGCGCCAGTCAAACCACCCAAAAATCCAATCGGTACATATACCGCAAGCAAAACCACCGTAATGGCAATAATAGGATTCGCAAGCTCCCTTGCGCCAAGAATAGAAGCACGAATCGCGGTCGCGCCTTCTTCCATGTGTCTTTGGACATTTTCCACCACAATAATGGCGTCATCGACAACCAAACCAATAGCTAACACTAATGAGAGGAGCGTCAATAAATTAATAGAATAGCCAAACAAATACATCACAAAAAAAGCGCCGAGCAATGAAAGCGGAATGGTGACTAAAGGAATGCTCACCGATCGAATCGAACCTAAAAATAAAAAGATAACCACTGCCACAATTAATAGCGCTTCGATGAGGGACGTGATCACTTCTTTAATGGAACTATTCACAAAATCAGTGGAATCATAAACAATTTGCGCATTTAAGCCTTTTGGCAATTGTTTTTGAATTTCCGGAAACATTTTTTTAACGTCATTGATTACCGTTAATAAATTCGCATCGGGAGCAACCAAAATTCCAATATATACCGCTTTCAATTCATTAAAATTGACGGATGTGTCGTAATTCGTTGCGCCCAATGATACATCTGATACATCTCCCAAACGAATAATGGCACCATTGTCCGCTTTCACCACCATTCGACGAAATTCTTCTTCTCTCGTTAAATTAGTACTCGCCTTAATATTCATCGTAGACATATTGCCATCGGTACGACCGACTGCTGAGATGACATCGTTAGTTGCGAGGGCGCGCACAATATCACTCCCCGCTAAACCAAAACCCGCTAATTTTTTCGAATCCAACCATGCACGCATCGCAATTTCTTGATCGCCGCGAAGTTCTGCTTGCTGAATACCCGGAATAGTTTGCAACTTAGGCTGGACCACACGAATTAAATAATCGGTAATTTGATTAGTTTTCAAAACATTACTATAAAAACCAAGGTACATCGCATCAATGGTTTGACCGATTTGCACAGTAATAACCGGTAATTGAGAATTGATAGGCAACTGATTTAACACTGCATTTACTTTCGTATTAATGTCCGCAAGTGCTTTTTCTGCATCATAATTTAAACGTAAATTAACAGTAATAATACTGGTACTTTGCGTGCTTGATGATGTCATGTAATCAATACCATTCGCTTGCGCGATGGAATGTTCTAAAGGAGTCGTAATAAATCCTGCCACAATGTCAGGATCGGCCCCGATAAAAGTTGTGGAAACCGTCACGATAGCATTTTGCGTATAAGGATATTGTCTTACTGATAAAAGACCAATCGAGCGTACACCCAATACAAAAATCATGAGGCTTACGACAATCGCAAGTACAGGCCTTTCAATAAAAATATCAGTAAAACGCATTTCAAGTATGCTCGTTCGCAGAGGTTGTAAGAGGACTATCCGTCGGCACCACTTTATTATCAATCGTCACGCGTGATTCATTCTTCAATTTTAACTGTCCACTCGTGACGATAAGATCATCTTTCTTTATCCCTTTCAAAATAGCCACTTGATCACCGCGCGTTTCGCCCGTTATCACAAAAGCAGGTTCGACAATAAGCTTGTCACCTTTTTCATCTTTGCCCTTATTTGTGATGACATACACAATACTTCCATAAGGGTTATAACTGACGGCGGTCTCAGGAATTGTCAAAAGATTTTTTCTATTTCCCGTTAAAACTTCGACATTCACAAATGCACCCGGTGTCAATAAATGTTTCGGATTTGAAACGGTCGCTTCTACGAGAACATTACGTGTATTCACTTGGACTGCGGGATTAATGGTGGTAATTTTTCCATGAAAAATGTCTTTTGCATTATCTGACTCAATATTCACGGTTAATCCCGTTCGTAAATCCGATAACGTTTGTTGTGGCATATAAAAATCAACATAAATAGGATCTAATGTTTGCAATGAAGTGACAGTGTCACCCGGATTTAAAAATTGCCCAGGATTGACATTATTAATACCGACTCGCCCGGTAAATGGTGCGCGAATGGTTTTTTTTGCAACCGTTGCGGCTTGTTCTATGACTTGACCGTCTAAACTTTTGAGATTTTGGTAGTCAGTGTCCACGGTTTGTTGGCTGACCGCATGAATCGCCAATTGTTTTTTATCGCGTTCATACGTTATTTTCGCCAGCGCTTCTTGCGCGAGTAATGATTGCAATTGACCAATTTCAGTATCTGCATTGAGCTGTACTAATACTTGATTTAGGGTAACATCGCTTCCGGGGGTAAAATATATTTGTTTTACCATACCAGATAATTCTGTCGTCACATTGACACCCTTAATCGCGCGCAAACTGCCGCTTGCCAGTAATTTTGGCTGCCATTCTGAGTATTCAACTTTCATCGCAGAGACGGGAACAATAGGAGATTGATTTGCGCTTAAGCTTTTTTTGATAAGAAAGCCGA
>JABDCZ010000044.1:0-13645 GCA_013287885.1 Gammaproteobacteria bacterium
CGGCCCCAAAACAGCGCAACGCATGGCTTTTCAATTACTTTTACGCAATCGTGAACGTGGCAAACATCTCGCGAAAACGTTACTCGATGCCATGCAAGATATTAAACATTGCCAAAAATGCCGTACGTTTAGCGAACATCCACTTTGTAAACTCTGCCAAACCACCGCTCGTGATTCTACTCTATTATGTATCGTTGAAAGTCCCGCGGATATTTTTGCAATTGAACAAATGGGAAATTATCGCGGTTTTTATTTCGTGTTAATGGGGCATCTTTCTCCGCTCGATGGCATTGGCCCAAATGAAATAGGCATTCCACAATTATCTCTCTTTCTTTCCGATGAAAATCTCAAAGAAATTATTGTTGCGACCAACCCAACGGTCGAAGGCGAAGCAACCGCACATTATCTTTCCGAACTTATTAAACCCTACCCCATCAAAGTCACCCGCATCCGACACGGTGTCCCGCTGGGTGGTGAATTAGAATATATTGATAGCGGCACGCTTGCGCATGCGTTTGCAGGAAGGGATGTGATTTAATCGCAGAGAATTGCTATAAACCCTCACTTGTATATTCCAAACAAAACCATCATAATACGCAACCTTATAATAAAAATAACGATGACACTATGCATACCATAAAAAATTTTTTCGCTTTCATCATCATTCTTTTCAGCGCATCCATTCACGCAAACACACTCATCATTGAACCCAATGACGGCCGCGAACCCATTTTACAACTGATGCAACAAGCGAAATCTATCGACCTTATTTTATATGGACTCACCGACCCTGTTTTTATCGATGCATTAATTCATGCTAAAAAATCAGGTAAAAATGTTAACGTGATGCTGGAACCCCTCCCCTATAAAAATGCAACACAAAATCTAGACGCTATACAAAAACTGAAAGCCGCAAATATTAATGTCTTAACGCCTAACCCTGCTTTTCAATTGTTGCATCAAAAAACTTTTATTTTCGATCATCAAAAAGCGCTCGTCATGACGATGAATCTCACGAAAAGTTCTTTCAAAAATCAGCGGAATTTTGCGATTTTGATTGATGATCCAAGCCAAGTACAAGAAATCGAAAAGATTTACAAAGCCGATGCTTTACATCAAAAAGTTACTCCCAATCATCCCAACCTTATTTTTAGCCCTGATAATAGTCGTTCTACCATTTTAAATTTTATTAATCATGCAGAAAAAGAAATAAAGATTTATGCACAATCCGTCAGTGATTATCAAATCATTGGTGCGCTCGCGAAAGCTGCAGAGCGCGGCGTGAAAGTTGAAATACTGACAGAAGGCCAAAACCCCACACAAAAAAAATGGGAATTTTTAAAAAAATCAGGCGTAAAAATTTGTTTTAAACATCGATATTTTATTCACGCAAAAGTCATCGTCATTGACAAAAAAATCGTGATATTGGGATCAACCAATTTAACCAAACCTTCTTTCGACAAAAACCGCGAGCTGAATGTTTTTGTCAAAGACAACAATATTATTGACCCATTGCTAAAAACTTTTGATAACGATTGGCAATGTCGTAATGGATCCATTTGGGATAGGTCATCCTGAACGCAGTGAAGGATCGGTTTAATTCATCACCATAATGTAGACTTAAACTGATCCTTCACGGCGTTCAGGATGACAAAGCCGATTAGAAGCAACTTTTTTAGTTTTATAATAAATATAAATACAAGGAAAATATATGTTAAGTAATACAACTACGCCAGAAGTAACCGCACAACCTACTACAACCCCTGCGACTCCTGCACCAGCTTCTCAGCCTGTGCAACCTGTTACAACTCCAACTACACCAGCACCAGCCTCACAACCTACGCAACCTGTTACAACCCCACCAGCTTCACAACCTATGCCAGAGGTGAAGCCATCAGAAGAACAAAAAAAAATTCAAGACCTAGAAACCATGTGGACGCAAAAGTTTGCAGCATTAGAAGCATCCACTAAAAACCTGCTTAAAGAACAAGAAGCGCGACTAGAAGAATATAAAAAAAAGCTTAAAGTGAAAAGAATTAAATATGTACAGTGGGAGATTAAAAAACAAGAAGGGCGACATACATCAGAGCTTACAACATTAGAAGAATCTATGAAAAAATTGCTTAAAGAACGAGAAGAAAAACATACGCAAGAATTAGAAAAAATGCAAAAAAATCAAGAAGAGTTTTTTGAAAAGGCAGGACAATTTATAGAAGAACACATAAAACCCCAATCTATATTCAACGAACTTTTATATACCGCAACCACAACAGAAAATCTCGCGCTAATGAAATTTGCTTTAAAAGGAGGTGCCAACATTGGTGTAGAGCATGAGGGAGAATCCTTACTCTTTTATTGCCTTAAAAATAAAAAATTCGCTGCGGCAGATTTCTTACTTCACCAAGGTGCCGACTTAGAAGCAAAAAATGACAACGGTGACACCATTTTGTCCCGGATGTGCAAAGCAAATGATGAAGTTGCGGTTAGCTTTATCTTAAAGCGATCAAGCAAGAGCAGCAAAGAAGCAGATAATTTCTTATCGATTCTAAGTAAAAAACCAGCATTAGAAAACAAAAGTGTCGAATCAAAATTAACAGAAACAGAAAAAATGATTGCGACTGCCGCTTTATTCCAAGGCGCAAAACAACAAGACGGTCTTCTCCTCGTGAAACAAGCCGTCGAAAAAGGAGCCAATATCAATGCTCAGGACGACGAAAGCGGAGAAACACCTTTGCATATCGCCTGCCGTTTCAATCAGACCGAGATCGTTGAATTTTTATTGACAAAACCTATTAAAGAATCCTTACTATCAGTCGATAAGTATGATCAATCACCGGATGAACTTACAACGGATGATGCGATTAAAAAAATGCTTTCCGCCTATCGGAAAAAAGATAGCGCCGCAATTGTCATTCAATCACATATGCGTGGGCATTTTGCGAGAAAAGAAGCAAAGGTTGAAGCAGAAGAATATAGAAAAAATTTACGTAAAGAATGTCAACCTTATCTCAATGAACAGTTTATGAATGGAAATATGACTGCAGTCACTGAGTTAACAACATTATTAAATAGCAAAATGTTACATCAATCAGAAGACGCTATTCGAAAGCTTATTAATAAGCCAAAAGAAGCCGTTGCTGATATGAAAAACATTAAAAAGTGAGAATTAGTACAGACCCTCACCCCTACCCCTCTCCCGCAAGCGGTAGAGGGGAACTATCTTTTAAAATCCCCTCTACCACTTGTGGGAGAGGGGAACTTTTGAGAATAGTCGAACAAGCCGCGGGACGACGAGTTCTGTGGGCGCTTCCTTACGGTTTCAATCAAACAAATACGCTCCGCCCTTTCATTAAAAACATTGACACCGATTAGCAATGTCCGTTATCACATAACTTTACCAATCAAATAGGATAGATAATGAAAGATATAAAGGATTTTATTAGTGAATTAAAGGAAAGTAGCCCACAAGTTGTGGAAATCGGCAATCACCTTGTATGTAGCACCGAAAAAATAGATGATCTTGAATCAAATTTAATTTCTCATGCGACTTACATTGGGGATAATAAAATTATTATTTTTGAATCAATCAATTCTGAGTGCCTAAGTGTAGAACGCTACGATTTAAAATTAGGTTTGAGTGAGCAAAGGGCTAGGTACTCTCACTCTTTGAAAACAGGTACCACGACCACTAGCTCAATTCTCTTAGATGACCCAGAATATATTGCTTTTGGTAATAATGTGGGACAAGTTTCCATCCTTAACGTCGATACTTTGCAAATATACGATACATTTCAAATCGATAATCTTCAGTCTGCCAAAAAGAATGGTTCTCCTGTTTCCCTTTATAAACACTATGGTTGTGTATATGGTGTAAGTGGTTTTTATCCGAATGCAATCTTTTTTGTTGGACCTTCAAATAAAAAAGAATTTTGTCCTAAAAAATTTAAACTCGAAAAAAACTATTACTTCGGTGATGTGGTACTTGATCAACACGATCAACTTATTTTACCTCAAGGAATAGCTGCAAAATTAGGGAAAAATTCTCTTAAAGATATCTCTAAACTAAAAGCGGAATTCGTACCACTCGGCTCCAAAATGAAATTTTTACACAATAATTCTCCCTTTAATTATCTCATTTCTTTAGATAAATTTAATCAGGGAGAAAGCGCATTTATTTTTAAAGGGAAAGATGGTCATATTAATCAGCAATTATATAGCGCCATATCTGCCTCAGGTAAAATATTACAAGACATCGAGGTTTTATCAGAAAAAGACTTGCAAGTCATACTCACCTCCAATAAAAGTTCTTATATTTATGACTTACCCACTAAATCTTTTTTAGGAAAAATTCAACCTCCAAAAAATATGCAGAGACGTTTTATGTACGATGGGGTATGGATCGTAAATTCCCCGCATTATTCCGAAAATAATTTTTCCATTGCAAGAATGTACGGTATGAAGCGAAAGGGTGATTTAGCAAAAATACTTGACGCATTGGCAGAAAATAAGTCCGTGACTACATTAATGGTTTCTCGACATGTTTTTGATAAAGATGCTTTACTTAGTTTGTGTCATTTAAAAAAAACACGCCCTGGATTAAAAATACAGTTACCTAAAGGTTTTCAAGATGCATTTGACTTTATGAACGATTTAAAAATTCATGAAGAGTTATGTGTCGAAGCACTCGAAAAACAAAAAACAAATATCGAAGAGAAAGAAAATATTATTAAAGAGTTAAAATTGGCGGTATCTGAAACAGAAAAGAATTTCGACTTAAAATTAATAGAATCACAAAAAAGAAATGAAACATTAGAATTAAAATCGAAAGAACAGTCTAGCTTAAATCAAAATCAAATAAACTCTCTTGAAGATCAATTATCGATGCAAATTAAAAAAAATGAAGCATTAGATTTACAGTTGAAAGAACAATCTCTTTTAAATCAAAATCAAATAAAATCTCTTGAAGATGAATTATCGATGCAAACTAAAAAAACAGTTGCGCTCGTTGAAAAAGAAAAAAATTATCAATCTACCATTAAACAATCCAAAGATGAAATAGTTGCGTACAAAACGCATTTTTTTCAAATATCAAAAAAATACGAGGATCTCATTCAAAATACGTCGGTCACGATGCAATCGCTCTCTGATAAACTTCATGAAGCCAAAGATATCAATAAGGAATTGCATATTCAACTTCGACATTAATGCAGTTTACTTTTCCACACATCTGATAACGTCGTAGATAACACAAATTTAGGAATAGGAACGGTAAAACGTTCCTCATTCAACGTTTGCATTTCGTAATGGCCTTCCATTGCACCTTGCGGAGTAATGAGTTGACAAAAACTGGTATAAGAAAATTTTTTGGCAGGTTTAATAATCGGCTGTAACCCTACCACTCCTGGCCCGCGTACTTCTTCAATACGACTTGTCATATCTGTAATTCGCCAATAACGATTAAGAAGCTGAACAATTTCATCGCTTTCATTCTCGATAGTGATTTCGTAAGACCACAAAAAACGATGCGTGTCATAGGAAGATTGTTCAGGAAGATATTGATTCGTAGTGCTAATAGTTATTTTAATATTTTTCATAATACTCTTTTAAATAGCAATGATGACGATCAGGATAACCACAATATAAGATATTAATCCTAAGATTGTCCCTGCAAAGGTAAATTCTTCGATGGATTGTTGATGGTTCATGCAAAATATCTCGAATGTTTTTTAAATTATGCCATAGAGCAATATTATCTGCGATAGATGGCAAAAGGCAATTGATTCTTGACATCGTGGCTAGGATTGCTAGAATTTGTCCTTTTTTGATCCGCGGAAGATGAAAGGTTAACTAATTATCAAAAACTACACTAATTTCTTCCCATGGTAAGGCAATAATATTTTCAGTAATTTTATAACGGCGAGGGGTACGACAAACAATAAACCCAAGTTTCACCTCATATTCTTCGATAAATTTTTTAATATTTTTTGCATCTTGAGAATTTGGCTTATCGGTCCACTTCACTTCAATAGGTATATAGGTTTGTGCTTGATCTATCACATAATCCACTTCAGGTCCTGCTGAATCGCGCCAATGTCTAATTTTAATATTCGGTGAAATTAAATGACTTTGATAAACTAATTCAATTCCAACATATTGCTCGAATAAATCTGCTAATATTTTCTGAGATAATTTTATTCCTTCATTCGCGCATGCACGACGAACACCCATGTCAAAAAATAGATATTTGGGGGATTTAATCAAACGCCTTTTTGTTCTGCTATGATCTAATGGATCAATTCTTAAGACAATAAGACAATCTTCCAAAACCTGATAGTAATTTGCAATGGTGGTATCCGCTATTCCAATATCTTGTGATAAACGACTAAAATTAATTTGTTTTCCGGATTCTCCAGCCGCAATTTCTAAAAATCGCGAAAAATGTCCAATATTCCGCACTAAAGCTTCTGCACGAATTTCTTCTTCAAGATAAGTGGTGACATAGCTATAAAGATCGGTATCTTTGATATTGTTTTCTGTCTCAAGAATAATTCCGGGTAGCGTTCCGTATAATAAAATACTTTCGAGTGTTGGTTTCGGCTCCGGTAACTCCTGATATATCAAAGGCGACATCGTAAAAGATATCGCTCTTCCAGGTAATAAATTTAAATCTTTGCCGGTTTTTAACTTACGAGCAGAAGAACCGGTTAAAATAAACTGCGCCGCTTTATAATCTATAAGATGCTGAGCAATGTCCATTATTCGAGGTATTTTTTGCACCTCATCGATAAAAACGATAGGCGGATTCGGATATTTTTTTACTTGCTCTTGCAGCTCACTTTCCAGTAATGCTGGATTCGACTCATATCGTTGTCGAGTAATAAGGCTCGCGAATGAATAGCTAATATCGGGTTTAATTTCATGGTTTATAACGGTCGTCTTCCCCGTTTGCCTCGCACCCAATAAAAGAATGCTTTTACCTCTGGTAAGTGTCTGCTTTAGATAAGGCGTGATTTTACGTTTTATATAGTCCATAAACCGAATTATCATTGATTTTTCGGTCTAAGTCAAGAAAAAACGTTGAAAATCCGGCATTGATCGCCAGAAATCATGTTAGTTCGCCGACCCTGACAGCGCACTCATCAATTTCTGATGAATACCCCCAAAGGAAGAATTACTCATCACGACTACATGGTCACCGGCACGAAGCTCTCTACTTAAATTTTCTACAATACTTTCGGGGGAATCTAGTAGCATTGTCGGCTGAGTAAACGATTTTAGTACTGATTCTAGATCCCACTCAGGCTTTTTACAAACCACCATATCGGCATTCGTCAGGGACGCTTGTATCGTAGCCGCGTGCACCCCCATGCGCATGGTGTGAGAACCAAACTCCAACACCACGACAATACGGGAAGAACCGACTTTGGCGCGCAGGCCCGCAAGCGTCGTCGCAATCGCGGTGGGATGATGTGCAAAATCATCATAAATGGTAATCCCTGAAATGTTTCCTTTCACTTCTAAACGGCGTTTCACATTTTTGAATAACGGTAAGGCAGCCAAGGCATCCGCGACCGACACACCGGCCGTTTCTGCTGCAGCAATAGCCGCAAGCGCATTATCTATATTATGTAACCCAAGTAAATTCCACTTGACCTCCCCTACCTTTTGGCCTTGATGCAAAACGGCAAAATGACTTCCGTCATTACTCAACAATTCAGCGCGAAACGCGCTATCTGGAGCACCAAAAGAAGTCGTCTCCGTCCAACAGCCTTTTGCTAATACGCTTGGCAAATTGTCATCTTTTCCGTTTTGAATAATACGACCGTTCCCCGGCACCGTACGTATTAAATAATGAAATTGTTGTTTAATCGCATCCAGATTAGGAAAAATATCAGCATGATCATATTCGAGATTATTTAAAATAAGAATATCGGGGTGGTAATGAATGAACTTCGATCTTTTATCAAAAAATGCACTGTCATATTCATCGGCTTCAATCACAAAAAAAGGATCGGCACCGTAACGCGCGGAAACACCAAAATTTTCTGGGATACCACCAATTAAAAAACCAGGATTCAAACCCGCATATTCTAAAATCCAAGTCAAAAGACTTGTCGTCGTCGTTTTTCCATGCGTACCGGAGACGGCGATCACTTTCTTTTTTTGCAAAACATTTTTTTGCAGCCACTCTGGCCCCGACACATAAGGAATATGTTGTGCGAGGACATATTCCATCGCAGGATTTCCGCGTGAAATCACATTCCCGACAATCACCACATCGGTCGCAGGATCAATGTTTGCTGCATCATATCCTTGAAAAAAAGGGATTTTTGCGTTTTCAAGCAACGTGCTCATCGGAGGATAAATATTAAAATCCGAACCAACGACATCATGACCCGCATCACGCGCAATCGTTGCAACGCCCGCCATAAAAGTCCCGGCTACCCCTAAAATATGAATACGCAATGCGTGGCCTCCTGATTTCTCACAATTTCTGTGATAAGATGTTTGTCACGAGAATTTTCCAAGAAAAAGTCGCAAGATGCAAGGATGCTTATGGAATATGCTCAATCTTTATTTGAAGCCATTACAGAAAGTGCGGTTTTATTAGATCGTACCGGGCGTATTATCGACTGGAATCAAGGCGCGATCGCAACTTTTGGTTATCATAAAAAAGAAGCCATTGGAAAATCTCTCAATTTAATTTATCAACAACATCATCCTTTCCCCAAAATTATTCAAGAAATTTTGCCAGACGAAAAAAAATGGTCCGCCGAAACCCGTTACATCCGAAAAAATGGCATAAAAGGATTATGTAAAACCTTCATTACACTACTCCATGGAAACATACCCAATAAAGCGGCGGCATTGGTAACACATCATGTTATTACGCAATATAAAAATATAGAAACCGAACTCCATGAAAAAGGAGAGGCTCTCCTGCTGCAATTACAAAATCAAATTGAACTTTATTATCACATGGCGGGTTTTTTGATTAAAAATATTCATGAAAATGAATTGCTACAAACAAAATTAAGGGAAAGTGAATTGCGTTTTCATTTACTCGCCGAAAATGCGACGGATGTTATTTCGAGACATGCACCGGATGGTACTTATCTTTATATTTCACCTTCTTGCAAAACGCAATTGGGATACACCCCCGAAGAATTGTTAAATTACAATTCTTATAAATTCATTCATTATGAAGATGTCGGAAAATTAAAAAAAGCCTTTAATCGTCGCAAAGAAAATTCAAAGCATCACACATTGATGTATCGCATGCGTCGAAAAGAAGGAGATTATCGATGGTTTGAAAGCAATATTCGTCATATTTATGATGAAAAAAATCGTTTGATTCGAGAAATTCAATCCGCGACACGCGATGTCACCGATCGTGTGTTAGACAAAAAAGCCCGTTTACGCGGCCAACAATTGGCGCATGTTTCTCGTTTAAGTAGCATGGAAGAAATGGCATCGGGGATGGCACATGAAATTAGTCAACCCCTCGCGGCCGTCGTGAATTACACGCAAGGATGCGTCCGATATTTGCAAAACAACCAGCACGATACCAATCAAGTGATCGAGATTATGAAAAAAGCGGTCACGCAAGCTGAGCGCGCGGGCGAAGTTATTCATCGTTTAAAAAACTTTTTTTGTAAGGGAAAATTATTTAAAACACCCTGCAAAATGAACAGTATTATTCGCGAAACCGTATCTTTAAGTCGAACGGATTTAAATGCATCGAAAACGAAAATTGATTTTGATTTTGCGAAAGATTTGCAAATGATTTTTGCGGATAAAATTCAAATTCAGCAGGTATTATTAAATTTAATTCAAAACGCCATTGATGCCATGCAAGATACTACGCAGTCCAAACGTCGCATTCATATTCAAACAAAATCGGCAGATATCAATACCATTCAAATTACCGTCCAAGATTCCGGGCCGGGGTTCCCGAAAGATATGACGGAAAAAGTTTTTGAGCCATTTTTCACAACCAAAGCGCATGGCCGTGGAATGGGACTCGCGATTTGCCGATCGATTATTGAAGCACATGGCGGCCAATTTCTCATTAATCCCAACACGAATCATCATAGTTGGATTCGATTTATTTTACCTGTCAATTAAAAAAGGAGATTGTGATGTCAACAGAAAACCCCATTGTCTACATCGTGGATGATGACCAAGCGATGGTCGAATCCTTATTATGGATTATTGAATCCGTTGGATTAAAAGCCAAAGCGTATACGCGCGCGCAAGATTTTTTGGACGAATATGTGAATGAACAGCATGGATGTCTTTTATTGGACGTGCGCATGCCGGGAATGAGCGGACCGGAATTACAAGCGAAATTAAATTCCATCGGCGCGACGCTGCCAATTATTTTTATCAGTGGTCATGGCGATGTGCCACTAGCAGTACGTGTCATGAAAGCTGGCGCCATTGATTTTCTGACCAAACCTTTTAATGATCAAGTTCTGATTGAAAGTATTAATAAAGCACTACGCGAAGATAAAGCCAATCGTGAAAAACAGCAAGAAAACGCCCAAGCGGAAGCCAAATTTGCCCTACTTTCCCCAAGAGAAATTCAAGTGTTACAAGGAATTGTTGCTGGAAAGCAAAACAAGGTCATTTCATCCGAATTAAATATTTCGTTAAAAACGGTTGAGGCACATCGTGCAAGTGTCATGAAAAAAATGAGTGTGAAATCAGTCCCCGAACTCGTGAAATTGGTATTGACCAATAGCGTTCAGGAATCGACAATCATACAGGAATAATTTTTTAGAAAAATATTAAACAATATAGTAATTTTTAATTAATTCCTGTTATTTTTTCCTCTTTTTTTAGGTACAAACCCTAGATTTCATCAGGGTCTCATACCATTACGCCATAGGTTTTTGCTAATTTCCCCTCGCGATAAATTTTGAGATGATGATTGTCCCCGTTGGAAAGTTATTAGGAAACTACGTTTAACGTTCCGTAAAAGTCCGGAGATCAGTAAGGGAGAATAGCCATGGGTGATCAAAAAAAAGTGCTACTGGTGACCAATTCTGCAACCAATGAAGAAGTATCAGAAATTAAACAAGCCATCCTTCAGGCTTCCGATCGCCGCATTCAACTTAAATTTAGTTTAGTGCATGTAATCCCATCACTCCCGACTTGTTATTTTAATATTCCTTCCATGGTACTTTTAGCAGAAAAGTATTATGAAGAAGCAAAACATACTTTGACCCACATTGGCGAATCATTGAACATCGCTCAAAAAGATCAATGGTTAATCACTGGCAGATTACGTAGTGAAGTATTACGCTTAGCAACGAAGCTCAATGTTAATTTTATTTTGGCCAGCAGCTCCAATATTCCTGATTTACACAAATCTTTTTTGTTCCAACGAGAAAGAAACACCCCGATTAAAAGCATTAATCACTTGCCGGTGGCGTTGCAGTAGTAAGCGAAGGTGGGCTTAGCTTAAGCTTTGTCCACCCTACCTTCTATTTAATTCCTGTCATTCCCGCGAAGGCGGGAATCCATTCATAAAATTATACAGAACCCTAAAGTGTATTCCTTAATTTGTTGATAAATTTACTGATGGATTCCCGCCTTCGCGGGAATGACAGAAAGTTTTTATCCCTCACCACCCTCCTTGCACTTCTTTACCCAACTCGCTAAGATTAGCCCACTTTTTCCTCCCACCGGATAATAACTATGATAAGTACTCACGACGAGCGGAAGCACGAATCTTTAGAAGCAAAATTACCAGAAAACACCGATGTCATTTTTGTAGGCGCAGGACCTATTGGGCTTGCGACTGCCATTGGTTTAAAAAGTCTAGACCCTCACTTAAGTATTGTGATGGCAGAAAGATATGAGGAATATCAACGTAAACATAACCTCATCATGGATCCCACTCATTTAGAAATGTTCATGAAAGCGACAGGAACAGAACATATCAAGATTTTATCTGATCTTTTGGCGGATCTTAAAAAAAATCCTCGTATTCGTACCAATAAATTAGAAGAAGCGTTAAAAAAGGTCGCGAAACAAAAAGACGTTGAAATTATTCAGCATAAAGTGTCGAAACAGGATCTAGAACATTTAAGTGAAAGCAAAGAACATTCCTTGATCGTCGGCGCCGATGGGACCCATAGTGCGGTCAGCGAAAATTTATTCCCCGAAGATAATCAAATAAAACATGAATTTGATTTCGTACTTCAACTTCGATATGACATCGTAAATGAGGAAAAACCACAACCTTTAAAATCAATGGCATTTTTTCAGCAAATGGCACGAGACGGCATGATTGCCAATGAATATGTGGGGAAAACGGAAAATAAAGTAACGCCCGTCACGATGCAGATGATGATCTCCAAGGAAGAATATAAACTTCTTGAACAATATACATCAAAAAAACCCTTAAAATTCGACCATAAAAACATACCGAAATTACCCAAACGTTTAAGCGAGTTTGTCGGTCGATATTTAGTGAAAACGTTACAACAAAAAAGCGTCCAATTAAGTGATATTAAAATAAGTGTGAATGAAGCACCTGCAACGCATGCGAAAAAACTTGTTCATAAAACTAGTACTGGAGCTCCTGCCTTATTGGTAGGTGACGCAGCCCTTGGATTATCTTATTTTAAAGGGTTAAATGCAGGGTTTGAATCGCTCGCTACCTTATTTACTTTGACTGGCCCTAGTTTAGAAAGCGGTTTAAAGGATAATAAAGAAGCTTTTAACAATGCGTTATTAAAGTATCAACAATGGTTTTTAAATAGCTTTGCTCCGAGAAAAGTCAAAGAAGTCGAGAGTTACAGCACGTGGCGTATTAATGCTGCATGGAATCTCATGCGCACTTTGCGATTTACCAAATTATCTTCGAGAGTAGAGCATGATAATGATCCCAAATACCTCATTGCGGACTACCTCAATCGCCAAGCCACTGCTGCCGCAGGTAAGAAGATTAACTGGGATCCTTACCCACATCGTCCATACAATCCTGAAATAAGTTTATGGACGTTGGACTTTATTCCTTACGAATATTCTGTCAAAAAAACAATAAAAATTTTCACGGATTATTTTACCCCTTATAAAGCTTTTAGTTTTCAATTTAAAAGAGATCTTCGACAGCCACTTGCCGATCTTGCGCTGATGGGTATTGGTGTAGTTAAATTTTTCGGCGGGATAATAGCACTTCAGCCTAAATTCATTGGTGATGGTACGCTTAGTTTCATCAGAGGAGCATTGAGCCTTGTCACTTTAGGTTGGCTCATAAAGCCATTCACGAAAATCATTGCAACAGCCGTGATTGGCCCTCATAAAATCGAAGAAAATGATGGGCTGCAATTATTAGTAAAGAAAGGACGCCTTCTTTTAGATAGTAAAGAAAATGATTTTCAAATACTTGTCCAACATCCCAAGAATAAAGATTCTCTCGTACTTCAGGAAACTAAAGAAGCTAAGTTATCTGTCGAAAATATCACGCGGGTTAAACATATTTGTTTTGATATCAACAGAAAATTTAATAACTCCTTAAAGAAGGGGCAATTGACGGCGGTCTCAGAAATAAAGGAAATTGAGCAATTTAATATCATGCGGGAAGGTTCTGTTAAGTCTGATTTCGAAAGTTATTTTTCGTTATTTGCCA
>JABDCZ010000045.1:0-13083 GCA_013287885.1 Gammaproteobacteria bacterium
AAAAACCCATCAGCGCAGCATCTATCATCGCAAAAGTCACCAGAGATCGTTTGATGAAAAATTATCATCACGAATTCCCACTCTATCATTTTGATGAACATAAGGGATATTCGACAAAAAAACACCTACGCGCCATTTTAGAACATGGCGTTTGTCCTCTACATCGACGTTCCTTCCAATTTGTTCGCCAATACTTGGAAAAAATAACCTCTTAAAAAACTTGATTATTGTACGTTATTCAAGTAATATACTAGGGAAAGAGGAGAAAAAAGTGAAGCACGGTGGTAAACGTAAGGGCGCTGGTAGGCCCAAAGGTCAAGGTAAATTTGGCGAACCGACGAAAGCAGTCCGTTTGCCGATTAGCATGATTCAATCGGTCTTAAAATATATCGATAATAAAACTTATCAGCGCATCCCTTTATATAGCTCAAAGGTCGCCGCAGGTTTCCCGTCGCCTGCGGATGATCATATCGAAGGACATCTCGATTTAAATGAATATCTGGTGAAACACCCATCCTCGACGTTTTTTGTGAGGGTCACGGGTGATTCGATGGTCGAAGCAAACATTCATGAAAATGATATTTTGGTGGTGGATCGCAGCCTCACCCCTACCCATGGCAAAGTTGTAGTGGCAGCTGTGGATGGACAGCTAACCGTGAAACGACTGCATATGAAAGATAATAAACTCACCTTATTGCCCGCTAATTCTGAATTTGCACCTATCATCGTTGACGAAAATAACGAAGTTTACATTTGGGGAATAGTGACGAATGTAATTCATGCCGTGGGGTAACACATGTTCGCCTTGGTGGATTGTAATAATTTTTATGCATCATGCGAACGCGCATTTAACCCCGCATTAGAAAAAAAACCTGTCGTCGTACTCTCTAACAATGATGGTTGCATCATTGCGAGATCCAATGAAGCCAAAAAACTCGGCATCCCCATGGGCGCGCCTTATTATCAATGGCGACAACGTTGTGAAGATAATCAGGTACAGGTTTATTCTTCCAATTATGCGTTATATGCCGACATGTCCCAGCGGGTGATGACTATTCTTAGAAGTTTTTGTCCGCACATGGAAGTATATTCGATTGATGAAGCATTTCTTGTCATCGATCAATTTACAGAAAACGATGTTATCGCTTATGCAAATGACATACGGAATACGATTAAAACCCACACCGGCCTTCCCGTCTCCATTGGGATTTCAACCACCAAAACCCTTGCGAAAATTGCGAATCATATTGCGAAAAAACACACTTCCGCGGGAGTCTATGATTTAAGATCTATCACATCACAAGAAAAAGTTTTACCACATTTTCCCATCGGCGATGTATGGGGAATTGGTCGTCAATTAAAGAAAAAATTAGAGCCTTTCCGTATTCATACTGCAAAAGATTTACGTGATGCCGATTTAAAATTATTGAGAAAAAATTTTAGTGTGGTCGTCGAAAAAATCATTCGTGAATTACGAAATGTTTCATGTATTCCTCTTGAAGCGATACAACCGCGTAAACAGATTATTTCCTCGCGATCTTTTGGTAAAACGGTAACTTCTTTAAATGATCTCGAAGAAGCAGTTAGCACTTATACGTCCATTGCTTGTTTAAAATTACGTAATCAAAAAAGCCATGCGCGCGGTATTCATGTTTTTTTGCAAACAAATACTTTTAAAAAAAATGATCCGCAATATGCCATGGGTGCCTCTTGTATGCTTCCTATTCCCACAGCGCATACCAATGACATGATTCGAATTGCGAAAAAATGTTTGCGCGAAATTTTTAAACCAGGTTTCAAATATCACAAAGCGGGCATTATGTTACTCGATATTTCACCGCAAACGATTAGACAACATGATATGTTCTTATCTGACAATCAAAAAAAAGAAACACTCACAGACACCATCGATCAAATTAATCAAAAATTAGGGAAAAATACTTTATTTTATTGCGCGGAAGGCATCGAAAAATCCTGGCAAATCAAAACCTGTCTCCGATCGCCGAGATATACCACGCGGTGGGATGAGTTGGTGGTGGTGTAACACAGCCGTCATCAACTATGTCATGCCAGCATGTTTTTATGCCACCTTTAAACATGCTGGCATGACATAGTTGATGACGACTTTATCTTAGTGAGCAACCTCGAATAAACACTTCAAGACATTTATACAGTTGTCAAGTTTTTTCCTGTGACAAAGGTCAAACTTAAATATAGACTACATCTCAGAATAGCACTCTCATTTATTTATAAGGAATATTTTAATTTATGGATCATGAAACACCGATTTCATTTTCTAGAAGACATGGATATATATCTTCTGACGCAGAAATTACAATTATAGACGATGCGCCTCCGTTTCTTACGCTGAAGAAGTTAATTATATTGACTATCATTAACAAAAAGGTTACCTATATGACAATAATGCATGAACCATTACACCCAGGAGAGATTGTTAAAGATGCCTTGATTGATGGACCGGGCCTCAGCGTAACCGAGGCTGCTAATAAGCTTGGGGTATCACGTACTAGTTTATCAAGATTATTAAACGGACATGCAGGTATTAGCCCCGAAATGGCTCTTCGTCTATCCAAGTTACTTAAGACTAGCATTGAAATGTGGATTAATATTCAAGCTCAATACGATACTTGGAAAATTAGCCGAATTTCGCATAAAATTAAAGTTAAGCCATTAAAAGCAGCATAACCAAATTGATTAAAAACTTTTAACCCTAATATCCCTCGCATCCGATCGCCCCACATCATCGACAACACGCACGGTATAGACACCGGGTTTCGCATGCCAAATCAGTGTTTCATCGCGTAGTGATTTAGCGAAAAAAGCCTCATTAATAAACCAATAAAAATGCGATACATCGGCGTCCCCAGTTGCCACCAACGGAATATCTTTCGTATCACGCAATGCGATATATGTCACATTGGTTTGTAATGAAGTAATTTGCGGAGAAACGCCACTGTCAGAACGAGGTAAAGAAACACAACTTGAATCATAAGCCGGCGGAACACGTCTCGCAATTCCTGCTTTTCGAAAAATGCGTAATAAATCAGAAGGCCAAAATTCATAAATTTCAAAACGCGTATTTTTATCAAAATGACAGGTGCGTAAACCTGAAAATTTATTAACAGGAATTTCACGAAAAATATTATCGGTTGTGATAGGTGATTTTCCAGGAATAAAATAACCCATTTCCGTATCATGACAATTTCGAGTAGGTAATAAACCGGATGCTTTGCAAACAGGAATTTTTCTTAAGTTCATTAAACGCGTATCTTTTTCTTTGAAGGATTTTTCAGGAGATTCTTTTTGGAGGGCATCCACTAATTCAAACAATAAGGGCAATGCGATAGTTTTCCCGACAAAAATCGGGTTAGCGCGATTATCAAAATTTCCAATCCACACCACCAAAACATAAGGACCCCAAACGCCAACAGACCATGCATCACGCAAACCGGAAGAAGTCCCTGTTTTGAAAGCGAGCGTTGATCCTGGTTTTTTCAACATATCGAGAACAAGATAACTTGCCTCAGGACTCAAAAGCGGTCGACCCTCCGTTAAAGGATCCGATTTTAATTTTCGAATTTCGCGAAATTTTCCATCATTGACTAACATGGCATAAAGACTTGCAAGTTCTTGCATCGTTAATTCAGCGCCTCCTAAAGCAAGCGCCAAACCATAATATTTTTCTGATTTTAATTTTTGAATATTGGCTTCTTTTAACAATAAATACAGTGATGGATCATGTAATTGATCTGCAAGATAAATGGCAGGAATATTTCGACTTAATTGCAAAGCATCTTTTGCTTTCAGCGGTCCCATAAAATCATAATCAAAATTTTCTGGATTATATTGTCCGAATCGATGCGGCACATCTTTTAAAACCGTATTCGGATGAATGAGACCTTGGTCTAATGCGAGGGCATAAATAAAGGGTTTTAAAGTTGAACCTGGGGAACGCTTTGCAAGTGTTCCATCCACCTGACCTTGAATATTCACATTAAAAAAATCAGCAGATCCCAACAACGCGCTGACACTCATATCTCTGGTATCGAGTAAAAGCACCGATGCATTATTGACCCCTAAAGATTTTTTACGTTGCAAATAATTTTTCGTAATATTTTCTATAATATTTTGTAATTTAATATGTAATGTCGTTTCCAAATGCAAAGAAGCATTCTGCACAACTTCCATTACAAAATGTGGCGCTTTGAATGGAAGCATTTTTATCGATTGCATTTGCAAAGGTAAATCAATGAAAGCCTGCGTGGTATGATCATTGACGTGTAGTTTTTTCCAATCATAAAAAAGTTGGTTCCGATTTCTTGTAAAGGTTTCTGATTTTGGAATCGAATAACTTGGATTTTGCGGTAAAATGGTTAGCGTTAATAATTCCGGTAAGGACAAAGCATTGACAGGTTTTCCGAAATAAATAATGCTTGCAGCAGATACGCCTTCGATATTATTTCCATAGGGCGCAAGATTGAAATAAGCTGCTAAAATTTCATCCTTGCTGTAATGCATTTCAAGATGCAAAGCATAAATAATCTGCTGAAATTTCCCCATCCACGTTTTTGTATGAATACCATAACGAATACGTGCTAATTGCATGGTGATAGTTGAAGCACCCATTCTGCGTTTGCGCAAACCATAAG
Organism: Gammaproteobacteria bacterium; assembly: GCA_013287885.1. Classification (GTDB taxonomy): domain Bacteria; phylum Pseudomonadota; class Gammaproteobacteria; order DSM-16500; family DSM-16500; genus JABDCZ01. The sequence continues at coordinate 4,671 of JABDCZ010000045.1, forward strand.
TTTCCCAGGTTGCTTTTAAAAGCGAGAAAGGGTTAATGCCAAAGTGACGATAAAAATAACGATCTTCTTTTAATAAAGTTAATTCAATCAATGTATTAGGAATATCTTGCAGAGGTGTTTTGATGCGATATTTTTCATCTTGGCTCAACGTCAAACGTAATAAATTCACATCAATATCATAAATCGCTTTGGAATAATTAAGAGGTGAAAGTAATGCGGGAATAGGCAAAAAAAATATTATGCTTGAAGTACTGACAATGCATAAAACAAAGAGTATGCTATGCTTTTTTAACTTCTTGATGATTCTATGCAAAATTCAATTCTCACAAAACTTACCATGATGCTAACAGCCGTTTTCGGCCAATTTAATTGGCGTCCTCCTTTATGGGTAAAAAATCCTGTCGTTAAACGTCGGGCCTTTCTCTCTATTTTAGGCCTCCTTGTTGTGTGTATTTTAGCTTTTGTCGGCTTTGAATGGTATCAAAAGTTACCTAAACCTACGTATATTTCCGCACAAATTTCAGAACCAGCCGTTACACCGCTTGCTGAAGAATTAATTCCAGAACCTTTGACCATTAATTTTGGCATCAAAAAAGAAGATCAATTTGACGCAAAATCCGTAGCGCCCATTGAAAATGTAGAAAGAGAAGTGACTGAAGGCGTTAGTATTTCCCCGAATATTTCAGGTAGTTGGTATTGGGAGGAAGATAGCAAACTTAACTTTACGCCAACAGCGGATTGGCCAGCAGGACAAACTTACACAATTCGTTTTGATAAAAATTTCTTTGCGCCCCATGTCAATATGGCAACCATGCAATATTCTTTTACGACAGAACCTTTAAAAGTCGAGGTGACTGAATTTAAATTTTATCAAGATCCAACTAACCCTTTAAAAAAAGAAGCGGTTGCCACACTCTCATTTAATTATCCGATTGACCCTGAAAGTTTGAAAAATAAAATATTTATTCAATTACAAACGATCAAAAATACTTTTAAACATTCTTTTCAATACGAAATCACATTCGATAAATTTAAACGAACGGCTTATCTACATTCCGAAAACATTACGCTGCCGGATGAAGAACGCTATATGGAACTTTTGCTTTACAAAGGAATTGCTGCAGCAAATGGTCCCTCTAAAACTACAGAAAATATTAAGCGCGAAATACTAATTCCAGATGCGGGTTCTTATTTTAAAATTGATAATGTAACATCCCGAATTGTGCGGAACGAACGCGATCAACCACGCCAAGTGTTGACAATAGAATCTACCATTGGCGCGAAAGAATCGGACATCCAAAAAAATCTTCTAGTTTATTTATTACCAAAAGATTATCCTGCAACCTCAACGGACGCTGCGAAAGAAAATTATCGTTGGCAAAATCCAGGGGAAGTGGATGCAAATATTTTAGCACTTTCAACAAAAATCCCTTTAAAAACCATTCCGAGCGAAGGTGATTATGCAACGTTACATAGTTATGAATTTGCAGCACCCTCCGATCAATATTTATATGTAAAAATAACAAAAGGAATTCAGGGATTTGGCGATTACGTATTAAATAATGATTATTCAGCGGTTATTCCTGTTCCGCCCTTCCCTCGGGAAATTACCTTTTTACATAAAGGTGCTTTGCTTGCATTAACGGGAGAAAAAAAATTATCGCTGATTATTCGCGGATTGCCAGCGGTCAAATTTTCTATTGCACGAGTACGCGCGGAAGATATTAATCATTTAGTGACACAAACCAGCGGTCAATTTAGTAATCCATATTTTTTAAACGAAAATTTTAATAAACAAAACATTAGTGAAATTTTCTCTGAAATTCGTTCGTTTAACACAGAAACTCCCGATCAAGAACAATATACTGCGCTTGATATCGAAAAATATTTATCGAGTGAAAAAGGTTCCCTCGGATTATTTCTACTAGAGGCGACAGGATGGGATACCAAAAAAAATACCCCATTAAATGCCAAAACAGAACGCTTAATTTTAGTCACTGATTTAGGAATCCTCGCCAAACATAATCAAGATGGTACGCAAGATATTTTTGTGCAATCGATTACAAAAGGCGATCCGGTAGCTTCGGCTAGTGTGAAGGTGCTTGGCAAAAATGGTCTGCCGATTGCAACCGGCGTGACAACGCAGGATGGTCATGTACGTTTTCCTGATTTTTCTGATTTTACAGAAGATAAATTACCAACAGTTTATCTCGTAACTAAGGGTAATGATATCGCTTTCATGCCATTTAATGATCCAGATCGCGAGTTAAATTATTCACGATTTGACATCGGTGGGATTCAATCGACAGATGCTGAAAAAACGGCATTAAGTGCGTTCCTTTTCACTGATCGCGGTATTTACCGTCCAGGAGATACTGCCCATGTTGCCATGATCGTGAAAGAAATGTATTCCAAAAATGGTGCGCCTGGCGTACCGTTAGAACTCATTATTACCGATCCGCGTGGCGTCAACATTCTTGACCAAAAATTAAAGTTAGATCAGCTGGGATTTCTTTCTACCGACTTTAATACGAATAATACTTCTCCTACAGGACTTTACACTGCAAATTTATTTATTGTGAAAGATAATCATCCCAGTAATTTACTGGGCGAAACCACTTTTAAAGTATCCGAATTTTTACCAGATCGTATGCGAATTAAAGCGGCTTTTTCAGAGATGGAAATGGCCGGCTGGACTTCCCCCACTGGTTTAATGGGGAAAGTTAACTTAATGAATCTTTATGGCACTCCCGCAGTGGACCGTAAAATAAGCGGGAAAATTTTATTAACGCCTAAAATTATTCAATTTAAACAATATCCCCATTATACTTTTTTCGATCCATTATTCGATCCGAAAAAGCCACCTAAAGTATTCACTGAAACGCTTACCGATGCGAAAACCGATGCAGAAGGTTTGGCGACTTTAGATTTCAAACTTGATCGTTTTGACAAGGCCACCTATCAACTGACATTTTTTGCGGAAGGTTTTGAAGCGGAAGGTGGACGAAGTGTTACGACGCAAGTCAGTACCATTGTGAGTAGCTTGCCGTATTTTGTCGGATATAAATCGGATGGCGATCTTACATTCATCAAACAAAATGGTGAAAGACAGGTGAATTTTATCGCTGTCGATCCAGCGTTAAAACAAATTTCTCTGAAAAACCTGAAAGTAGAATTACTCGAAGAACGTCCCATCACGACATTAGTCAAAAAACCGGATCAAACATACGAATATCAGTCTATTATGCAAACGTCAGAGATTTCGACGAATACTTTTGACATTAAAGATTCAGGAAGTGAATATACAATACCCACTGATAAACTCGGCAATTTTCTTATTGTCATTCGTGATGAAACCAATTCAGAATTAAGTCGTTTTCATTATCGCGTTGTCGGCAGCAGTCAACAATCCCTGCCGAAAGATGCTGAAATGACGGTTAAATTGAATAAATCCAATTATCAAAGTGGTCAAAACATTGATATGGAAATTGCGGCGCCCTATACCGGCGCAGGCTTAATTTCGATTGAAAGCAATACCGTCAATGCCTATCAATGGTTTAAAACCGCGACCACCAATTCTTTACAAACCATTCATATTCCAGCTGACTTACAAGGCGGGGGATATGTGAATATTGCTTTTGTGCGTGATTGGAACTCGCCAGATATTGTGATGAGTCCTTTAAGTTTCAATATTCAGCCTTTTTCACTAAATCATGCGGCAAGTAGTATTAATATTACTTTAAACGCACCAACGTTGGCGCGTCCAGGAGAGTCTTTACACCTCCAATATCAAAGCGATAAACCTGGAAAAATCATTGTATTTGCAGTGGATGAAGGCATTTTGCAAGTTGCGAAATACGCAACACCAGATCCACTTGGCTTTTTCTTTCAAAAACGTGCTTTGCAAGTTCAAACACAACAAATTCTCGATCAAATTTTACCGAAATTTATTGCAGATCGAGAGTTATCTGCTGTCGGCGGTGACGCAGGGGATGAAGAATTAAGTCAGTATTTAAATCCTTTCAAAAGGAAAACTGATTTACCGGTAGTCTATTGGTCGGCGATTCTTGATACTGATCAAACCCCTCATGAACTTACTTTTTCTGTACCGGATTATTTTAACGGCGCACTTCGAATCATGGCGGTTGCCGTATCCGATAATGCAGTAGGCAGCAAAGATGTTGCGACAGAAGTGCGTGGGGATTTTGTTATTAATCCAAATGTACCGACAGAGGTTGCACCCAATGACGAATTTGAAATAACAGCAAGTATTGCGAATAATATCGATAATTCAGGGAAAAATGCGCCGGTTCAAGTTGAAATCAGCGCGTCACCAGGACTCGAATTACTTTCATCGAATAAACAAACCATTAATATTAGCGCAGGCTCAGAAAATACTATTCGTGTAAAAGCGCGCGCAAAGCCTATATTAGGTTCTGCAGAATTGACATTTCGTGCAAGTTTACAAGATAAAAAAAGTCAGATTACTTCAACGTTAAGCATTCGCCCTGCAACGCCTTATCAAACAACGTTAATAAGCGGACATGCAACAAAATCAGCAACGGTGAAATTACAACGCGATCTTTATGCTGAAAAAGAAGAGACGATTGCGATGCTTTCCACAAACCCACTGATTTTTGTATTTGGATTAGAACGTTATCTCAATAATTATCCTTATGGTTGTACGGAACAATTAGTGAGTAAAGCATTTCCATTATTAATAATGATGGGAGAACCAAGATTTGTGGATGATGTCAAAGTCATGACAGAAAAAATCAATGCGACTATTCAAATGTTAAATCAAAGACAATTGTCGAGTGGTGGTTTTAGTTATTGGCCGGATGTTTCCAATAACGCGAATAACAATTTTGCTTCTGTATATGCAATGCATTTCTTAACAGAAAATCGATCCAAAGGATTTTATGTTTCTCGAGAAATGTTTAACAATGGACTAACTTTTCTTAAAAATTTATCTTCACAAAATGTAGATAGTCTTGAAGAAGCACGTATTCAAGCGTATGCCATCTATGTGTTGACGCGTAATGAAATAATTACCACTAATTATCTTACGCACTTACAACTATATTTAGAAAATCATCCTGAATTAAAATGGCATCAAGATATTACCAATGTTTTCATGGCTGCCACTTACCAATTATTGAAGAGTGATAAAGCCGCCAATCAATTATTAGATGCTTATAAACCTGATGGTCAAACAACAGAAAGAAGTGATTTTTATAATGATGACGTAGCGAGTGCAGAATATCTTTATTTAATTGCGAGACATTTCCCCGATCGTTTACCGAAAATTGGCGATAAGCTCGTGATGTCCCTCGTTGATCATATGAATACGGATTGGATTAATACGATTTCCTCAAGCTTTATGAGTCTTGCTTTATCTTCATACGCGAGCGCCTATCAGATGCAAGAACAGGCGAATTTTAATATCAGCGAAACGATGAAAGATGGTAAAGAAAAAACATTAACCCATGATAATAATAATTTTCAACAAACATCGATTGATCCGGGAGTAACTACGGTTCATTTTAATAATGCAGGGAAAATTCCTTATTTTTATCAATTGCTGCAATCTGGTTTTGATGTCAAACCAGCAACGTCCGTTATAAAACAAGGGCTAGAAGTTTTCCGCGAATATCGCGATGTAAATAATAAAGTGATACATCAAGTGTCGCTTGGTGATGAAGTGGAAGTTCATATTCAACTTCGTGCTTTAAAAAATGATTACGAAAGTAATATTGTCATTCTTGATCTTTTACCGGGTGGCTTTGAGGTCGTACAAAACTCGATAAAAAATAATAATACGGATTACATCGACGCTCGCGAGGATCGTGTTTTATTTTTTGGCGGGGCAACATCGAATACGAAAGAAATTGTCTATCGCATCAAAGCAACTAATATCGGTGATTACCTTGTACCACCAATTTATGCAACATCCATGTATAATCCGAATGTACAGGCGGCTGGAGTTAGTGAACAAATTTCAGTAATAAAATAGAATAAAATATGAAAAAAACTATCCGCACATTGGATGCGCTCGCGAAAAAAAATATTATTCGTGATGAAGATATTTCAAATTTGATGCCAGTGATTGAAGACTTATCTCTGGCTATCACTTCCGATATGGAAAATCTCATTGATAAAAATGATTTTGAAGATCCCATAAAAAAACAATTTATCCCGAGTGTCGAAGAATTACAAATTCATGAGAGTGAAATTCGTGATCCAATTGGAGATGACAAATATAGCCCTACGAAAGGAATTGTGCATCGCTATCCTGATCGTTGTTTATTTATGCCGGTTTCCATTTGTCCGGTATACTGTCGCTTTTGCTTTCGTCGTGAAAAAGTGAGTAGAGCTTCAGAAAAATTAGATGATAAAGATTTTGAGAATGCATACGAATATATTGCAAATCATCCAGAAATTTGGGAAGTCATTCTCACAGGTGGCGATCCACTCGTTTTAAAACCTAAAGTATTAAAAAAAATTATGGATCGATTATCGAATATTCCCCATGTCGATATTATTCGTATTCATACGAGAGTCCCGGTTGTTTCATCTCAATTAATCGATAACGAAATGATTTCCGCATTACAATCTTCAAAAACGGTTTATATCATTTTACATGCGAATCATCCTAACGAATTTACCGAAGATGCCAAAAATGCAATCGCCACTATCATTAACGCTGGCATTCCAATGCTAAGCCAAAGTGTTTTGTTAAAAAACATCAATGATAATATCGAAACGCTAAGCACTTTAATGCGTTTGTTTATTAAAAATCGAATCAAACCTTATTATTTACATCATGCTGATTTGGTGAAAGGTACTTCTCATTTCCGAACTTCCATTGCGAATGGCCAGAAATTAATGAAAGAACTACGCGGTCGATTTTCTGGATTGTGCCAACCTACTTATGTATTAGATATTCCCGAAGGTTATGGAAAAATTCCGATTGGTCCCAATTATATTCAACATGGAGAATCGCATTATTGTGTGGAAGATTATTGTGGGAATACGCATACTTATCCATCTCAATAACGTCGTCCCGCGCGATTTATTCGCGGGATCCAGAAAGCCTAAATGCCACTCTGGATCCCGCGGACAAGCCGCGGGACGACGGTTGTGTAGAGACCTCTGATGTTTTTAGCTGGCATGACAGCTTTCTAACTAGACCTCATCATAAAACGTATCAGCAGCACAAAACTCGTGCTCATTAAGCCCAGTGTGAGTCCGATCCAAACCCCACTAGCACCCAAAGCTGTGTGAAACCCGAGAAAATAAGCACTTCCAACCCCTATTACCCAATAACAAAAACTACACATTAAAAAAGGAATGAAAGTATCTTTGAATCCTCTTAAGGCACCACTCATGACGGCTTGCATCATGTCGAATGCTTGGAAAATACCTGCAATGATGAAAAGTTTTGTAGCAATTTCATTGATTGCTAAAAAATCGGGTACGGACGGTTTTAAAAAAATTCGAATAATATACTCTGAAAATAGAATAAAAATAGAACCGATAATAGTGGCGAAAATAAGTGATATTCCCAATCCAAGGTAACCAATACGCTTCGCGCGTAATATATTTTTCGCTCCCATTGCATTGCCGATCATTAAAGCAACCGCCATCGATAAACCGAATGGAATAGCATAAACTGCTGAGGCAATTTGCATGGCGATAGATTGTGCGGCAAGCGTTGTCACACCGAAACTTGCCACCATGAACGTTCCAACCGCAAACATTCCCGAATCTGCTATAAATATTAATCCGCTCGGTATGCCAATCGAAAGCATCTCTTTAATCATGCGAAAATCAATTTTTATATTTTTATCAAAATAAAAATACATTTTAACGTGAGATTCATTTTTACAGTAAAAAAACAAACTAAAAAACATGAGCCACATGAGAATGCTGCCAGCCCAACCAATGCCAACGACGCCTAATGGTGGCAATCCTAACTTCCCATAAATAAAAATATAATTAGCGATAAAAGTTAAAGGAAGTACGCAAAGCACAACGATCATTACCATGCGTGTTAAAGAAAATGCGGCGACAAATTCTCGCAGTAAAAAAAACAATAAAAATCCCGGCGTTCCCCAGACAATGGCATGCAAAAATTCAATGCATTTTTCCACAATAACTTGATCTTTACCAAAATAGGATAAGAGATAGGGAACAATCCATATCAATAACATACATGGTATTGACAAAAAAATTACGATATAAACACCGTGCAATAAAATTTTAGGAATTTGATCATTACAATTTGCGCCTCGCGCACGTGCAATTTGAATACCGACTGCACTCAATGTTCCCATACAAAAATAGAGAAGAAGCATAGCAATCGTCGTACTTAAAATTCCGGCCGCCAATGCTTCCGGACCAATCCAGC
>JABDCZ010000046.1:0-12477 GCA_013287885.1 Gammaproteobacteria bacterium
CAATCGATAATGTTGCAAACCATCATCTGAAATCACGACATTGCAATTCGTTTTATTTAATAATTCTTGCACGCCTTTCACGCGATCGATACAAAGCATCACAGGACATGCCGTCAGTTTCCGAATTAAAATAGCCTCATCACCTGTGATGTTGGGGTCATCAGCATCCTTCACCAAATACGGCAAATAATGTTTTTTATCGCCATATCCACGACTAATAATGCCGGGCCGCCATCCATTTTTTTTTAGAAAATTAGCAAGCCAGATAACTAAAGGTGTTTTACCTGTCCCACCGACCGTAATATTTCCGACGATAATAATGGGTACCCGAAAATGAAAAACTTTTTTAAAACCTTTTTGATATAAAAAATAGCGGATTGAAACGATCAAACGAAATAAATAAGAAAATGGCAGGAGTAATAGCGCAAATATAGAAAAAGGTTGGTACCAGAATTTCATAGTGTCACCCCGTCGTCCCGCGATTTATTCGCGGGATCCAGAAAGCCTGCCATGCCGCTCTGGATCTCGCAGGCCTTGCGCGGGACGATGGATGAGTTTTATTGCTTAAACTGCATTTTATATAATTTTGCATAAGCCCCATTTCGTGCAAGCAAATCTTCATGATTTCCCACTTCAACGACTGCACCCTGATCCATCACGATGATTTTATCCGCATGCTCAACTGTCGAGAGACGATGCGCGATCACCAATGTGGTTCTTTCACGCATTAACGCCTGCAACGCAGATTGAATGTAGCGCTCTGACTCTGTATCTAACGCTGAGGTCGCTTCATCTAAAATTAATATCGGTGCATTTTTCAAAATCGCACGCGCAATTGCAATTCGTTGGCGCTGTCCGCCGGAAAGTAATACCCCATTTTCTCCAATCAACGTATGAATGCCGGTTGGATATTGTTCGACAAAATCTAACACGTGCGCTGCCTTGGCTGCCGCATAAATTTCAGCTTCTGAGACTTCAGTGACACGCCCGTAAGCAATATTGCGCGCAACCGTATCATTGAATAAAATCACATTTTGCGAAACCATGGCGAATTGTCTACGTAAATCTATTAAACGATAATCGCGAATCGACACATCATCTAATAAAATATCCCCAGAAAAATCGGTATAAAAACGTGGTAACAAATTAATAAGCGTAGACTTTCCACTCCCTGATCGACCCACTAACGCCACGACTTCGCCTGGCATTACCTCAAAATGAATATCATGCAATACGGTTTTTTCGGGGACATAGGCAAACTTCAGATGAGAAAATTCAATTTTGCCGTTAGCGCGTTGCAACGTTTTTGTGCCTGAATCATCTTCAGGTTTTTCATCTAACAATTCAAAAACGGTTTGTGCACCCGCAAGTCCTCGATACAATTTATTTTGCATGGCAGTTAAATCTTTCATCGGTTTTAACATGGCAAGCATTGCTGCCATCATTGCCACAAATCCGCCGGGAGATAAAAGCGAATGATTAATATCAAGTGTTGCAATATAAATGGTGACAGAGAGGGCGAGCGCTGCAATAATTTGAACGCCAGAAATACTAAAGGATCGCGCAGCAATCACTTTCATTTCACGTTGGCGATTAATGCGCGTCGCAGAATTAAATTTTTCGATTTCATTTGCTTGCCCATCAAACGCACGAACAATTTTATAACCTAAAATATTTTCTTCCGCACGATGCGTGAGGTTGGTGATGGAATCTTGAATATGTAAACTTAAACGACGTACACGTAAGCTCGTCATACGCATCACTACTACAACAAGCGGAATTAAAAAGAAATATAAAATGGATAATTTCCAGCTAATCGTTACCATCACCGTTAATAACCCGATCATCAAACAAAACGATTGCACCGCGGAGGTCAATACATCGGCACTGGAATTTGCAATTTGTTCGACACTATACAATAACACTGCGAGGACTTGAGCAGACGAAGAATTATCATAGAACCGCGCGGGCAAACGCTGTAAATGCGCAAAGACATCTTGTCGCAAACGCATAATCACATTTCGTGAAGCATAAGCGATAAAATAGTTTGATAAAAAACTCGCGCTTCCGCGTATGGCAAATGCAACTAATACGAGCAAGGGAGCCCATCTTAAAAATTGCTGATTTTTAGCAACGAGCCCTTCATTCAACAAAGGTTTTAAAAAATAGACGAACCAGGAATCAACGCCGGAATATACCGCACTTCCGATCATTGCAAAAAGTAACGCCGGCCAATAATGGCGTACATACCCGAATAGTCGGGAGTAAATCACGAGTGCATTTGCGATTGGCTTTTTTTTCGACATATTTGTGACATTTCAAAGCAAAAAGGTGGGGTATCTTAGCATATTCTGGAAGTGATTGCGAAATACAACGCCGTCGTCCCGCGACTTGATCGCGGGATCCAGTAACTCATATAATACTGGATCCCGCGAATAAATCGCGGGACGACGCTTAATGAACATTTGGAAAACTATGCAAACTCAAACTTTTGAAGAAATTATCAATACGGCATTTAATGATCGTTTTAATATTACCCCACAAACCGTTTCTAAGGATTTAAAAGAAACGATCGCATTGGTGATCCAACAACTAAATACCGGCGAATGTAGGGTTGCCGAAAAAATCAATGGCAAATGGCACACCCATGAATGGCTGAAAAAGGCGATTTTACTTTATTTCAAAATTTCAGAAAATCAGGTCATTAACGGTGGATTTACTGAATATTTCGATAAAATTCCGCTAAAACCGACTTCCCCTGGGGTTCGAATTGTACCCCCCGCCGTGGCAAGAATCGGTGCTTATATCGCCCCTAATACCGTTTTAATGCCCTCTTACGTCAATATTGGCGCGTATGTTGATTCTGGCACTATGGTAGATACCTGGGCAACCGTAGGTTCCTGCGCCCAAATAGGCAAAAATGTACACCTTTCAGGTGGCGCAGGCATAGGTGGCGTGTTAGAACCCCTCCAAGCGACCCCCACCATCATCGAAGATAATTGCTTCATCGGGGCGCGATCCGAGATCGTCGAAGGGGTTATCGTCGAAGAAGGCTCGGTCATTTCGATGGGCGTATTCATTGGCCAAAGCACCCGAATTTATGATCGGGAATCCGATACGATTTTGTATGGACGCGTTCCCGCAGGTTCTGTCGTAGTCCCCGGAAATTTACCGAGTAAAGACGGTAAATATAGTCTGTATTGCGCGGTCATTGTCAAAAAGGTCGATGCGAAGACGCGAGAGAAGACGACGTTGAATGATATTTTGAGGAATATTGAGCCGTAAAGACCCTCAGCAGCAAAGAGGGCCGTAAAAACCCTCACCCCTAACCCCTCTCCCCTCGCTGCGCTCCGGGAGAGGGGAACTATTTTCAATTTCCCCTCTCCCATTTATGGGAGAGGGGCTAGGGGTGAGGGTTTATTGAAAGTTCACCGCACCCTTAAGTAAACCTCTTCAACAACGCTTCCTTCGTCGTCGAATAAGGCGGATAAATAACATAGGAAGATACATCAAACAATCTCCACCCTGTCGGTTTTTTAAAAATAGCCTTTTGATGACTAAAAGTATCAAAGGATTTTTTGCCATGATAAGCACCCATCCCACTATCCCCCACCCCACCAAAGGGTAAAGTCGAAATCCCTCCTTGCAATAAAGTATGATTAAGCACAAAACTTCCCGAACTCGTATTATTTTGAATATGCTCCTGCATTTTTTTATTCTCTGAAAAAAGATAAACGGTGAGAGGTTTTGGCCTTGAATTCACAAATGAAATGACGTCATGAATATCTTTGTAAGCAATAACAGGTAAAACAGGTCCAAAAATTTCAGCGTCTTTATCCATAATAGAAGAATCAGCAGAAACATCTTTCAAAATTGTCGGTGCAATATATCGTTCCTTTTCGTCAACTTCCCCGCCCACAAAAATATTGCCGTTGTCTGTTAATGTTTGTAACAATCGTTGGTAATGCGCTTTATTAATGATGCGACCATAATCATCACTTTTTTTCGGATCCATGCCGTAAAATTGTTGGATTTTTTCTTTCATACAGTGCAGTAAGGTTTCTTCGACTTCTTTATCCACCAAAACATAATCCGGCGCGATACAGGTTTGCCCTGCATTGGAGAATTTTCCCCAGACAATTCTCTCAGCCGCAACAGGAATATTGGCAGAACGATCGACAATACAAGGACTTTTTCCGCCTAATTCTAATGTGGTTGGCGTTAAATTTTTTGCGGCGGCAGCAGCGACAACTTTCCCCACTTCTTTCCCGCCTGTAAAAAAAATGTGATCGAATCGTTCTTTCAGCAAAGCGGTTGTTTCTCGTACGCCGCCTTCTACTACCTTAAAACAATTTTCATCAAGATAAGAAGGTAAATGCGCTGCTAACATTCGACTTGTGCTGGGTGCCACCTCACTTGGCTTTAATATCGCACAATTACCGGCAGCGATAGCACCAATTAACGGCATCATCGCCAATTGGAAAGGATAATTCCATGGTGAAATGATTAAAACGACGCCTAAAGGTTCAGGACGAACCAAACTTGTCGCTGGTTGTGCTGAAAACATCGTCGGAACGACGGTCGGTGTCACCCATGTGGCGAGTTGGTTTCTGGTTTCACGAATTTCTCGAGTCACGACGCCAATTTCCAACATAAATGCTTCTTGGCTTGATTTTTTTAAATCTTCGTAGAGAGCGGCTTTAATCGACGACTCCCGTTCTATCATAAATAATGCTAAACGATCCAGTTGCCGCTGTCGAAATTGCAAAGATTGCGTACATCCTGTTTTAAAAGTATCACGTAAGCTTTCGACTTGATCCGCAATTTTATTGACTGATGATTTACTTTCCTTCTTTTCTTCCAATCGAAACATATCAATATCCTTATCAAGATAGGCAGTTTATATTATTATGATTTTTTTCTAGGTGAAATCTTTTTCTGAGGAAATAATATGTGGTCTGCAACGCTTGAATTAACAGAAAGTTTAATTCGCGCTCCATCTGTCACGCCCTTCGATGCCGGATGCCAACAAATCATTGCAGAACGTTTAAAAAAAATGGGTTTTCACATCGAATGGTTACCTTTTGGTGATGTTCAAAATTTATGGGCAAGATTAGGTGATAAAGCGCCCTTGTTTGTTTTTGCGGGCCATACCGATGTTGTGCCAACGGGTCCGATTGACCAATGGACGTCAGATCCTTTTACGCCTACCACACGCGATGGTTTTTTATATGGACGTGGTGCCGCGGATATGAAAAGCGGACTTGCGGCAATGATGATAGCCGCAGAAAATTTTATTGAAAAAAATCCCCATTTTAATGGATCAATCGGCTTTTTAATCACCAGTGATGAAGAAGGAGCCAGTATTAATGGCACCAAAAAAGTGATGGAAGTCTTACAAAATAGAAATGAAAAAATAGATTACTGCATTATTGGTGAAGCCAGTAGTCAGTATCAACTCGGTGATCAAATTCGAGTGGGACGACGTGGGTCTTTACACGGAAAATTAACCATTTTTGGAAAACAAGGTCATGTGGCCTTTCCAGAACTCGCAAAAAATCCCATACATTTATTTGCAAGTGCGCTTCATGATTTAACAAAAGAAAAATGGGATGAAGGCAATGCATTTTTTCCCCCTACCAGTTTTCAAATTTCAAATATTCACTCAGGGACCAATGCAACCAATGTTATTCCTGGTAACTTAGAATGTCTTTTCAACTTTCGTTTTAGTACTGCGCTGACCGTGGCAGAAATCCAGCAACGTGTCATGCATATTTTAGAAAAAAACCAGTTAGATTTTGATTGTCAGTGGGACCTTTCCGGCAACCCTTTTTTAACAAAACAGGGGAAATTAATGGATGCTACGCAATCGGCAATTGCGGATGTTACTGGTCTCACGCCTGTCCTTTCTACCGGTGGTGGCACATCCGATGGACGCTTTATTGCGCCAACTGGCACGGAAGTGATTGAACTTGGGCCCATCAATGCGAGTGTGCATCAAATTGATGAGCATGTGAAAATCGAAGATTTAGAAATATTAACTAAAATATACGAAGAAATTTTGGTTAATATATTTTAAAAAATCCAGGTGTTTAAAATCGTCTCCGTGATAATAACAATAATTATCGAAATGGGCGCGATGTATCGCACGAGGAATCGCCAAATGGAATAAAAGAATGGGCTAAATTGCAATTCATTCATACTCACTTGTCGTTTGACGATGTAACCTACGAATATCACGATCAATAAAGCAGAAAGCGGTGCTAACACATTTGTCGTGAAATCTTTGAGGAAAAGATTAATCGAAATGCCATGCCAAAAAATAACAGAAGACCAATTCTGAATGGCATAAACTTGCAAAGATCCGATCAAAAATATCAAACAGAAAATATAAAATACGGCCTTGCCGCGTGATAATTGAAAACGCTCGATTAAGGTAATCACAGCAGTTTCCATCATGGCAATAATCGGTGTCCATGCGGCTAATATTGCGCCGAAAAAGAATACCGCCGCAATGAGAATACCATGCGGAATATTCGTGAAAATATGAATGATATTGCGATTCGTCACTTCATGCACGAAGGTATCCACTGGCATCGTCAACATCAATGGATTGACAATAAAATAACAAAGCAACGACACGAGCGCATCAATACAAACAACAACCAACGTCGATCTTGCTAAAGATACCGAATAAGGAAGATAAGAACCATAAACAATCATGGTGCCCATTCCCACACCAAATTTAAAGAAAGCAAAAGCGAGAGCTGCGACAAACACGGTAAGGACAGTTTGTGAAGGATGAATCGCAATGAGCTCATGGAGAGAACTCATAAAATTGCCATTGATATTAATGTAAATGGCGAGACCAAGAAAAATGATAAAATAAAGCGGAACCGTAATCGAAGAAATTTGCTCTAAACCTCGATTAATACCACGATAAACCACAAGCATCGCTAAAAACAGGAAGAGGAGAAAACAAAGTTCTAATTTAAAAAAGTTCGTTTGTAAATTCGTGTCCAATGTCACTGGTACGGTTTGATTACCATGAATCGATAATTCTTTTAAGCTATCGATAAAATATCCGGCTGGAAAAGCTGCAGAAACAATATAATAACATAGCGTAATCGTGACAACGAAAACACAAAGCCAACCCAATTTCCCCCAGTATCGATTGGCATCCGCCTCCATCGCTAAAATACTGATGGAACCGACGGGATTTTGTTTGCCCCGGCGACCAATCAATAATTCTCCAAAAAGCAGCGGTAAACTAATCATTAATTCGCATAAGACATAAAAAAGAAGGAATAAACCGCCATATTTTGCGACCAATAAAGGGAAATGCAAAACATTGCCTAAACCGATAATTGCACCGGTTGTAACAAGTACATAACTATGAAAAGAATGCCATTGTGCTCTCGGTTGAAATTCATTCATTTCTTGAAGCTCCTTTTTATTTCAGGCGTGGGTGTATCAACCACTGTTTGCGTTTGCACCTTTGTGTAGTTTGGTAATAATGTTGTAATTTGCGCTAAAACTTTATCAAGCGCTTCATTCTCTGATTTTTCTGTAGATTTTGCACGTAATTTTTGTAAAAGATGATGATCTTCTAATAATTTAAAACGAGCAATTTCTTCCCCTTTTTCAGTCATAGAGACTTTTTTATAATTTTCTATATCACCTTGTACCGTTAAGCAGAGAATTTGTACTTCACTCATAGGCTTAATATCTTTCCCTTGAATATGCAAGGAAGTGGCAATATCGCGAGTCGATCTTTTTGAATTGGCTGCGGGTGGCGGGGCGCCAAACTTTGGTTTTTCGGGAACGATTTTTTTAGCCGGACTAAACATGGCAAACAATCGTGAAAAAAATGAAGGGGCCGGAGGATTAAAAATTATTTTCATTCGTGATTGCACTGCTTTCACATGATCCATACTTCCGATTTCATTCTGATATTTCGATGCGAGTGGTAGATGATACAATTGACATATTAATAAATAACTTTTTCGTAAAATTTCATCATCGGTATGAATAAAAATATATTTATCTTTATCCAATTCAGCATTCTTTAACGTTTGCACTTGCGCGTAAGCATATAAAAGATAATCATCATTTGGAATTCGACTAAAATTCACTAGCTGATATGAGATATTTTTTGGTTTGGTTTGACACGAAATAAAATATCTCTCTTTATTTCTTTGTTCAACGAAAGAGGTTCCTTGGCTTTTCACTTGATTAAAAGCAATATCATTCTCGTCCAAAGTTGATTTTGATGGGTCTACACTTCCAGCGAGTGAAGGTGTTGTCTCTGTAAGTTTTTTCGAATCTTTTTTCCATATGTCACGTTCAACAATGGATGCGAGTGGAGTTTCTGGCAGTGCAGGTTCTGGTTTGATCGGTTCTTTTGGTTTCTTCGCTTCGACTTTTACAGGTTCTGGTTTGATCGGTTCTTTTGGTTTCTTCGCTTCGACTTTTACAGGTTCTGGTTTGATCGGTTCTTTTGGTGCCGGAGTTACTACTTTTACAGGTTCTGGTTTGGTCGGTTCTTTTGGTGCCGGAGTTACTACTTTTACAGGTTCTGGTTTGGTCGGTTCTTTTGGTGCCGGAGTTACTACTTTTACAGGCTCAGGCACTTCCTCTGGTTTTGATTCTGCGCGAGTGATTTCGGAGGCTTTAGATAGCGGAACACTCGCAACAGAAATAGGCTCGCTTTTTTTCTTTTCTTCGAGAGGTTTTTTTTCTTTAACCTCTGCAACTTTTTTTGGCTTATCTTTTTTTACTTTATCTTCTTTTGGTAATGCATCTAATTCATAACTTACCCTTTCTGCCATTCTTTTACTGACGTTTTCTGCAAGTTTGTCGTCTTTAAAAAATGGATATAGCAAATCATACCATTGGTTTTCGATAGTCGTCGGGTGTTCATTCAGGGTAAGTGATTTATCCAAAAATTCTCGTAATTCACCTAGTTTTTTTTCATCACGGGGATAAGTTAAATCAAATTTATTATCTAATGCATACTGATTTGCAAATGCTTGAATAATTTCTTCCCCAATTAAAGCATATCTTCCTTGAAAAGCGTCGCGAATATCGCTTAATTTTCTTTGTGACGTTTCAGGATATGCGGGCGCAATAGAATTTTCAATTTTCAGAATCAGCTTATTGGTATCTTTTTTCGCAATTCCTTGCAGCCCTAAACGTGTTACCGTACTTCTTAATTCCTTCACAAGATTGGGGTATTGTTGGAGACGAATGACCAAACTATTAGATCGAGACTTCGATTCGATAAGCGCGTCTGCAAGCTCAGAGTCACTGACAATAAATCTTAAGATATCTTCATCTTTAATAAAGGCAGGTAAAGGATCGCTTTTAAATATTGTAAGCACGTTAGTGCGATAATTATATGGCGGCTCCCCTTTCTTCATTGATACGTCTCTTAATTCTTTAAAAAAGTCCTTTGCTTTGATGGGTTCTTTTTTAGCTTCTTCATCCGTGATTTCTTTTGATTTTTCATTTATTTCGGCGTTTTCCTGAAGCTGTTTTTCCTCTACTTTTCGAAATAATGCCATGTATTCATTCCAGCGCATTTCTTGTGAAGTATAACTAAGGTGTTGCAGCATTTTGCCGCGATTTTTTTGGTCATCTACGATATCTTCTACATCTTCGTAAATGCTTTTTTTGTTTAACAGTTTTTCTATCATTTCTTTTTTTATTTGAGTAAATAATCTTGCATCTCGTGCAAGTTTTTTATAGTTCGCATTTTTATAAATGGAAGAAAAATTTGGGCCCTCGACTTCTTTATCGACGACCTCAAAAGAACCGGTCGCGAATAAACTGTAAAGGAATTTTTTTCCTTCTTCCATATAGCGTTTTTTATATCGATCTTTATCTTTATGTAAAAGCGAACCATGATAATTAGTACTTCCTTTTCCAAATAAAAGTCGATTGACAAAATAGGGATTTTGAAAATAGCGAATTAAGCCTGCCTCCATCGTCGTCTCTTTTGCAATACTTTTTTGAAACCAAAAAATAAGATCTTTTTGTTTTATAAACGGGGGAAGTTCGCCAGTTAGCGTAGAAAAATAGTCTGAAATATCACCCAGTTGTTGTTTAAATTCAAGAGGATTGCTTAAGCTCTTCATTAATCTTCGAAATTCAGATTTCTTCATGCGCCACCTTTTAACTTTCGTTAAGTAAATTATACTCTTTTTTGTGTAATTTGTTCCTAAAAATGTCATGCCATTCTAACATTTTGAAAAATAATACCTATTTCACATGAAATCTTTTGATTGCGGAATCTCTCTTTCTAGTTTAATCTTACGCGCACAAAAGTCGGAGAGATGTCCGAGTGGTTTAAGGAGCACGCCTGGAAAGTGTGTGTACGTTTAACGACGTACCGAGGGTTCGAATCCCTCTCTCTCCGCCACTGCACATGGTAGTTGATGCTGGTCTCTTCGCGACGCTATGTTATGAACCCCGCCAGGTCCGGAAGGAAGCAACGGTAATAGCAGACGCGGGCGCCGAAGTCAGGCTGGTATCAGCTGCCTCCATTAGGAACGGCTTTCATGACATATCAAGTTTTAGCACGTAAGTGGCGACCGCGTACTTTTTCACAAATGATTGGGCAAGAGCCCATTCTGCGAATGTTATCCAATGCACTTTCAGAGAATCGATTGCATCATGCCTATTTATTCACCGGCACGCGAGGCGTAGGCAAAACGACGATTGCGCGCATTTTCGCAAAAAGCCTCAACTGTGAAATAGGTGTTACCGCAACACCTTGTATGACTTGCCGAAATTGCACGGCCATTGACGGAGGACGGTTTTTAGATTTATTAGAAGTCGACGCAGCCTCGCGCACCAAAGTCGAAGATACCCGTGAATTATTGGAAAATGTTTATTATCAACCGTCCCAGGGGCGCTACAAAATTTATTTAATTGACGAAGTGCACATGCTTTCACAGCATAGTTTTAATGCACTGTTAAAAACCCTCGAAGAACCTCCGCCTTACGTCAAATTTTTATTAGCAACCACAGATCCAAAACGTCTTCCTATCACCATATTATCGCGCTGTTTACAATTTCATTTAAAGCGCGTGCCACTCGAATTATTAAAAGAACATTTGCAATATATTTGTGAAAAGGAAGATATTACTTTTGAAGAAAATGCTTTATCACAATTAGCGCATGCGGCCGATGGCAGCGTACGAGACTCTTTAAGTTTATTGGATCAAGCCATTGCTTTTTGTGGCGGAAAAATCAATATCAAAGACACCCAACAAATGCTGGGAAGTATCTCGGAAGATGCTTTATTTCGTTTATTGTATGCTTTACAAAAAAATGATGGTGTCGCTCTATTAAATGAAGTTGAAAATTTAGAGGCGCATGCCGCTAACTTTTATCAAGCGCTCGATGATTTATTATCGATATTACATCAAATCAGTGTGGCGCAAGTGGTGCCTCTCGCGAAAGCAACCGTGTCTGATATCACGACGCTTGCCAAACAGTATAAACCGGAAGACATTCAGCTTTTTTATCAAATTGCATTAAATGGCCGTCGAGATTTACCCCATGCACCAAATCCGCATCAGGGATTTGAAATGATTCTACTACGCATGTTGGCATTTCGACCGATGACTGCTGCAGCAACGACACAACCCACCGCCATCAAATCTCATCCTGAAATCGCCGTGAAAGCAGCAGTGAAAGATCTCGTCAAAGATCTTGTCCGAGATACCACGACGGTTCCCGCAAAACCGACCATTTCCGCACCCTTGCCGCCGACTTTCGACAATACCCGTACTTGGATTGATATTCTGTCAAAATTAACATTGACTGGCATGACGTATGCGCTCGCCTCGAATTGCACCCTTGTTGAAATCTTGGATAACAGAATTACTTTAGCGCTTGCCATTCAGCATGAGCCTATGCTCAATAAAAAATTAACCGAACGTATTGAAGAGGCGCTAGCAAAATACTTCCAAAAAACAATGAAGTTAGACATTAAAATAACAACAACGGAGGGCGAAACACCGATTAAAAAACAAAGAGAAGAAAATTCTGAACGTATGGCAAAAGCAACCGAAGCTATTAAAAACGATGATGACATCCAAAAAATCATGGGGCTCTTTGATGCGACCCTCGATATGGACTCCATTAAAACGTTTTAATGGCGAAAAATAGGTATTTTTGTTAGGATTGTGAATTTATTTATTATATCAACTTAGGAGTGTAAAAAATGAATAAGCCCGGTTTAGGCGATCTCATGAAGAAAGCGCAAGAAATGCAGAAAAAAATGCAAGAAATTCAAAAACAAGTTTCCGAGATGGAAGTGACGGGTCAATCTGGCGGCGGTCTTGTAAAAATCGTGATGAATGGCCAACATATCGCGAAACGCGTCACCCTAGATCCAAGCTTAATGAAAGAAGAGAAGACAATTGTGGAAGATTTAATTGCTGCGGCGATCAATGATGCGGCTAG
>JABDCZ010000047.1:0-778 GCA_013287885.1 Gammaproteobacteria bacterium
CAATTTCTTCAGAAATATTACTCCACCAATAATCATCTTTATCTTTCACGCTATCATAAATAAATTGTTGGCTTTCATCCTTTTCTTTAACACCTGCTAACATTGCTAAGGTCAGTTCTTTTATTAATAAACAATTTAAGGAAGTTGATGTCCATCTTCCGACAGACAATACTTCTTCAAGAGAATTTTTGATAGTTTCATCGCCATGGGTTTGAAAATAATTGAAATATCGACTTCTTTTATATTTTAAGTAAGCATCTTTGATAATCGTTTGGACATGAAATCTATTTTTTTCAATCCAAGATTTAAGATGTTTAGCAATCGTATCCGGTACAATTTTAGGATATGACGCAACTAGTTGAAAATCCTCATCATTCGGATCTTGGATAGAAGTATGAGGTGTTGGTGTATCCGGTGAGGGCATAGCTTGCGTTGGGGGTGGTAAAGATAACCTTTTAAAACCACGATCTCCTTTTAATTCTGTTTCTGTTCGGCTGCTATAAAGTTTTGATGAATATAAAGGTAAATCTTTTTTATCGCTGAGCGTCGATAAGGGTGCTGGCGATTCGGTTTTGAAAATAGTTTTTTCATTTAAGCGAAATTTTTTTAATTCTGAAACTAATTGTAATGATAGTTTATTTAACTCATGATAAAAATCATCCATATCAAAAATTAAATCGTCAATAGGGCCATCAATATTTTTGGCTTTTTTTAAGGAGTCTTTATTTTGATGAATCCATTCTTTTTTTGTTTTTCTTGTTTTCATTGCTTTATCGAT
>JABDCZ010000047.1:875-11594 GCA_013287885.1 Gammaproteobacteria bacterium
AAATTTTCAATGTTTGAAATAAATTCATGATTATCTTTTAGGGATAATTCTTGTTTTTTATAGTAATCATTTTTTAATTTTGCTAAGTCATAAAAAAACTTTTTTTCTTCATTTTTAATTTCACGATAATATATATCTGCAATCGTATTTTTACATTCAGATGCTTTATTTTTTTCAATTAAAATAACTGAATCCGAAAGTTCTGGCTTTACTTCTTTTTTATAAGGAGATGCAATCCTGATTTTCGATAAACGATACTCAAATGTTTCGACAGAATTTTCAGATCGACAAAAAAGCTGAATAGATTTTTCAATTGCAGCAAATTGTTCATCCATATTTTTTTTAAAAGTCTCTCGCCAGATATAATGATAAAGTTGATGAATATAAAGTAAATTATAAGGGACATCCGGATTATTTTTATTCTGTGATTTAAACCATTGTTTTATGTCTTGAATAATTTTGCATTGATTATTCGCCTTAATGAGAAATTGTCGAAATTCATCCATTTCAATCATGATCTGAAGCAATGATTGATATACTTCTTCAAAATATCGTAAGAAATGTTCAACGCAAGTTAATTCCTCACCATTTTCATCGAAAAATAAGCTATATTTTTTTTGATATTGGATAAATAACTTTTGATATTCCGTATCCTGTATGTATTTCAATTCATTATTTTTTTCTTCAAGCATTCGTTTTTCAATCAATTCCTTGTCGTATTTTAATAATAGGTCGCGTTTTTCTTTAGCTATTTCATTTAAATTCAATTTTTGATTGCCAAGATATAATTGCATGGAGTCTTTTAACATGATTTTATCAAATGCCAAAAGTTCTTTTAAAATCGCAGAAAACTTTTGATCTATAAAATCAGCCTCTTTTTCTAATTCTCTAAAAGCATTGGTTTGATATGTTTTTAAAATATTCGGGCTTGCGGGGATCGGGTAAGTGAGCCAATGTGTGCGAGTTCCGAATGCAATATTAGGAAAACGTAATATGTCATTTTTTGTTAATTTAATGATGTGCTGTTTACCGTATTTAAGAATCGAAGTCATGGTAAAATGGAATTCATCATAGTCAATTAAACCAAATATGCTTACATTTGCCGGATGTGAATCGTTATTTAAATGATAATAAAGTGCAAATAAAATAGGTGCCACATTTTTTTTTAGTAGTAATTTTTTATCTGGCACTGCATAGGATTGATAATCAGGATTGACATGGGTACTGAAATTAAAGAGTGTATGTAAGGGGATAAATTCGGGTAAAGGTAAAGAAATTGTACCTACAACACGATTATTATTATCAAATACTAATTGTTCTTCAGAGGCTTCTTCTCCTATTGCAGCGCGCACTAAGACGCTCGATGCGACCACATATTTAGCGAGCATTGGAAGGTATTTTTCATTATTGCATTTTTTATAAAACGCCCGTTGCTTTGAACCATCGGGGTTAATAATATTAACTTCTTCAGTCTCATTGGCAGAAACAGCAGTTTTAATGCGAAGAAATTCAATTTGATTTAGTTTTACAGATTTAATTGGCAGAGGCATCATCGACATCCTTGTTTTGCCTTACATCATTTATATTGAATGTAATGCTTGCACTCTGTCAAGTGCAAACATTTTTTTTTAGTTAAGGTCTTGGTGCTATTGTATAAGATGTTTCGCTAAATGGTGTAGAATGCTTATGATCTAAGTGATCTGATTCTGATGGTACGTTTAATGGAGTGGGTGAGGGATCATGTTGAATTTTAGGTTGGACTTTTAGTTTTTTATAAATATTTTGTGTAACTGGGTTTGCTTGACAAACATCGACGCATACTGAAGGGGGTGGCGATGGCGGATTATTAAATCGCCAGCATACATATACACTGGATGCGATAAATCCAGCAACACCTCCCATAAGCATACAAAGAGGAATCGAAATAATATTTGCAATTCCTCCTCCAATAAAAGTTCCAATAAGTGTGCCAACTCCAAAACCAACACCTATTCCAATGCCAGTCCAACATAAAATTTTAAAAAAGGCGGCAATATATCGTTTCCATTTCTTTGTTTTATTGTCGGGATTTATATTTTGTTTATTCTTTTTTTCAAGATCAACATAAAAGGGAGATTTGACTTCATCGAAGTTTTTTGATGACGTCGATCGATTTTGTAATTTCATTGCGATTTTAGTCGATTGAATGTCTAGGTTTAATTGGGTTTTTATTTTTTTTAATCGTTGATATTCTGAATTGGCTGTT
The DNA here is from genome assembly GCA_013287885.1 of Gammaproteobacteria bacterium. Taxonomy (GTDB): domain Bacteria; phylum Pseudomonadota; class Gammaproteobacteria; order DSM-16500; family DSM-16500; genus JABDCZ01. The sequence continues at coordinate 3,121 of JABDCZ010000047.1, forward strand.
TGAACAATCGTATAATCATTTAATAATTGTTTTTCTTCTCTTTGAATATATTGTAAAAGTGGATTCATCACTTCATGTGGCGATTCATAATAACCAATTAATCTTTTTATCAGTGAGATGAAATAAAAATAATAATAATTTTGTTCCGAAGCATAACTTTCCCATGATAATCTTTCGGTTTGCCGTAATGGGAACACTTCAATATATCTTGATTCATAGGGTATAACTCGATTATTGTCGAGCGCATAGTATATGTCATCTTCAACTTTTTTGAGTTCTGTCATTTTTTTTCTTGCGGCTTCATACTGAATTAATTTTTCAATAAAATCATCTTTTGCATTTTTAATTTCAAGTTCAATGTTTGTTGATTGAATGATGGCATTTTCTAAATTAAATGGTTTATCTTCTGTGTATGAATTTATATCTTGTTTAAAATGTACGAACTTAAGTTTTGTCCTTTTTTTAGGAATCATTGTTTTTGGAATTATTCTACGCGTCAAGACCGAACTATTAGTTAGTTTTTCAATACTATCAACAATAGGAGTAAAATTTTCTTCTCGCGTTTTCCCTGTTTGAGAGACGATAATTTGCGTCATGCAATAGACTACCCAATTGGTAACTACGCCGTTCATTTGTCCCTGATCTAAATTCTTGAAACGGAGACTAATTCCTTTAATAATACATATAAGCGCAAGTACTTCTTTCAAATTTTGTGGTGTTATTTTTATTGCTTCTATGGCATCTGCAGTTTTTAAAATATATTCTTGAATTTGTTGGCTTCTTTCGAGTTTTTCTATTTGATTTGTTCTATTAAAAGTTTTCAAAATATCTGTGGAATTGATATTCTTCTCATCGTCTTTTTCACTTTTGCCAAATATTTTTCGAAGAAGAGCCCAATGATGGTAGGCTTGTTCCCATGCCCTTATTCCTTCATTACGCTTTAAAATTTGTAAAATCCAAGGAAAAGTGATTTTAGTATCGGTGTCTTTAATGAGGTTGATTGCATTGACAATTCTATCTGGTAACTTCTCATCCTGTTCTCCTTTGTTGTCTATAAGAATATCGTATTCCAATTCGCCTAAATTGTAATATGGCATGATGCTTCCCTTATCGTGTCAATTCCACTTAACTATAGTAGGTAAAGCAAAATGCGATAAAATGCAAGTGTTAGATTTTGATGAGTTAGGGATTATATTCGAGCTTAAGCGTACGGTAAGATTTCCCATCAATTAATAAGTCTTTTACGAGAGGGTTGCCCGTTTTGGGGATGACAACGAGAATGCTTGCCTTTTTATCGCGAATTTCTTGATTAAGCAGTTTTCCATAAGCTTCTGGAATATAGAATTTTTCAATGCCTGAAAGGAAGCGCCATAACCCTAAATGTTTTCGATATTTATTCCATAATATGCAGAGCGAAATGATGACGATACCCGAAATAATTAATCCGACGCCTGTTGTTGCGAGACCGCCTAACGCTTGAAAATAAAGAAAGACAAAGCGTATTCCAATTAAGATAACACACCATTGAAACATGCGAGGAAATTTGATACTTGCCATAAAAAAAGCGGTAATAGTAAGGATTAATATGGAAAGGGAGGCTTGGATAATATCATTTGATAAGCATACACAATTCCCATTCCACAAATATACAATATTAAAAAATCACTTAATAATTTAATATCAGACGGAATTTTATCCCAATTTGCGGCAACAATGGAAATAATGCCAATACCGACAATAATCACCCCTAATGTGATGAGGCTGATAATGGCGTAGCTATTTTGTGGTTTGTTGGACTCGTAATGCAGAATTTGCTTCGCTTCATTATTGTTAATGAGGCCTTTTAAAACCCATTCTTTTAATAATTTATCTAGTTTTTGCATGCATCTTATCCTTTATTTTTATTTTAACATAAAAATGCATAATTCATTATGTAATGAAAATTCATATGGTTATTGTAATCCAGCTGTCATGCCAGCTAAAAGCATGTTGGCATGACAGGCATTAGGCTCGCAGCAATGACAATTTTACTTTTTAGGAGTATTTTCCGTTAAATAACCCCATAAATTATTTTGATAATCCGCAACTTTTTGGATATCCATTAAAATACCGCCTTCATTCCAATCGAAATAATGTACCGCGGTCCACGGCATTTTTTTGGTGAACGAACGGGAAATATTTTTCCCCATTTTTCTTTCCGAAATATTTGCCGCATGAATCACTGAAGTTCCCCATTCAATTTCTTTTTTCGTATATTCATCTTTCCCCATTCGATGATATATATTTAATAAATCGTCAATCGGAATATTCCATTGTTGCGGTGTATCAATAATATGTTCGACATTTAAAAACATATCAATACCAGGATCGGCAAATTGATGCGCTTTTTGATAATCCCCATCAAAATCATATTTTGCAACTTCAGGGTAAAAGGTCGAATGCATAATTTCGTCCGACTCTCGATGCGCCGCACATCCAAATAAAAATGCGATGAGTGAAGGGTTATTTAAAAGAGGGTAGGTTTCTTTTATATAATCGGCGAAAGCATAAATAAAAGGGTCCCAGTGCGAATCTTCGCCATAATGCGCACCTTTCACATAGCCTGAATCTGGATAGTATGCACCGACGAGATAACTATCGAAGTTGTTTTGCAGAATATTTTGTAGTGTAGGATTTGTGATTTTTGCGATGGATTCTTTTGCGATAAACATGTGGGTAAGTCCACCACCAGCATAAATAGTTGTTGAAATCAGTAGGGTGAGAATAAGCCAAATTTTTTTCATATCAATTCCTTATGATGAAACATTTAATGTAATAAATAGTTCCCGAAAAATCAAAAACAGTCTTGCTTTTTTTATTATTATATTTAAAATGCACTGTTAATTCCCCATACGACCTCTCCAAAGACTTTTCTATACTAAAAATAAGGAAATAGATATACTATGATGGTACAGCAAAACAAAGAGTTGTTTCTTCTTCAATCTGAATTAATTGATATGAAGGTAAATATGGCAGTCAATAGTTCAATTGGTCAAGTCATTGAGCAGATTCGGCAGCTCAAAACTGATATGCATGCACAAATTCGTGACCTCAGAGATGAAGTGCAGTCTTTCAAAAGTGAAATGCATGAATTCAAGCACGAAATTCGTGCAGAAATACGTGAAGAAATTAGCGAGCTTCGCCACGAAATGCGTGATGAATTTTCTTCATTAAAAACGAGAATGACTGCAGTTGAAACGAAACTCGGTATGGTGAGTGAACCACGGAAAGAAATTCGTAATCGATTTATTGATTATTGTTTTAAGGGCGGATGGCTTTTACTTGCGGCGACAGTTTCTTATTTTGTATTACAATTTCAGTTATTAATTAAATAAAAATTTGTAAATTTAGTGTTAGGTAGGTTTAGGATTAAATTGAACCAAAAATTCCTGTATTTCTTTGTTAGCACTGATTTCTTTTGGTAATAAGCTGATATCAGCACCGTGATTAATTAATACTTTTGCCATTTTGCTATCTCTTGATATCAAAGCCATGGCCAATGGAGTCAATCCTTCTTTGTTTTGCGCATTAATGTCTTTTGCAAATAATTCTATGATTTTTGAATCTATTCTACTAACGCCTGAAGATGCAAAATAATGTAAAGGTGTATTTAATTCCCCATCTACCATTGATCCCGTAGCCACAGATTTTTTGAAATGCCCAGCTGACAGTAGGGGAGAGGATGGTTTATTTGTTAATAATAATTTGATGGTATCAATATTTCCAGAAAATGCAGCATGATGCATCAATACAACTCCTTGATGATCACGAGATGAGTTTGCTTTAGCATCTAACAGTAATTTAACAGCTTTCGCGTTTCCTTTTTTGACTGCATTCATGATAGCAGTTTCTCCGCGTTTATTTTCTTCATCAAGAGATATGCCGAAACCTTTATTAGAAAGCAGATACGCTAATATATCTTGCTGATTATATTGTAGGGCATATTGAATAATATTATCGTCATTGTTATCTTTTGCATTAATGTTAGCTTTGGCATCGATGAGCGCTGATACGGATTGTAGATCTCCTTTTTTTACTGCAAGCAAAAGTGCAGTTGCGCCAAGCGTGATATTGGTAGGGAAGAATGGTGGAATATGTTCTAGATTAAGCGGTATACCATATTGTTTAGCGACAGCCAGCGCTTCTCCAATGATGGTTTGATCAGGCGTATGTTGACCTTTCATGAATTCAATTTCCTGTTTAAAATCCAATCCTGAAGCGTTGTAAATACTCTGCATTATGAATATCGCAATTTCTTTTTTTTCTGGATCTTTTTTAATTCTATCCCAGATAGCTTCATAAGCTTTTACATCTTTATCATCTATTTTAAATGGCGGTGTATCGTCAAGTAATAAGATATCTTGAATTTTTTCTTGTAAATCTTGCATCATCGATTCAAAAAAATCTGGTGGAATCGTGCGTCTTAGTCTTTCTTGATTGGCATATGCACCAAACGAAAAATATCCCGCTTTTTTAAAATCAAAATAAAATGCATAGCGCGCCACGGGGTGAAGTTCAAAAATATCTTCGTTCATCCAGGATCGTCCTGTATATTCAGTCGGTTTTTCATATAAAAAACCAGACCATCCAAGCCCCGGTTTAGTTGGATCGTAGGTATCTTCAGTTTGAGCGATCTTTTTTCCTTCGTGATGAGCGCTTCCCGGAATATCTTGTACAGGTGCGACTTCTTTTTCACCGAAAATTTTAATAGTTTCTTCACTACTTTCTTTTAGTTTTTTTTTGCTATATTCATTTATTTTAAGATCAGTCGAATCGAGTATCTCGATAGTAGGGACTGTAAAGTGCGTGAGTGTCTTGGTTTCAAGGTCAAGTTGCGACATGCCCACAAAATGTTGATCCAACTTTTTATAAGGCGCACCTTTTTTTATTATTTCTTTACTATGTTTTGATAACGTTCTTTTGTAATCATAGATATCTTCAAAACCCTTTTTGGGACGATGCATGGGTGCTTCGGAAAGATCGGTAGGAGGTCCATCTTTTTTATCATGACTAAACATGAAGACCACTCCTCGTTATTAAAATAATAGGTTCTTAATATTATTATAAGCCTAATTTTGTGGAGGAATTTGCAAAGAAAAATGAGTTGAATCAATAGATTAATTTTATGATAGGAATTATTAATAAAAGTATTGAGGGGAACGAGTCGCGAAAAGCAATTCGCACGTTTTATCGATTATTGTTTTAAGGCAGGGCTTTGGTGCCTTGGTTTCTTATTTAGTGCTAGAGGCGCAGTTATAGCAGTTATAATGCTATAAAAGGCCTTTTTTCAATTTTCAATAACCACGTCCAAATCGAAGTGTAGGTCCTGGGGCTTGCTTAGACTCCGTCTTGTTAAAAATTCCTAGAGGAGTTGGCACTTTCGGTTGCTCGAGCAATGATTGGTGGCATTCGTTAAAAGCTTTAATTAATCCACTAATCTTTTCTTTGGGTTTGGATGAGTAATTGAAAGAAACTTTGATTTCTGGCAATAACTTCTCAAAAGTATAACCAATCTTATAGGCGATTAATAAACATTTTTTTATGAAATTCTTATCATAGGCTTCTCCATCTGATTCGATTAAACTTTTCAGTGGCGCTAATACGACCTTTTCGGTAATGATAGACTTTCTAGAATGTGCACGACGCGAATAACCTACAGCAACCTCAAGATCATGAATTCTAAGCATCGTATCTTCTATGTGATTATATCGTATTTGCCGATCGCCTTTCTTAAAGTCAGGATAGGACTTAACATCTTGCAACATATTTCTGATATCAGACTGTTCTATTGCATTGCAATATTCAAAATATTCAGAATGAGACCCGCTTTTAAATTTCTCAATGCAACTTATAATATTGCTTTTTTCTTTTTGCATTTTTGAAGGATCACGCATAAGCTCATAAAATTTAGCATCAGTCAGATAGTCACCAAAAGGATTAGAGATCTTAACTTCTTTATTCAAAAAGGTAAGTTTTAGTTCTGGCGCAGTCAAACAAAGAGACTCTGTAGATTGGTAGGAAGGTAGAATTTCTTTTAAATGTTTATCAATCAGAGCATATGTTTCATTCAGTTTGATCTTTTCCGCAAGATTTTGGCGTGATGCAACCACAAAAGTAAAGTGTTTTCTATGAGTAACAAGAAGTTCTTCTTCACTTTCAATTTTATAAGCGATCAATAAAAGTTTTTTAGTAAGACTACTAATATCAGGTGTAGATTTATTTACATCTATTATATTGGCTAGCCGATTACGTAAAATTTCGTTAATGATGTTTTGCATTTGAGATATAAAAAAATCATCTTTGATTTTAGTTGCAAGATCATAGAGCCTAAATACTGTATCAGAAGCATCATTATATAATTTGTAATCACCACTTTTTACATCTGTAATGGAATTAGCAGATTGCAACATATTTCTAACATTCGCTTCGCCTAATTTAATTTTATATTTATAACTCTCGTCTTTCTTAAGATTCTCATAACATGTTTCAATGTTCTTTTTTTCTTTTTCTAAAAATTCAGGGTCACTCATAAGCCGATGAAATTTTTCATTAGTCAGATAGTCCTTAAAAGGATTATCAATTTTTTTTTCTCCCCAGGTAATCTCTATTTTTGGCATACTTAAGAGAGGTTCCGATCGCGGTATAGAGGGATTTAAAATACCGCGTGAAAACACTTCTTCGGTGGCATCAGGGTCGTCTTCATAGGAATCTTCGGTAGGATAAATAATGACAATATCTTGACCCCCAATTTCGTTTTGCTCTTCCTCCCAAATACACTGTTTTTCTTTATCAAAATATGTTTTGTTTACTTTGACTCCAATCACAGATATTTTTGCGTTCGGAGATATCCATCCCAATTCACTATGCTTACCCTTACTTAAACAATCTTCTTTACTTAGATAAGCGTGTTTTATTGCAAACTTATCTATTAATTCAGCTGCGCCTTTGCCTTTTTTAAAATCTGCTATGCTGCAGCGAGAATAGGCTCGGAAATATAAAATAATGGTATCGCTGTTTTTTTGATCAAGATCTTGGCAAGACAACATTGAGAGAACTCCTCGTTTTTTTGTGAGCAATGTAACATTGAGAAAAAATAAGTCAAGAAATAGTTATTGTGTTTTTTATTGAGCGCTGTTCGGATGCGTTGTTCTGATGCCAGCTACCTATACAGCACAGTATATGGTCAAGATTCTGATTTCTCTGCCTTTGCCAAAGGTGGTATTGCTTACCGTCAATTGCAGTTCATGGACAGAACTTCAAATTCCGATACGTTAAGAAAAATCAATGGCGAAGCACAAGCCGGTTTAGGATATAACGTGACAAGACATGCCATGCTAACAGCGTTTTATCAAGGAATCTATTCTGGAAATTCTGCAAATATTACAGTTGATGCTGATGATAATGTGAAGCTAGGTCGCATACCTACGCAACAAGCCGGATTTTTAGGTGTTAATTACGCATTTTAATAGCAAAGCAGAGGGGTACATGCCAATGCAATGGATGTGCCCCGGTTTTACTAAAACTATGCAGCTTTATGATTTTTCTTTCTTTTTTTATTCATAGGTGCAATCTGCAAATGCATCCCTATTGCGCTTAATAGATCGTTAGTGCTTTCAAGATAAGGATTACCTTTAATAGAAAGGGCTTTATATAAACTTGTTCTGCTTTTATGTGTTCGATCTGCGATTTTTGCAATACCGCCTTTCGCTTGAATGACATTACGTAATGCCAATAAAAATACTTTAAGATCACCGCCTTCAAGTGCAGCATTTAGATATCCTGCTGCTTCCTCAGGATTTTTTAGCGACTCAATTAAATAATCTTGATAACTCATTTTTTTAACCATTTTTCACCTCTCTAAATAATCTCGCCAAAGTGATTTTGCTTTTTTAATATCTTTTGCTTGCGATGACTTATCACCACCACATAACAATAATATGATGGAGCCTTTTTCTTCGGCATAATAAATGCGATAACCTGCTCCGAAGGCTAGTCTCATTTCCATTACTCCGTCTCCAACGGATTTTATATCACCTAGATTTCCTAAGGTAATGCGATCAAGTCTTTCTTTAATGCGATAACGAATAGATTTATCTTTTAGCGATTCAAGCCAGTCGACGAAAGGTTTTTTCCCATCCTCGGTCACATAAATTTCTAAATGTTTTTTGGTGACAATATTAATCATACTAGTATTGTATCCTAAGAGATACAAAAAATCAAATGATATATATTAATATGTTGGCTTGATTTTTCTCGGGAAATTATTCGATAATTTATTTTTTTACTGTTGTCTTAGCTTCCTAGCTATTTTTCATAAAAAAGTGTTAATATGTTTTTTTTCAATTTACATGATGTATATGAGGAAATACCGATGAAGCGATTGCTATGGATAGTGATGTGTTTTATTTTTTTTAGTCCGATTTCTCTTTTTGCCT
>JABDCZ010000048.1:0-11067 GCA_013287885.1 Gammaproteobacteria bacterium
GTACAAACTTTGTTGCAAGGAAAACTGGTGGTTTATCATGATTCCCGATATGAAGTGACAACGCAACCTCATGAAATTTTAATGAAACTCCTTCAAAATCCTGATGAAATGACAATATTTTATATTCATGTACCATATGCATATCCTATGCCAGACGGCATTCAAGTGGATATTAAAGAAGGACTCGAATTAGAATTACACCGAAAAATTCATAAGGTGACTTTTGTAAATGTTGGTACTGAGATTCAGAAAAAAGATCTGCAATTTCGGATTGAATTAGGGGGTTCATTAAATGAGTAGAAAAATCATTACGAGAGAAGTAGCAATGGCGGCCATTGAAAATAAATTTCCAAAAAAAGAGGCTTCGCAGTTAAATCCAAAAATTCAGCAGCCAAGAATGTTTTTTTCTCAAGCGCGAGAAATCCCTGAGAATGAAGTGTCTGATAATAATGAGATAACGCAGAATAAGCCGCCAAGTTAGTGTTGTGGCACAGCTGGCATGACATGAACTTTAAATTTGCCGCAAGGCGAGATCCTGAACAACTGATTTATCCTCGATTTTTTCTAGTTTTTTTAATTTAGAAAAGAAAGCTTGATGCGTTGTAGATAAAAATAAACTTCCCACCCGATTTGCTTCCCATTTCCTAAAGCGTTCAATCGATAAAGTATTCGAAAATAGATTTGACTGCAAAAGCGCATTGTATAAACTTAATGACACGGTAGAATCGAAAATTTGATCTATTTTTAAATGTTTTTTGTCATATTGTAAATAACAAATCCCAGCCATGAGTAGTATATCTATGATAACGGCGCCGGCAATTAATCCAGTCGCAGGCCCTGAAGAAGAGGTAGCACAAGGAAAATCATCTAATACCTGTCGAACTTTCTTACAATTTTCAGGCTCACCTGATACAACACGATAAATCTCATATTTATAAAAAAAAGTGCTATTAACATATTTAGCACGCTCCCATTTCCAGATTGTATTATTTGGAATAATGCAAGGTCTATACGGACATATAAAATTATTGTCACAATCTGATTGTAAAGGAAGATTCATCGGATGATTTGGGGGATACAACCAATAATCTGTAACACCGTTATTAAGAAAATTAATTAAATCACTACAATTTTCTCTCGTAGGAGGATGTCCCCATGGGAACATATCTTCGGTAGCCGGACATTGCAGAGGCATAGTGAAATCAACCGGAAAAGCAAACCCATTGGAATACATGCCGCAATATTCTATTCCATCGTAAGAGGTTGCAGCATATTGGCTTTTGAATTCAGCTAATAGATTAGTGGTGGCTGTATCCTGTTGGTTTTGTAAATAGTTGGCATCTATAATAAGTCTTGCTGATTTGAAACCCATTCCAACGCTACATAATAAGGCTACACCGCTGATAAAAAATTGTATTTTTGTATAAAAATAACATGTCGTATCTAAACTTGTTGAAATGGTATGTGCATTTCGTAAAAAAGGATTATCCTCATTAAATTTTGTAAAATTTTCGGATTGACCTTTACAAGTTTTTGAAAAACGAGAAATATCTTTCATTTCTAAATAAGAATATACCCGTGTTGCAACATCATAATGTAACTGTTGGTTGATGACTTGATTATTATTCTTTATTTCGATGAAAGGTGAATCATTTGTTTTGTTTTCAAAAAGTTCTACAGATAAATCACTTGATTTATCTTCCGAAAGATCTTTTTTTTTATAAAAAAGCTTGGTTAGAAACCTTAGCACAAGATTACTCCTCTTTAAAAATATTCATTATTTTTTGACATATAGTATAGCCCTTATTGAGCATAAACAATAAATATGTATAAATTTTATGACAACAGAAAGCACTTTAAATTATATAATATCTTTATGAGGATTAATTTATGGAGGAGTTATGCTTAAGAAAATCACTTCTTTTTTTATCATTTTGTTAGGCTTAAATTTTGTGGCGCTAAATGCCTATGCAGCTGTTACTCCGTGTGCTGTAGGGGGTGTTTGTTGTGGTGTTCCAATCGCTACCAATTGTCAACTTTCTAGTTGTGAAGCGACCTGCAAAGCAGCCTTCCTTGCTCAGTGTCAGCCTGGGGTTGATTGTACTAGTTGTTATAATTCTTGTATGACAGCTTGTAGTGCATGTCCTAATAAATAGATGGAATACTGGCGCGAAATTTCATGTAGGGTGGTTTAGAGACGCGTTTTCCAGCGTCTATGTCATGCCAGCATGCTTAAAGGTGGCATCAAAGCATGCTGGCATGACATAGTTGATGACGAACAACCTACAACCCTAACACCAACTTCTGTTTCGCCACTAATTCTTGAATTCCACTTTTCGCGTAGGAGAGCATCTGATCCAGTTCAGCTTGTTGAAAAGTATCTTTTTCAGCCGTTCCTTGAATTTCGATAAAACCGCCTTTTTCGGTCATGACGACGTTCATATCCGTGTCTGCAGTGGAATCTTCTGCGTAATCCAAATCAATAATCGGTTGGCCTTGAAAAATCCCAACAGAAATGGATGCGACCAATTGTTGAAAAGGATTTTTTTTCAATTTTTCTTTTTTCATTAAAAATTGAATTGCGTCATAAATCGCGATACATCCCCCGGTGATGGATGCCGTTCGCGTGCCACCATCCGCTTGGATGACATCGCAATCTACCATGATGGTATTTTCGCCTAACGCTCTTAAATCAACAGCGGCGCGCAGGGAGCGTGCAATGAGTCGCTGAATTTCTTGCGTTCTGCCCATTTGTTTGCCTTTCGCTGCTTCTCTTTGCATGCGTTCGTGGGTTGAGCGAGGTAACATCCCATATTCTGCGGTGATCCATCCTTTACCCGAATCTTTTAAAAAAGGTGGCACCCCAGTGGTCGCGGTCGCGGTGCAAATCACTTTGGTATCGCCAAATTCGACTAATACCGAGCCTTCGGCATGCTTTGTGTAATTTCTGGTTAAACGGATGTCGCGTAACTGATTATTTTCTCTTTTGCTGGGACGCATAGTTTTCTCGTATGAAGTTATAGTTGTTAAGCTGAAACATTATAGACCGTAAATGACAGTATGATAATATGACTTTGATGAATAAATGAGTGAGGTCTTCATGATCCAAAGTATGACAGCATTTGCACGAACGCAGGGTCAGGGCGCTTGGGGAAATGCGGTTTGTGAACTACGCTCCATCAATCATCGGTATCTGGAACTCATTGTCCGCGTGCCGGACAATCTCCACGAATTGGAAGGCCCCATGCGTGAATGTATGCGTAAATACATTAAACGCGGTAAAATCGAGTGCCATTTAAGATATCAGCCGGGTGACAGTTCCGGTTCCGAAATTACGATTAATTCCCACCTCGCGCGTCATCTGTGTAAAGCGAACGAAACGATAGCCGAACTTTTAACCGAATCACCATTCACCACCGCGGCGCCAGTCAATACGATGGACATCCTTCGCTGGCCTGGGATTTTACAAATTGCGGAAGTGGATTTGGAATTGATTGAAGACGAAGTGATCTCATTGTTAGAAAAGGGATTGCAAGATTTGATCGCTGCACGCGAACGCGAAGGGAATGAATTAAAAATATTATTTTTGCAACGACTCGAAAACATGAAACAAGAAGTTGCAAAAGTGCGACAACATATGCCAGACATTATGAAATCGCAGAGGGAGCGTTTGGCATTACGTTTTAAAGAAGCCAAAATTGAAGTGGATTCAGGGAGATTAGAGCAAGAAATCGTGATGTTTGCGCAAAAAATCGATGTATCTGAGGAGCTAGAGCGTATTGATACGCATATATCGGAAGTCCGTCGCGTGTTAAAACACGGTGGCGTGGTCGGCCGACGCTTGGATTTTCTTATGCAAGAATTGAATCGTGAAGCAAATACCTTGGGCGCCAAGTCCGCAGATGTCGATACCACGCGCGCATCTGTCGAGTTGAAAGTGTTGATCGAACAAGTGCGTGAGCAGGTGCAGAATGTGGAGTAACTCTTATCAGACCCCCCATCCTAGCCTTCCCCCACACTTCGTGGGGGGAAGGAATTTTCTTTTCTAAGTCCCTTCCCCCCACGAAGTGTGGGGGAAGGCTAGGATGGGGGGTTTTAAATATCTACCCACCCAACGAAGAAGCAGCCCCCGTCGCACGATTATATAAATCTTTTTCAGTAAATTGATTACCCATGATGAGTAAGGTATTCGCCATCGATTGTGCGGCTAATTGTTGTTTTTGTATATCATACATTTTAATTAACATGACATAGGTCTGGGAATTAAATAATAAAATTTGACGTAAGACGATACCGATATTTTCAGAGGCAACACCAATGAACCAATTTGGATTACTTGCTTGCTCCAATAATTCTTTTTGTTTTTTGGTTAAGTTAAGTTTATTTTGAGAATCGGCATACAATGCGCTTAATACATAGGTATTAAAACTTTGCACTGCGGAAATGGTTTTATAATAGTCGGTATATTTTTGGATATTTGTTTTTGTTCCTCGCCAATTATCTGAGGGTGCGTCGTGCCGAATATTAAGCCCGGAAGCATTTTTGACATATTGGTAGGCAGAATTTACGGGTTGACCATTTTGATCTTTCTCTTGCGTATCTGAGTAAGGTCTTCCAAGTAATGTGGTAAAAGATAATTGATTCACATACGGTAATGACTTTGCATTTGCAAAATAATCATTTAAGAAGGACTTTTGACTATCCATTTGCGTGTCGTCATTTGTTAAGGTGTAATTTATATATTGCACAAAATTTTCTTGCAAAGTAGGTGTGTAAGACTCTTCACTATTATCTTCTGCAACCCATGCCTCGATAAATTCTGGCAATCGATTCACGGATTTTAGAACCTGCAATGTCGCAACATAAGTGAGTTCTGCACATTCAATCAACCCGACACAAGTAGCGGGCGGTTCTCCTGCTGCTAGTGTTTTTGTACAGAATCCGATGCTGCAGAGAGAGAGGGAGAGAACCAAAAAAATTTTCTTAAAGTGCATAAACACTCCTAATATTTAATATTCCAACCGCCACCAGAAGATCCGCTGCCGGATGATTGTCCAGTGCCGGTGCTACCACCGGTTGAAAATCCAGTATACCCCTGTGTATTTTGGGTCGGCGGTGCTGTTTTTTTGACGGGCGGTGCTGGCGGTAATGTGGGTTGTTGTGTGGTTGCGGTTTCATCGAAGGGATTTTCCTCCGCATTGGGCGGAGTATACGTTGTTCCAGGCGTAGGTGAAGCACCCGTCGTGTCGGATGTCTTTGGTTGTTGCGATCCGTTCGGCGATTTTTGGATTTTTGGAAAACCCGTTAACGGCTTCGCGTTTTTTAACGCAGCATTGCTCAATTCTCGGCGATTTTCGGCACCAGCGCTTTTTACTTTACTACGAAATTGGTCGGGGGTAAGTGCGGTACGAGGGGAAGATTGCGTCGTCGTATTTTTTGAGGTAGATGATTGAAACGAAAAGGATTGTGCAAAGGAAAGCGGTGCGGCTATTGTCGCACAAACGCTCAACATCAATAAAATAAATTTATACATTTTCTTGCTCCAAAGCTTTTAAAATCAGTTCAATGCGTTGTGGCGCGAAAACCCTCGCGAGCAGTCTTAATCTTTCAAAAACGATATTTCTTCGTAAAAAAAGACCGGCAAGTAAATTATCGGGCGTATTGTTTTCTTCCGCAAACATCAACACTTTGGAGGCAGACCCTGGGTCAATAGTATCAATAGCTTGCAGCAAACGTAGAATCCGGGAGGTTTTGATATGCGCACAAACCATGACGAATTGTTCTTCTTTGCTGAGCTCAAAACGGGATAATTTTTCAAGTTCATCCCCTATTTGTTGCATGACGGATTCAAGATTTGGATCTCCATCTAAAGTCCACCCTTCGACGCTCTCCATGAATGCAATCACTCGATAAATCATGGGATCATCGTAATTTTTCCAAAATTCGTGAGACGCTTGTAAGTCTAGGTTTGGCATGGCATTTCCCCATTTTCTTACCTAGTATACTTCCGAAAATTGTTACAGTCATGTGTATTCCCATTGTTTTTTTTCCAGCTGGGTGCTAATGTTTAAGGATCTTTTGTGATGGTCTTTTGAAATGGCAATCCTAGATGTATTCAAAGTTTCTTTTAGAACTTTCTTCAATCCGAAAGCTTGGATTGGTACGACGAATCTTCGTGCGACAACCGGGGTCATCTGGGGAATTACCAAAGGTTTATTTGTAGCCCCCGAGGCTGAACGTACAGAAACCTTTGAAGACGCCATTGATCGTTTGCACTTAAAGAAAGAAGAGCTCGAAAAAAGAAAAAATACTTTTCTTACCTACTCTGTTTTATTTGTGATGTTGGCAGGTTTTTCTTTTGCCACGAGTTTCGTCCTTGCATTGCAATATCATTCTTTTTACGGATGGTTATTTTCCATATTAGTGACACTATTGTTTTTATCTCAAGCATTTCGATATCATTTCTGGTTTTTTCAAATAAAACATCGAAAATTAGGTTGTACTTTTCAAGAATGGTGGCAGGGAAAGCCTAACTCCGAAGGTAAAAAATCATGATTGATCTTTTTCATCTTGCTGCCAATGATCAATCGGTTTATTTCCTTGGTCGTATTTTTGGCGTCGTGGGAGATGTCATCCCTGCATCTAATTTTGTCAATGATCCCAATGGTCCGCCACCTCTTATTTTAGATGCGATGTTTAAAGTTTTAAATGGTGTTGCGTTGACGGTCGGTGTTTTGATTGTAACTTACACGACGATTGTCGGTTTATTTGCAACGGCCGCTGAAGGTGAATTCTTAGGTAAAAAGTGGAGTGGCCTTTGGGTCCCCATTCGTACCGTCATTGGTATTGCGGGGCTTTTTCCGTCTTCAGGTGGATACTGCGCGATTCAAGTGATTTTAATGTGGATGGTTATTCAAGGGGTCAGTGCTGCCGATTTGGTATGGACAAGAGCATTGGAGATGATTAATACGTATGGAAACCCAGTTTCTGGGGTTAATACGCCGAATAACAGCACTTATGAAGATAAATTTCAGCAAATATTTATAGCATTGGTTTGTGAAGAAACCGCGAAACTTCAATATCCAGACATCCCAATTAAATGGGGAAAGCCAGGAGGAGCAGAAAATTTTAGCTATTATTGTGGCAATAATCCAAATAAGGATTTTTGTAAGGGCAGTTCATCACAAACGTTAAATAGAACTTCCTTTAATCAATACAATTTTGGACCCTCTGATAATCCTGAATCAGGGGGTGCATGTGGTACCCTTTATTATTCAAATGCAAATTCCGAATGTCAAAATGCATCTGATCCAAATAACATCAGTTATTTAAGATGTCTATCATCGCGGGCACAAAATGACATCTTGCCAAATATTATGGGCCTTCTTCGGCCGGTTGCTAAGCAATTTGCGGATGTGGATCATCAATTTATCCAATTTTATGAGTCTACACCAGCCGTTTTCCCTGCGCAGAATAGTTTTATCGGTAAGTTTTGCATGAATTCCCAATCCGCAAGTCCTAGTGGATTAGGATTAGCAGATATTACGCAATGTTGTACTGATAAAGAATGTCAGGCTTATGAGAAGTTTTTTCAATCCAATCCGGATGTTTACGGAGATTTAAGTCAAGGTACCGCCTTATTAAATGTGGGAAGTACGAGTGATAATGTCACCTACATGATTTATCAACAATATGGCGTGACGGGCTATAGTAGTAATTTAATTCCGACAGTCGCAGCGCAATATGTGGATTCTGTCATCACTAAACCTTTAGAACAATACTCGGCAATAAAACCAAAAGATCAATGGATTGAAGATGCGACAAAACAAGGTTGGTTAATGGCCGGCGGTTATTTTATGCGTATCGCTAAAACAAAGAAAACTGAGGAAACGGCTAGCGAACCTAGACTGGACCCTCCGAGCGTTACAGAGGTACAAGCTCCGATGGATAAAACCCATCGAAATAATCTCATTAGCGCAGCAGCTCTCGCCAAAAATATTTCAAATCAAAATAAACCGCCTTCACCCGCTGCGGCATTTACTCCAACGGGTGTATCGAAGACACAATCGATGGAAGGTTACGACAAAATTCAAAGTATTGTCGGTCGATTTATGGGAAATCTCACCACACGCTCTACGGATCCCATCGTATCGATCGCGCAGTCCGGCTATGAAATGATGGCATCCGCTCAGGCGTTATTTGCTTTACTTACCGTTTCTTTAGCGGCTATTACTGCATTTAGCTCTCTCTCTAGTGCCGTGATTTTCGGAAATGGGGTGCCAGCGGGGCCAGGACAGGCATTTTGGTTAACCATTTTAAAATTTTTAGGACCGTTGATTATACTTTTAATTACTACCCTTTTCACTGTGGGTGCTATGTTGGGGGTTTATGTTCCTTTAATTCCTTACATTATTTTTACGGTGACTTCGGTTGGTTGGTTCATTGGCGTCATTGAAGCGATGGTGGCAGCGCCCTTTGTTGCACTTGGTATTATGAGTCCTAGCGGTCAGCATGAATTAATGAGTAAGGCTGAACCTTCTATTATGATTCTCTTCAATCTGTTTTTACGACCGACCCTCATGATTTTCGGGATGATTGCGGCAATGTTGCTATCGTGGAGTATCGTTCGTGTTATTAATGCTGCGTTTGAACAGGTCATGTATCAAATTATTAGCGCACCAGGATTGATTGAACAGATCGTATTTATGGTTGCATATACCATATTGATTGTGACGGTACTCAATAAATGCTATTCCTTAATTCATATGTTGCCAGAAAGAACGCTCACTTACATTGGCGGACATGCGGTTCAATTCGGCGAAGAACAAGCCTTGCAAGCGGTTAAAGGTGGTATTGAAGGTGCAAGCGCGCAAATGGCGAAAAGTGGAAAAGCGGCTGGCTACTACGCTGCTAAACAACGCAAAGATCATAAAGGTAAAGAACAAGATTCAACAGGAGCGACTGAAGATGAGCCATAAACGCTTCCTTGATAAGACAACGGTTGTCATGCTAGCTGAAAGCATGCTGGCATGAAAGTACTAGCGGCAAACGTTAAATCCCCAAATCTTTCTCTTCTCTCTTCGGCTTGATGCAATCATTCTATATAAATCAAAGACTTAATAATTATTATTTGCACGCGGTTAAAATACCACGTAAAATAACCACTATGTTATCTCATGGGTTTTTTATGGCTGATTATATTCCACGCAAATTATTTGAAATCTTAAAGCGCAGTAAAAAAAGTATTTTATTATTAGGTCCAAGACAAGTAGGCAAATCCACTTTAATGGAAAACTTAGATCCTGATTTAAGTATTAATCTTGCGCATGAATTCACATATCTTGAATTTGCGAGTAATCCTTCAGCATTAGAAGAACGCCTCGGAAAAATAAAGCAAGGCACTATATTGCTCGATGAAATACAACGACTCCCATCTATACTCAATACCATTCAAGTTCTTATTGATAATAAAAAAAATAATTATCGTTTTTTATTAACGGGTTCTTCTGCGCGAAAATTAAAGCGTGGAAAAGCCAATCTTTTGCCTGGTCGTTTACACACTTTCTATTTAGGTCCTTTTACCGCAGAAGAGTTACATTTTGATGTGGATTTACAATCATTGTTAGCTTTTGGCAGCCTACCAGGTATTGTTACAGAAACGGATCTCAATGAAAAAGCGCTCACTTTAAAATCTTATGCTGCGACATATTTAAAAGAAGAAGTACAGGCAGAGGCACTTACTAAAAATATTGAAGGTTTTTCCCGATTTCTGTATGTTGCGGGGGCCGAAGTCACGCACTATTTAGATTTATCAAAACTCGCCTCCCAGGCGATGATTCCAAGACAAAGCGCGGTGCGGTATTTTGAGATTTTAGAAGATACGCTTATTGTCAAACGAAGTGACGCTTTTTCTAAAAGCGTAAGAAAAAGATTAGTGCAACATCCTAAATTTTTCTTTTTTGATATCGGTGTATTAAACGGTTTAATCGGAAATTTTATTGTTTCTGCAGATCGTATTGGTATGTTGTTTGAACATTTCATCTTTAATCAATTAAACGAAACAGCATCTTCCATGAATGAAACTATTCGTATTTCTTCATATCGCACCGAAAATGGTGCTGAAGTTGACTTTATTGTAGAAAACAAAAATACAATAATAGCCATTGAAGTCAAAGCCTCAAAAACTGTTTCGCAACAGGATTTACGTGGTTTAAAAAACTTTGAACAATATATTGGGAAAACCGTAAGGTTAGTTGTGTTGTATCTCGGTGATCATCCCAAAATAATGGATAAGGTTGAAATATTACCGTGGATCGATTTTTTTAAAGATAATATGCTATCTTAAATCCCCAAATCTTTCTCTTCCCTTTTCGTCTGCTCCGCAATCACTCGGTACACGCGTTCTGTGATGTTTCCGGCTTCATATTTGGCTTTTGCGTCTGCGGCCATCGTCAGGCCTTGTTCGCGGACTAATTTACGAACCATTGCGGTAATGTTATTAGGATCTGTCTCGAGTAAAATATCGCGGATTTTTTCGTCGAAAACTAAATATTCTCTTAAAGCAATTCGCTTACCGTCGATAGTCGGCGCCAGGCGTTGTGAAATGATTAAACGCATCGTTTCGATAAGATCAATCGTGCGGCCCGCGCGTTCTTCGGAAGGATATGTTGTGACGAGACGGCGGACGGTTTCAGAAACATTACTGCTATGCAAAGTCGTATAAACCGGATGACCGGTCATGGCGGCTTCCATCGCGGCACTGATGGTTTCGGAGTCGCGTGCTTCACCGACGAGTATCAATCGTGGTTTTCGTCGCAATGCATTTCTGACACCTGCCGCAAAACTCGGTAAATGTCTTGGAATTTCAGATTGACTCACAATAGCTGAAATGGTGTCCACGCTATCGTACACAAATTCGATTGGCGCCTCATAGGTTAAAATTTTACGATGACTTTCTGGGTTTTCGGCAATATTTCGAATGATCGCGGCGAGCAAAGTACTTTTACCAGAACCCGTCGCACCTGTCACATAGACAACGCCTTGTTCAGGCGCAATGGCATCCACGAT
>JABDCZ010000049.1:0-11006 GCA_013287885.1 Gammaproteobacteria bacterium
TTAACATTGCCATGCGGTCGAATCCGAATGCGATACCACCGTGTGGAGGGCAACCGAATTTTAATGCCGTTAAAAGATGGCCGAACTTTTCGTTTGCATCTTCTTCCGTAATATTTAAGGTACGAAATACCGCCATTTGCATTTCACTGGAATTAATACGAATGGAGCCACCACCCATTTCCGTACCGTTTAAAACCATGTCATAAGCACGCGCCAAAATATTTTCAGGCTCATGTTCCAATTCAGAAATATTTTTAATTTTCGGCGCAGTGAAAGGGTGATGACAAGCCGTGAGGCGCCCTTCACCTTTTTCGAACATGGGGAAATCATACACCCATAAAATCCGATAACCTTCTTCCACCAATTTTCGATCGTGACCCACTTTCAAACGCAAAGCACCTAAAGAGTCATTCACAATGCTCGTCAAATCAGCGCCGAAGAAAATAATATCGCCTGTTTTTGCTTTCGTTCTTTCAATAATTTGCTGAATGATCGACTCCGGAATAAATTTTAAAATAGGAGATTGCGGACCTTCTGGATTTAATTTGATATACGCTAATCCTTTCGCCCCAAATATGCCGACATATTTCGTATATTCATCGATTTCTTTGCGACTAATATCCGCACCATTTGGCACACATAACGCCGCGACTCTGCCATGCGGATTTTTCGCAGGATCAGAAAATACCTTGAATTCCACATCTTTTAATAAATCACCGACATCAATGAGTTCTAAAGGAATTCGTAAATCCGGTTTATCGGAGCCATAACGGGACATGGCTTCTTGATAAGTCATTCGTTGAAAAGGTTTTGGTAATTCCACTTTCAATACATCAAGGAATAAACCGCGAATCATCTCTTCCATCAATGATTGAATATCTTCTTCCGTCAAAAATGAAGTTTCGATATCCAACTGCGTAAATTCAGGTTGACGATCTGCGCGTAAATCTTCATCTCGAAAACAACGCACAATTTGATAATATCGATCCATTCCCGCCATCATCAACAATTGTTTAAACTGTTGCGGAGATTGCGGTAATGCATAAAAAGAGCCTGGTTTTACACGACTTGGGACCAAATAATCGCGCGCGCCTTCAGGCGTTGCTTTCGTCAGAAAAGGCGTTTCGATATCTAAAAATCCATGATCATCTAAAAATCGACGTAAATATCGAGAAATCTGCGCACGAATTTTGAAACGATTTAACATTTCAGGACGACGAAGATCGAGATAACGATAGTGCAATCGGGTTTCTTCACCCACTTCATGATATTCATCGATCGGGAAAGGTGTCGGCTCTGCGGCATTTAAAATGGTGAGCGAGGCGCCATCCACTTCAATTTCACCCGTCGATAATTCGCGGTTAATGGTGCCTTCCGGTCGATTCCGAACAATACCCGTGACTTGTATCACGTATTCATTACGTAAAGTTTCTGCTAATTTAAAAGCGTCAGGATGAGTCGGCGCAAACACCACTTGCACCACTCCTTCACGATCTCGCAAATCTATAAAAATCACGCCCCCATGATCGCGTCTGCGATGCACCCACCCAACCAACTTGACTTCTTTTTGGAGTAACGATTGAGAAACTTCACCACAATAATGACTACGCATGCTTTATTAACCACCTTATCATATTTTTTATGTTGTTTTTGCGACTGGCTGAATCACACCTAACGAAATGACAAATTTCAATGCTTGTTCCACGGGCATTTTTAATTCAATAGCATCTTCTCTCGGAATTAACATCAGAAAACCCGATGTTGGGTTTGGCGTGGTTGGTATAAAAATACTCAACATAGGTTTGCCATCGACAAGTTGTTCAACTTCGGGTGTTCCATCACCCGTTTGAAACGCAATACTCCACATTCCTTTACGGGGATATTCGACTAAAAAAACCTTACGAAAAGATTGCCCACCCGGTTTGAATAAAGTCTCGAGAACTTGTTTAACACCTCGATAGATGGTGCGAACGAGTGGAATTTTGGCAATAAAAGCATCGCCGATTAATACTAAACGATGACCCACAAAGTTGGTAACAAGCACACCCGTTAACAAAATGACAATCAATGTTATAAAAACCCCAATATAGGGAATATGCATATTAAACAAGGCATCGGGTTGATAACGAACGGGGAGCAATGTGAGAGTGCTATTTAAAATATCTACCAAAAATTTAATAGCTAAAATGGTTATCCAAATGGGTAACCAAACCAATAAACCTGATATAAAATATCGCCTAATTGCAGACATATTAGTGAGCCGTGGTATCTTTCGCATCCTGAGATCCGTCTCCAGTTTTTGGGGTTTCGGTTGAATCGTCTTTTTTCACTTCAGATTTCGTGTCTTTCTTACCTTTGTCTTTAAAATCTGTCGCGTACCAACCCGTACCTTTCAATTGAAAGCCCGCGGCAGAAATTAATTTTTGTAAAGCACTTGCGTGGCACTTTGGGCACTCTTTCAAAGGCTCATCAGACATTTTTTGAAATGATTCTAGTCGATGGCCACAAGCGCTACATTGATATTCATAAATAGGCATAGCGATTCCAGGATAAACTTCATTATTATACTCAAAATTAATGGGCCAAAGTATACCAAGAAGAAAAGAACCATGGTACTCTCTTTCCTCAATTTTAGGACAGAAAATGATAAAAATTCTCGTTTTGTACTATAGTCGCCATGGTGCGGTCAAACAAATGGCGGAATTGGTGGCAAGAGGCGTAGAATCCGTACCTGATGCCGAAGCCCTCCTTCGAACCGTTCCTCCTGTTTCGCCTGTGACTGAAGCGACTGAACCATCTATTCCGGAATCCGGGGCTATTTATGTCACGTTGGACGATTTACAACATTGTCATGGACTTGCGCTCGGTAGTCCAACCCGCTTCGGAAATATGGCTGCTCCACTGAAATATTTTTTAGACAGCGCAAGCCCGCTCTGGTTGAATGGGAAATTAGTGAATAAACCCGCGACGGTTTTCACCTCCACCGCGAGCTTACATGGCGGACAAGAATCAACCCTTCTAAGCATGATGTTGCCGCTTTTCCATCTAGGGTTTTTGTTGATGGGAATTCCTTACACAGAACCAGATTTAAATAACACGGTGACCGGTGGAACACCCTATGGCGCTTCACATTTTTCAGGACCCGATGGTAAAAAACAAATCAGCGAAGAAGAAAAGCGCTTATGCATCGCTTTGGGCAAACGTTTGGCTGAAATTACTTTAAAATTATGAAAGGCTTTAGTTTTTTTGAAATATTGATCGTACTGGTGATAATGGGAATATTCACGAGTTTTGCTATCCCCATTTATACCCAACATATGACGAAATCACATCGTTTAGAAGCAGAAATCACGTTAAAAAAAATCGCATCTGCGCTTGAAGAATTTTATATCACACATCAAAGTTATGAAGGTGCGACACTGCCCACGCTTGGATTTGATTCGAGCACGACTTATACCTTTCAATTAGCTGCCAATGAAGTGGAATATCAGTTATCCGCGATTCCCTTAGGCCCGCAAGCTGCAAAAGATGAACCCTGTGGTACGTTAACGCTGAATTCAATGGGTGAAATTAGCATGACGGGCCATGGCGACATTAAAGAATGCTGGTAATATGGATAAAAATCCTTTAATTCTTGCAGATGGGAGATGGGTTGGGACACACGGCATCGGACGATTTTCGCATGAAGTATTAAGTCGCCTCAAGAATATTAGCATTTTGCGAGAAGGTCCCCCGCCGCTTTCTATCCAAAATTTATTTTGGCAACCTTATTATCTTTATCGACACAAAAATAAGTATAAACTTTTTTTTACGCCCGGATTTAATCCTGTCAGCATTTCTACCATGCCATCCATCATCACAATCGCGGATTTAATTCATTTATATGGACCCGAAAAACAAAATGTAGCGAAAAAAGCATTTTATGAATTTTTAATAAAACCTTCTTTATATCGCGCTCTTAAAATTTTTACCGTTTCTGAATTTTCAAAACGATCGATTGCAGAATGGGGAAATATTCCTTCCGAAAAAATTATTAATGTTGGCTGTGGCATCAGCGCTTCTTTTTATCCCGATGGTGAAAAACATGACCCAGGTTATCCCTATTTTCTGTATGTGGGAAATATGAAAGCGCATAAAAACATTCCGCGTTTAATTCATGCTTTTGCGAATGCGGATTTTGATGGAAAATTAATTTTAACCGGTGAAAGGTCTCCGCTTATTTTAGAAATAATTCAAAAAAAACATTTAGAAAATCGTATTATTTTCAGCAAAAAATTAGATGAAGAAACCTTAGCCAAATATTATCGTGGTGCAATGGGGCTATTATTTCCCTCACTTTATGAAGGTTTTGGATTGCCGCCGTTAGAAGCGATGGCGTGTGGTACACCCGTACTGGCTTCTAATGTCACATCCATTCCTGAAGTTGTGGGCAATGCCGTGCTTTTAATTAACCCTTACGAACAAGACGCGATTACTGAGGGGATTAATCAATTGGTACATGATGACGCATTGCGAAAAAGTTTCTTGCGACTTGGCCTCGAACGCGCGCAAGTTTTTTCTTGGGATAAAACTGCGGGGAAAATACAGGAAGTATTGGATGAAGTGGTTTTTTAAATATTGCAATCAGGGCTTGGCAATCCGTGACAAGTCGCTGGGATCGCTACGTCAAATCTTTGTCATCCTGAACAAAGTGAAGGATCGGCTTACGATCCACATTACGGTGGTGAATTAAACCGATCCTTCACTTTGTTCAGGATGACAGGTAAACAATGACGCCATGCGTGAAGTTACAGATTTAAGCATCGCAACTTAACACTTCGCCCGACTCCATCACAACTTTTCCATTCGCATCAGGATAAATCATTCGCGCGCGTCCATTTTGACTGATAGGGATCGCAAATAAGGGATTTTCACCATGCGGTACACAATACCAAAAAGTGCCGTTTTCCGCATTTAATTTCCCGTTCGATAAAAATTCCACATTATTTTTCCCGTTAGGGAAAGCACGCCAATATAAAAAACCACCATGCGCAATATGTGGAAATGTATAATGAATTTTTTCCATCGATAAAATCATATACCCCTCATGCCAACTTGCGATACAAGTTTTAAAATTTTCGCTTCCACACAATGTTGTCACTTGATGATTCGACACAGCGATGTTTTGCGTAAAATGAATCGCTTGTAATAGTTGTGAAGCAACAACATCGGTTTTAGATTTATTTAAAAAGGTTTTCATATTCGGCACCACAAATAATATTATTATGCCGATAATTCCCAATGCCACCATCAATTCGATGAGAGAAAAACCACGAGAGACGTGTAAACGCATTTCGCGAAATCCATTATTGAGTTTTATTTTTTAATAAAGATCTTTGCGAATGTTTTTGTTCCGCTTGAGGTTTCGTGTAGAAAAAATTAGTCGTTCTGAGTTGATTTGATATTAAACCAGAGGTATCCAATTTTTCGACCGCAGGATCAATTGTTGCGCCAGAATTTTTTAATAAATCGACGATTTCTTTATATTCTTCGATAGAAACGATATCTTTTTCACTCAATGTCTTGCGATGATGTACCGCATATTCTAACGGGGTATATTGATATCCTACATGTTTGTCAAGTTTTGGTTGTCCCGGTAGATTCGCATCGGCGTGTTTTGTTAATAACAATTCTACAATATTGGTTAAACCATAATAAACTGCAAGCGTTAGCGGTGTGCGCGGTAAAGTTAATGAATAATCAGAACGAAAGTTTTTTGGTATATCGATCTTATTTTGCGGATCATGTACCATTCCACCATATAATTGAAAATTAATATAAGAAGTGTCCCCTGGGGAAGAAAGAATTTCTTTTACAAAAGTTTCATTTTTTTCATAAATCGCGGTCATTAATAAATCTGACTTCAATGCTAATTCGGAAGGTTCAGTGACTGGTCTTTGGAGAAATTTTAGAGGGGATTTATTGAGTGGATATTTTTCTTCATTAAAACTTCTAGTTTCCATATTATTTCCCTGTTTTAAATTATTATTGAGTATTACAAAAATAAGGGGGGATCTTAGCATTATCCCAGCCCGTCGTCCCGCGATTTATTCGCGGGATCCAGGATAACTTAATTGCTGTCACTGGATCCCGCGAATAAATCGCGGGACGACGGGAGTAATTGAAACAACGGTTAATACTAACCACTCGGCCGCATATGCGGAAACAAAATCACATCACGAATAGAAGAAGAATTGGTAAATAACATGACTAATCGATCGATACCAATTCCTTCACCGGCCGTTGGTGGCATGCCGTATTCTAACGCGGTAATATAATCCTCATCATAAGGCATCGCTTCAACATCACCGGCTTCTTTATTTTGAACTTGTTTTTGAAAACGTTCGGCCTGATCTTCTGCATCATTTAATTCAGAAAACCCATTCGCAATTTCAAACCCACCCATAAATAATTCAAAACGATCGGTAATAAAAGGATTATTATCATTGCGTCTCGCGAGCGGGGAAACTTCTGCAGGATATTCGGTAATAAAAGTCGGTTGAATCAGACGATGTTCTACCGTTTTTTCAAAAATTTCACATTGAATTTTGCCTAAACCATAACTCTCTTGCACGGGAATTTCTAATTTTTTAGCGGTTTTTGTTGCAGATTCTATCGTATCCAAGTCCGATGATTTTAATGAAGGATTAAATTCCAAAATGGAATCGAACATCGTCAACCGTTTAAAAGGTTCTGAAATATGTAAAGTATTTCCTTCATATTCTAAGTTATCTTGTTGTAAGACTTTTTTCGCTAAATAATGCATCAATTTTTCGGTTAAATCCATCAAGTCATGATAATCCGCGTAGGCTTGATAAAATTCTAACATCGTAAATTCGGGATTATGTTGCGTCGATAAACCTTCATTACGAAAATTGCGATTAATTTCAAATACACGTTCTAATCCACCGACCACTAAACGTTTTAAATAGAGCTCTGGTGCAATGCGCAAATAAAGCGGCATATCTAATACATTGTGATGTGTGACAAAAGGTCTTGCTGCAGCACCGCCCGGCATGACTTGCATCATCGGCGTTTCGACTTCGAGAAAATCGCGTTTTTTTAAAAACTTTCGAATTTTTTCGATAATGTTGGTTCGAATAGAAAAGGTTTTACGTGTCGCTTCATTTACTAATAAATCTAAATATCGTTGACGATATCTTAATTCTTGATCGGTTAAACCGTGATATTTATCGGGTAAGGGCCGTAACGATTTTGTCAGTAATCGAATGCTTGTTACACGAACGGATAGTTCACCCGTTTTGGTCTTAAACAATGACCCTTCGGCACCTAAAATATCGCCTAAATCCCATTGCAAAAAATCATCATAAACTTCAGCTGTCACCGCATCCTGACGCACATACAGTTGAATGCGGCCTGACATATCTTGCAGATGCACGAAGCTTGCCTTGCCCATGAGACGTCTCGTCATCATTCTTCCGGCAATTTTAACCGTTATTTTTTCTGCTTCTAATTCTGCTTCATTTTTAGAAGAAAAATTTTCATGTAAAAATTCTGCTAATGCATCACGACGAAAATCATTCGGGAAAGCGACGCTTTCTTCTCGCCACTTTTTTAATTTGGTACGACGTTGCAATAATAATTCGTGCGTATCTAATGCTGGTTCATGATTTTCTTCAGTTTTCATCTTTATAGCCCACTCAATAAACTTGCTTCAATAAATTTATCTAAATCGCCATCTAAAACCGCTTGCGGTTGCATATGTTCGACATTAGTACGTAAATCTTTGACACGTGAAGTATCCAAAACATAAGAACGAATTTGGCTGCCCCAACTGATTTCCATTTTGCTATCTTCGAGTTCTTGCTGTTTTGCGCGTTTTTTTTGTAATTCTAATTCATATAATTTCGCGCGTAATTGTTTCATCGCTTCGGCACGATTTTTATGCTGCGATCGATCATTTTGACACTGCACCACGGTATTGGTGGGGATATGTGTGATGCGAACCGCGGAATCGGTACGATTGACATGCTGCCCGCCTGCGCCACTGGCACGATAAGTATCCACACGCAAATCGGCTGGGTTGATATCAATGTCGATACTTTCATCAATTTCTGGAGAGACAAATACGGATGCAAAAGAAGTATGGCGCCGATTGCCAGAATCAAACGGCGATTTACGCACCAATCGATGCACCCCCGTCTCGGTTCGTAACCAACCGTAAGCATAAGGTCCATTAAATTTGATCGTCGCACTTTTAATGCCCGCCACTTCACCCGCGGAAACCTCAATCAAATCCGTCTGAAATCCGTGACGCTCGCCCCAACGCAAATACATGCGAAGTAACATATTGGCCCAATCCTGCGCCTCAGTCCCGCCCGAGCCCGATTGAATATCCATGTAAGCGGCATTCTCGTCCATTTCGCCTGCAAACATACGCTGAAACTCAAGCTGCTCGATACTTTTCGTCGCAAGATCGAGGTCCACAATAATGGCATCGGCGGCTTTGGTATCATTTTCTGACGCAGCTAGATCAAATAATTCTGCGGAATCATGCAAAATATCTTCTAAAGTTTGAATATTGCGAATAACGGTCTCGAGCTGAACGCGTTCCCTGCCTAAATTTTCTGCTCGTTCACGTTGATTCCAAATATTGGGGTCTTCTAACTCGCGTTGTACTTCTTGAAATCGATCCTTTTTGACATCAATGTCAAAGATACCTCCGAATGTCATCCAAACGTTGGCTTAAATCTTTGATTCGAATATGTACAGAAGTTACTTCAATCACTTGGGGGTCCCAATATTTAAGAATGGTTAGGATCATAAACATAAATCCCATTTTTTTCAAATGATAGATTTCCTGTCATTCCCGCGAAGGCGGGAATCCATTACTAGTAAGATTCGCTATCAATGGATTCCCGCCTTCGCGGGAATGACAGAGATTAATGCTCCCTCGTCGCACGAAACTCAACTTTCGGCCAGCGTTCCATCATTAAATTTAAATTGACACGCGTGGGGGCAAGATAGGTTAAGTTATCAGATCCATCCAATGCTAAATTATCGAAAGCTTTATTTTTAAAATCTTCTAACATTTTGGAATCTTCGCAATAAATCCAACGAGCGGTTGCAACGGATACGCTTTCATAAGCACATTCCACATTGTATTCATGCTGTAAACGATAAGCGACCACGTCAAATTGTAATAATCCGACCGCGCCTAAAATTAAATGATTGCTATTTAATGGGCGAAATAATTGTGTCGCGCCCTCTTCAGATAATTGTTTTAAGCCTTTTTGTAATGCTTTTAATTTCAAAGGATCTTTTAAACGAACTAAACGAAATAATTCCGGTGCAAAATAAGGAATCCCGGTAAACTTTAATTTTTCGCCTTCTGTGAAAGTATCACCAATTTGAATAGTGCCGTGGTTATAAAGACCGATAATATCGCCAGGGTAGGCTTCCTGCACTTGCTCACGATCGGAAGCCATAAAAGTTAACGCTTGCGCAATTTTCACTTCACGTGCAATACCGACCTGATACATTTTCATGCCTTGCGTATATTTTCCGGAACATACACGCAAAAACGCCACGCGATCACGATGTGCGGGATCCATGTTCGCTTGAATTTTAAAAACAAACCCTGAAAATTTAGGTTCTGTGGGAATGACTTCACGTGAGAGGGTTTCGCGTTTTTGCGGAGGCGGTGCATAATTTGCAAATGCATCTAACAATTCGCGTACACCAAAATTATTCAATGCCGAACCAAAAAATACAGGCGTTAACGTGCCTTTCAGAAACTCTTCCTTATCAAATGTATGACTTGCGCCTTTCACCAATTCGATATTGGCGCGTAAACTATCCGCATTTTCCCCTAATAAATCATCCAATGCTTTATTGCCAAGCCCTACAATTTTTTTGCCTTCTTGCGTAATTGAATTTTTGCCCGGCTCATATAAATAAATCGCATCTTCATATAAATGATAAACGCCTTTAAAATCTCGTCCCATTCCAATCGGCCAAGTAATGGGGGCGCAGCGAATTTTTAAGATCGTTTCGATTTCATCAAGTAATTCGATCGGGTCGCGACTATCACGATCCATTTTATTGATAAAAGTAATAATGGGGGTTTGTCGCAAACGGCAAACTTCCAGTAATTTAATCGTGCGTTCTTCCACACCTTTTGCCGCATCGATCACCATTAATGCAGAATCGACCGCCGTTAATGTACGATAGGTATCTTCCGAAAAATCCGCGTGGCCGGGGGTATCCAGCAAATTCATAATGTGCGCGTGATAAGGAAATTGCATGACGGATGTCGTGACAGAAATCCCCCTTTGTTTTTCGAGTTCCATCCAGTCAGAGGTCGCATGTCGTGAGGCTTTCCGACCTTTGACGGTACCTGCCAATTGGATCGCACCGCCAAAAAGCAATAGCTTTTCAGTCAGCGTCGTTTTACCGGCGTCGGGATGAGAAATGATCGCGAAGGTGCGGCGTTTGTTTCGTTCGTTTTCGAGCATGGATTTAGACTTAAAAAATGTTGTGAGAATTCGTCCTCCCGCGATTTATTCGCGGGATCCAGAACGAAGCGTGTCGCTCTGGATCCCGCGGACGAGCCGCGGGACGACGGGATAAAGAAAACCGGAATTTTACCCCTTACTCAACGCCTTCGCAAACACTATAGCATCTTCTTTTTTTTCCGTAGCGGCATAATAATCTTTTCGTTCGCCAATTCTAATAAAACCTAATTTTTCATAAAGTTTGATGGCTTTAGTATTACTTTTTCGCACTTCTAAATAAGCAAAGGTTGCACCATCCTCTTTTAGCACGCGAAAAACTTCCTCAATAAGCTTTAAACCATACCCTTGCCGCTGATAATCCGGGTGGACAGAAATATTCAAAATATGGCCTTCACCCGCTTGATTTAAAACAAAAATAAAACCAATCAAGTTGTTCTCTAATTCACAAATAAACGCTTGGCTTCCCGCTTCCAGACATTTATGGAAAGT
>JABDCZ010000050.1:0-10936 GCA_013287885.1 Gammaproteobacteria bacterium
GGTTTACGGGGTAATGCCTATTAATCCAAATGGTTTTACAACCTGCATTTTGACCTGCTTTAATATCGGACCCACGATCACCGATCATATAACTTAAAGACAAATCAATAAAATATTTTTTTGCGGCAGCTAATAACATGCCTGGCTTTGGCTTATAACAATCCGCGAATTCTGAATAACAAATAATAACATCATCCAATGGTAACTTGTGTCGCATTTTATTATAAATTGCATCGACATCTTCTTGCGTCATTAAACCTCGTTCAATATCGGGTTTATTCGTTACACAAATTAACAAAAAACCGGCTTTTTTTAATAACTCTAAAGCGGGTTTGACTTCATGAGGTATTTCTAATGCGGAAACATTTGTCGGGGCTTTTGGTTTTCCATCAATGACAATGGCTGTATTCAATACGCCATCGGCATCTAAAAAAACTGCCTTTTCTGACATAGATTAACCTTTCTTATCAATCATCGTTGCAGCAGCTTCATCCAGATACCAAGTTATTTTGCCATTTACATCCTGGAATAATTGCGCCGGGTAGCATACTGGATCATAAGGATCTTTTAATACAGCCTGCACCGCTTTTTCTTTATCCTGTCCCACGACCAAAAAAATAATCGCATCAGAATTTTTTAATGCCGTGGGCGTTAGCGTGATGCGATACATATTCAATTCAAAAACGAAGAGGGCCGCAACTAACGGATCATGTTCATGTGAAATAGTTTGATTCGCATAATATTTTACAATGTCACTACCAGGCATTAATGATGCAGTGTGCGCATTCTCTCCTAATCCAAGATAAACGACATCGAATAAGTGTTCATCAGAGTTCTTTCTAAATTCATTTAGTGTCTTTTCATATTCAAGGACAGATTCTTCTGGGTCCAAAAAATTTGTTGAAATGCGATAAATATTTTTTGGATTAATAGCGACTTTTGAAAATAAAAAAAGATTCGCCATGCAATAATTATTGTCGAGACTATCGGATGAAACATAACGTTCATCACAAAAGAAGAAAATAATATCTGGCCACGGAATATTTTTCATCGAAGCTAATATGGCGAAAAAAGCCTTCGGCGTATTCCCACCGGAAAGTGCAACAATAAACTTCCCTTTTTTCTTGATGTAATGATCAGCTCGATTTTTAAAATCATTTGCCGCTGCAAGAAAAAGTTCGTCTGAAGAATTAAAAATGTGAATGGTAGGATTTACAGTATCCATTTTCGCCCGTCCTTTTCTAATAAGGTATCGGCATCGTGTGGACCTTCACTTCCGGCTGCATAATTTGGAAAATCTCGTGGCGGTAATGAATTCCAAACATCTAGAAAGGGTTGCACAATGGCCCAACCTAATTCAACCATATCAGCTTGTTTAAAAAGTAAATGCTCTCCATTCATGCAATCATATAAAATCGTTTCATAACCGGTCGCAGGTTTAATACCAAAATAATCACTATATTTAAATTTCATTTCCACTTGATCCAAACGCAAAATAGGACCAGGTATTTTTGAATTAAAAACGATTGAAATTCCTTCATCCGGTTGAATATATATTTTTAAGAGATTGCGTTGGACATTTTGATTGAGTCCTGTAAATAAATGAGAAGGTCCCGATTTATATTGGATGATAATTTCAGTGGCGTACTGTGACATTCTTTTGCCAGTTCGAAGATAAAAAGGCACATGCAACCATCGCCAATTATCGATAAACAATCTTAATGCAGCGTAGGTTTCAACGAGAGATTCGGGAGAAACATTTTTTTCTGAACGATATCCCACAACTTTTTCTCCATTCACTTCGCCGGGACCATATTGACCGCGCACAGCATTTTGCAAAACGTCGTTCTGCTTCGTTAATTGTATTGCTTCTAACACTTTCATTTTTTCTGCATGAATTTCCTTCGCGGAAAATGATAAAGGAGGCTCCATCGTGATAAGACTTAACATTTGTAAGAGATGATTCGGGATCATATCGCGTAATGCACCTGTTTTTTCGTAATAGTTACCCCTTAATTCTACGCCTAAGGTTTCTGCAACGGTAATTTGCACTTGATTGATGTATAAACGATTCCAAATAGGTTCAAACATCCCATTTGAAAAGCGCAAAGTTAATAAATTCTGCACTGTTTCTTTACCTAAGAAGTGATCAATACGAAATATTTGATCTTCATTGAGGAAAGTCAATAATTGTTTATTCAATTGTTTTGCAGAGGCGAGATCATGTCCAAAAGGTTTTTCAATAACGACTCTTCTAAAATAATCATTTTTTTCTTTTAATAACGATGCGTTATTCAGTTCGGTCGCAACGGTTTCTACCCATTCCGGTGGAATGGCAAAATAAAATAAATAATTTTTGCTAGCAGCAGCATTCAGGACAAGTTTTTCAAGTTCATTTTTTAAATTAACATAAAGATTTGCATCAGAAAAATCACCAGATAGGTAATAAACATGATCGGCGAGCGCCAATCCAAATTTTTTCATTGCGGGATCTGCAATAAATTCGTTCACATTTTTTTTTAATTGTGTACGAAATGACTCCGTGGTGAAAGGCTCTATCGCAACGCCCACAATGCAAAAATTCTTGTCTAAAAGTCCATTACTGCCCAAATTACAGATTGATGGGTAAAGTAACCTTTTGGTTAAATCTCCGGTAATTCCGAAAATAACCAAAATGCAAGGATTTGCAGGTTTATTTTGCGAAGATATCTCAAAAGAGGAGCTCGTCTCATTGTTCATCTCATTATTCCCGATGATAGACGTAAGAATATTTTATCTTATTTCGAAATAATAATATAATGAACTTTAATTCCTAAACGTCGTCCCGCGATTTGATCGGCGTTGTTAGGTCATCCTGAACGAAGTGAAGGATCGGTTTACGTCCACATTTAGGTGTTGAATTAAACCGATCCTTCACTTCGTTCAGGATGACAAAGAGGGACGACGGGATTGCGAGCTTTCGATTCATTTAATCGAGATAACTACATGGACGCAAACATTAGTCCCCTCGCGGGAAAACTACCAATACCCTCCATGTTGATTGATGTACCGAGGCTCATCACCGCTTATTATTCCGAAATTCCTGATCCTTCCATCCTCGCTGAACGCGTGATATTTGGAACATCGGGTCATCGAGGTTCCTCACTGACTAAAACATTTAACGAATGGCATATTCTGGCGATTAGTGAGGCTATTTGTTTATTTCGTCAATATCAAAAAATCAATGGACCACTTTTTTTAGGAATGGATACCCATGCGCTTTCCGTTCCCGCCTTTGCCAGTGCATTGGAAGTATTGGCGGCCCACGACGTTGAAGTCATGATTGCTGAAAACGATGAATATACTCCAACACCTGTCATTTCTCATGCTATTTTGACCTACAATCGTAATCGTTCAACTGGACTCGCGGATGGCATTGTGATTACACCTTCCCACAATCCACCTCACGATGGCGGGTTTAAATATAACCCTCCTTCAGGCGGCCCTGCGGATAATGAAATAACCCAGTGGATAGAAGAAAAAGCAAATGCGATTTTAAAAAATAAATTAAAAAATATAAAACGTATTTCTTTTGAAAAAGCGAAAAATGCGAGCACGACACATCGACATGATTATTTACATCATTATGTGAATGATCTTGCGAATGTCATCGATATGAACGTGATTAAAAATTCTGGGATTAAAATTGGCGTCGATCCTCTCGGTGGTGCTGGTGTCAATTATTGGGAACCGATTGCAGAACGTTATCAACTTGATCTTACGATTCTGAATAAAACAATTGATCCTACTTTTTGTTTCGTGCCCGTTGATTGGGATGGCGAAATTCGAATGAATCCCGCGTCTCCTTATGCAATGACAACATTAATTGAAAAGCGTCATCTTTTCGATATCGCCTTCGCTTGTGATACGGATCATGATAGACACGGTATCGTATCGAAGAAAGCAGGTCTTTTACCTTCAAATCATTATTTATGCATTGCGATGGATTATCTTTTTAAGCATCGTTTGTCATGGTCAAAAAAAATGGGTGTTGGAAAAACAGTCGTGACAACGCAAATGATTGATAGACTCGCGAATAAATTGAATCGTAGCGTCGATGAAGTTCCGGTGGGATTTAAATGGTTTGTTCAAGGTCTTTTAGATGGCACATTAGGTTTTGGAGGTGAGCAAAGCGCAGGCGCGTCATTCAGTCGTATCGATGGCACTGTGTGGACGACGGATAAAGATGGCATGATTGCCGCTTTATTATCTGCTGAAATTACAGCTCATGAAAAAACTGACATTTCAACACTTTATGAAAATTTCGAGAGGGAATTTGGAAAAATGTATTTTCAACAACAAAACGCACAAGCGACTCTAGAACAAAGAGAAAAACTTAAGTCGCTTTCAGCGAGTCAAATTACTTTTACAAAATTAGCAGGTGATAACATTCACAAAATTTTGACAAAAGCACCCGGCAATAATGAAGCGATTGGTGGAATTAAAGTAATTAGCGATGAAGGTTGGTTTGTGGCACGTCCTTCAGGCACAGAAGCCATTTATGAAATTTGTGCGGAAAGTTTTCGTGATCAATCTCATTTAGAAAAGATTCTGAATGAAGCTGAAATTATCGTAAAAAAAGCATTAACTGATACGTCAACCAGCGGAGAATGACATGAACCAAAATGATATTGGAATAATAGGCCTTGGCGTAATGGGAAGAAATTTAGCGCTAAATATTCACGATCATGGTTTTTCTGTCAGTGGTTTTGATCTGGATCAAAGTAAGATTGAAAGCTTGCAACAAGAATCTAATTATGAAGTTTATGCGGCGACAAATTTAACGGATTTTATTCAATCCTTAAAAAAACCTCGTACGGTGATAGTGTTAGTGCCAGCTGGAAAAAGAGTGGATATTGTCATTGATGAATTAACCCCTCTTTTAGAAACAGGCGATGTGATTATTGATGCTGGAAATTCGCATTTTACCGATACAGATCGACGCGCGAGTGAACTTCAAAAAAAACAGATCGAATTTGTTGGCATGGGTGTTTCAGGAGGAGAAGAAGGCGCGAGGCATGGACCAAGTATGATGCCGGGAGGCGCAAAAAATGTTTATGATCGGTTGCGTCCACTTTTAGAAGCCATTTCTGCAAAGGTGAATAAAGATCCCTGTGTCACTTACATCGGACCTGGTTCTTCAGGTCATTATGTGAAAATGGTACATAATGGAATTGAATACGGCATTATGCAATTAATAGCAGAAACTTATGATTTAATGAAACGTGGTCTAGGATTGTCGAATGCTGAATTAAGTGAAATTTATGCAGCATGGAATAATTCAGAATTAAATAGTTATTTAATTGATATTACTTCTCATATATTGAATAAAAAAGATGATAAAACGCATGATGAATTAATCGATAAAATTAAACCGGTCGCAGAGCAAAATGGAACAGGCATGTGGACCTCTGAAAGTGCACTTCTGCTTCAAGTGCCGGTTCCGACCATTGATGCGGCAGTCAATATGCGAGATTTATCGAATTTTATTAGCGATCGCGAAACGGCGAGTCAATTATACGTACGTAAAGTGAAGCCTTTATGTATTGAACATTCTTTATTTTTGACGCAATTAAAAAATGCTTTATATACCGGAATGTTAATAACGTATGCGGAAGGTTTCGCATTATTGTCTGTCGCTTCACAAAAATATCAATATCAACTTAATCTTGAAGCGATTGCTCGCATTTGGCGAGGCGGTTGTATTATTCGTTCTAGTTTATTGGAAGACATTCGCGAAGCTTATCGAAAAAATGCAAAGCTCTCAAATTTATTATGTGACGCTACTATCACAAATAAAATTATTCATCATCAAGAATCATTACGTCAGGTGGTGAGTCATGCCAGTCATCTTGGTATTCCAGCGCCTGCCTTTATGTCTTCTATCAGTTATTTAGATGCGTTAAGAAGCACGTGGTCGCCTGCTAATTTAATTCAGGCACAACGCGATTATTTTGGATCACACACTTATGAACGTACTGATATCAAAGGTACTTTTCATACCCATTGGGAAGAGAGTGTTTCATAAAATTAGGAAATATGATGAAAAAATCGATGATTCTTGATGAGCTTTGTGTCAATACAATTCGAACATTATCCATTGATATGGTGCAGAAAGCGAATAGCGGACATCCTGGTTTGCCGTTAGGTGCGTCACCGATGGCCTTTGTTCTTTGGACAAAATTTTTGAAACATAATCCTAAAAATCCCGCTTGGTATAATCGCGATCGTTTCGTGCTTTCAGCAGGACATGGGTCAGCACTTCTTTATAGTTTATTATATTTAACGGGATATGATCTTCCATTAAATCAGCTTAAACAATTTCGCCAATGGAAAAGTTTGACGCCTGGACATCCCGAAAGTGAATTAACTCCCGGTGTTGAAGTTACCACAGGACCATTGGGTCAAGGTTTTGCAAATGGCGTCGGCATGGCAATAGCAGAATCGTATCTTTCACATTGTTTCAATCGACCCGGCTTTGACATCATTGATTATTACACGTATGCGCTGGTCAGTGATGGTGATTTAATGGAAGGAGTTGCCTCAGAAGCGGCGTCTTTAGCTGGACATTTAAAATTAGGAAAATTAATTTATTTATACGATAACAATCACATGACGTTATCGGCAGCGACGCAACTTGCGTTTACCGAAGATCGACAAAAACGTTTTGAAGCCTATGGTTGGCAGACGCAAGTTATCCAGAATGGAAATGATTTAGCTGCAATTTCGAAAGCGATAAAGCTCGCACAAAAAGTTAAAGATAAACCCTCTCTCATTTTAATTCGAACCCATATTGGTTATGGATCACCGCATAAGCACGATACTTATCAAGCGCATGGTTCACCTTTAGGTGTGGAGGAAGTGAAGTTAACGAAACAAAACTTACATTGGCCGGAAAAACCAGATTTTTATGTTCCGGATAAAGCAAAAAAATATTTTCGACATGCAATTCAAGATGGTAAAAAAGCAGAAATGCAGTGGAAAAAAGAATTGTTATCTTATAGAAAAAAATATCCCGAACTTTTTAATAAATTAAATTTATTAATGCAAGATAAATTACCGAAAGATTGGGATGAAAATATTCCGCATTTTTCTCCGAATAAAGAAGGCATGGCGACACGAGATGCCTCGAATAAAGTCATGGAGGCTTTCAATCCTAATTTAACCGGTTTTATCGGAGGCTCAGCCGATTTAAATGAATCTACCAAAACGGCACTCGGTAATTTCGGCAATTTTCAAAGTGCGAAAACGGCCTTCGGTGATAGGCAAGGGGAAGAAACCGGCGGTTGGAATTATGGCGGTCGTAATATATTTTACGGCGTCAGAGAACATGCGATGGGTTCTATTTCAAATGGTTTAGCGAGTGTGAAGGGAATTATTCCTTTCACCGCAACTTTTTTAACGTTTTCAGATTACATGCGTCCTCCTATGCGGCTCGCGTGTTTAATGAAATTACGTGTGATTTATGTATTCACGCACGATAGTATTGGGTTAGGCGAAGATGGTCCTACGCATCAACCAGTGGAACAATTGGCGAGTTTAAGAGCTATTCCTCGTTTGACGGTGATACGACCTGCCGATGCAAATGAGACAGCGGTTGCATGGAAAGTTGCGATAGAATCTCTCAATCATCCGACAGCGCTTATTTTTACACGGCAAAAAGTGCCTATTTTGGATCAAAAAAAATATGCGAAAGCCAATGGGTTGCGTCGCGGCGCCTATATTCTGGCAGATTCATCTCGAGGTAAACCAGATATTATTTTAATTGCTAGCGGTTCGGAAGTGCAGTTGATAATTGCTGCAAGTGAAAAATTAATTGCAAAAAAATATAAAGTAAGAGTGGTCTCTATGCCGAGTTGGGAACTCTTCGAGAAACAATCAAAACACTATCGTGATTTTATTTTACCGCCATCGATCAAAACATGTTTAGCGGTTGAGGCTGGTATTGCACAAGGTTGGGATCGTTATGTTGGAAGTGAAGGGGTGGTCATCAGCGTAGAAAATTATGGTGCCTCAGCACCTGGGGAAGTTGTCATGGATAAATATGGTTTTAATGTTAAAAATGTTTTGAAGCACGCTTTAACATTAATAAAGGGAAGACATAAAAAGGAATAGTTATGAAACCAAATCACCTTAAACAATTAGAAGCACTAGGACAATCCATTTGGTTGGATTATATTAAACGTGACATGCTGATGAACGGTGAACTCCAAAAATTTATAACGGAAGATGGTTTACGAGGAATGACATCGAATCCTGATATTTTTGAAAAAGCAATTACCGGAAGTCACGATTATGATAGCGATATTCGTGAGATGGTAAAAAGCGGTAAAAGCACTGAAGAAATTTATAATGCATTAACGGTGAAAGATGTGCAAACTGCTGCAGATATCTTTCAATCGGTTTATCAAAAAACGAATGGAAAGGATGGATTTGTCAGCTTAGAAGTAAATCCGCATTTGGCACATGATAGTCAAGGTACGATCGCTTCAGCGAGATATTTGTGGAAAGCACTCAATAGACCCAATGTATTCATTAAAGTGCCTGCGACCAAAGAAGGATTAATTGCAATTAAGCAATTAACCTGCGAAGGCATTAACGTCAATATTACGCTATTATTTGGCTTAGATCGTTATCGTGAAGTGGCAGAGGCTTATATTTCAGGATTAGAAGAACGTCTAAAAAATAACGAATCGATTGAACACATCAATTCAGTGGCGAGTTTTTTCTTAAGCCGCATTGATACATTGGTTGATC
Organism: Gammaproteobacteria bacterium; assembly: GCA_013287885.1. Taxonomy (GTDB): domain Bacteria; phylum Pseudomonadota; class Gammaproteobacteria; order DSM-16500; family DSM-16500; genus JABDCZ01. The sequence continues at coordinate 8,797 of JABDCZ010000050.1, forward strand.
CAATATTCGAAAAAATTATCGCTAAGGACAATGAGAAATCTTCTGTTGCAAAAGAATTATATGGTCAAACGGCTATTGCTTCCGCCAAAATTGCCTATCAAATATTTTTAGAAATATTTCATTCGGAACGTTTTAACAAATTGTCTGAAAGAGGAGCTGCATTTCAACGATTATTATGGGCAAGCACCAGTACCAAAAATCCAAAATTTTGTGATATAAAATATGTTGATTCCATCATCGCCCCTGATACCGTTAATACGGTACCGATGGAAACGTTAGAACATTATCGCGATCACGGCGATCCCAAATTAAGAATAGAATCTGACCTCAAAAAAGTCCTGTGGCAATTTGAACAATTACCCAATGTAAATATTAATATCGATGACATAACACAACAATTGGAAGATGAAGGGGTTCTAAAATTTAATAAAGCATATGACAAATTAATTGCAGCACTGAAACAATCTGCCGAAAAAGGAAAGTAAAAATGAAAGAAAATCTCAACACTGACTATTCTGCAGGTACATTTACTTCCGAAATTGAATTCGAATTACATGAATGGCAAGCTGAAAATAAAGTTGAACGGTTATGGAAAGGTGATCCGACACTCTGGACAAATTCGGATGAAAATAAATGGACGGGTTGGCTTGCTTTACCACAAGAAAAAAGTGAAATTTCACGTATAAAAACTTTAGCGACTGAAATCTCTGCTGAAAAAACAACAGATATAGTGTTGTTGGGAATGGGAGGATCTAGTCTATGTCCCGCGATGTTTTCTGAAATATTCAAAAGTGTAGACAATTTCCCTCGTTTACACATTCTAGATTCTACCGATCCCGATGAAATACTTTATATTCAAAATCAAATAAATTTAAAAAATACTTTTTTTATAGTGTCGAGTAAATCAGGTACCACCCTCGAACCTACTATTTTTAAAGATTATTTTTATAACCAATTACAAAAAATAATGCCGAAAGAAGAGATTGGTTCTCGATTTATTGCAATCACAGATCCAGGTACTCCTCTTGAAACATTAGCCATTAAAGAGAATTTTAAAGCTATTTTTCATGGTGTTCCATCTGTTGGAGGACGCTATTCGGCATTATCAAATTTTGGCATGGTTCCGCTTGGTTTAATGGGTATTGATGTCGAAACTTTTTTAAATAATGCAAAAACAATGTATGAAGCATGTTTACCGACAACGCCTGCAAAAAATAATCCCGGCATTGTATTAGGTGCAGTTCTGGGAATTGCTGAAAAAAATGGTAAAGATAAATTGACACTGGTGGTATCAAAAAAAATAAAATCGCTAGGCGCATGGCTTGAACAACTCATTGCGGAATCAACGGGTAAACAAGACAGAGGATTAATTCCCATTGATCAAGAACCATGTGGAATTCCTCGTGTTTATGGTAATGATAGAATTTTCGCTTATATTCGATTAGATAATGAGCCGGATCAAGAACAAGACCGTGCTATCGATGCATTAGAACAGGCTGGATTTATGGTGGTGCGACTGCATGTCAGAGATCAAATGCATTTAGCCGCCGAATTATTTCGCTGGGAAATCGCTATTGCGGTTGCAGGAAGCATCATTGGAATTAATCCATTCAATCAGCCTGATGTGGAAGAAAGTAAAATTTTGGCATTAGAAATCACTTCACAATATGATAAAACCAAAACATATGTTGCGCCAGAGCCTTTTTTTTCAACGGATGGAATTTCTCTTTTTGCGGATGATAAAAGTTTACAGTCAATCCACGTGGAATTAAATGAACCTCCTTCGTTAGAAAAATATTTTCATGCATTTATCAACTTAGCAGAAAAAAATTATTATGTTGATTTTTCGGCATTTCTTGCCATGTTTGATAAGAACATTTTGCCTTTGCAAAAATGTAGAGTACTCGTACGAGATGCGACACTGCTCGCAACATGTCTTGGATTCGGCCCGCGTTTTTTACATTCCACAGGACAAGATTATAAAGGCGGCCCAAACAAAGGATTATTTTTTCAAATAACGAGTGAACATAAAAATGATATTCCGGTGCCAGACCATCATTACACTTTTGGTTTTGTCATTAATGCACAAGCAGAAGCTGATTTTTCGGTGCTCGCAAAAAGAGATAGAAGAATACTCAGA
>JABDCZ010000051.1:0-10778 GCA_013287885.1 Gammaproteobacteria bacterium
TTTATAAATGAATCTTCTTTTCCACGGTCAGGTACTATAATTAAACGTACATTTGGATATTGTTTTCTTAAGAAGGATGATATTTTTTTTATGCGTCCTGCACCAAAACAATTCACAGCGGCAATACCAGTTGCCTGATAAGCTGCCCACGCTTGACCTAAGCCTTCACAGATATAAATACTGTCTGTTAAAGTCCCAACTAAAAAATACCCATCATTAAAAGATGCTTTGCTTAGATTTAACTTTGTTTTACCTTGCTGTGGTGGAATAAATTGAAGAGTTTGTATTTTTCCATTACTTATACAAGGAACCACAAGATACCCTGCAACATTAATACCATTGATTATGAGAGATTCAGCGCCATCAGGATAACAACCTAAGCCATCCGCAATCCCTTTTTTTCGCATAATATAATCATGAGCTGATGATGCAGGTGAACATCTTTGCCAAATGCTCTCAACAGAATTATGTGCATAATCAATTGTGCTTTTATCTGGTCCTTTATAACCAGCTTTTATTGCCTCATAAAAAAGTGTACCTTCTGATATACCGCGATGTTCTTTTATTGAATCCCAAGCCTTTCTACAATCTTGTTCTCCCTTATAGTTTTCAGCACATTTGCTCCAATCATGAAAATCATCAAACGTTAAGCCAGCCGCTTTTACTGCCATAGCTATCTTTATCCATTCTTCGCGAGAACATGATGAGTCAAGATAACTTAATGCGGAACGTGCATGAGCGATACTTTTCATAGCACACCCCCCATTTCATAAAACTTAGCAATAATTCCAGATGACAGAAAATATTTTTTTATATAACGGATTTTCGATTGTTTAAGAGAAAAATTAATTACATTTTCATCCTCAATTGACCAACCTAATTTTTTCAACTTGAGAATATATGCTGCCAAACGCCACGAATTAGTTATGTTATCAAAATCACGATGCGATATTTTTTTACCTTGCAACATTAAAATTAGTGCTCGATATTCTAAAGTATCTTTTTCAGGTAATTTCGGGTTAAAATTTGGCTCAGGCAACATAGAACATTGTTTAGACCCGTTTAATGCTTGGCGGCTATGACGGGTCTGTTCATCAATATATTTCATTATGCACCCCCTTGCAGAAGCGCACGAATTTCTGCTACAGACCAAAGTAAACGACCATTTATTCTAGTTGGTCTAATAGGTCCGCACTCTAAACATGCCCAAGCACGCAAAGTTTGCGGTTTTTTACAAAGATGAAATGCTGCATTGTCTGTTGGAATTCTAACCCGCGTCTCAAACTCTAAGGGAATAAATTGATTTATATTATTTTGCATTTTGGAACCTTCTTTAATATTGAGAAGTTCCATAATTTTGGAATATTTGGCTGAAAAATAGCATATTCCAATCAATCGGCTTTTTTAAAAAAACCTTTAAAATGCAGGCAAATATAGAAACAAAACTAATATGTTTGGCATATCTTCCATTTCTGCCAAATTTATTTTTCTATTGGTGCTGTAAATTTCCAACTTTTTAAAAAACTACGTATGTAATCTACGTCATAATATAGCTTTTCTTTTTCTAATCGCGTTCTCACTAACTTACTAATGGCATGCTGAGAAATTTTTGGTTTTTTTGTTGCTTGATACAATTTTGAAGCCTCTTCATTTGCGTACTGCCATACTTTTTCTTTTAAACTATTATTTATCTTTTTATCTTTATCCAGAAAATTCATTTTTTTTGCCAGCGCTGGATAATTTTCAATAATTGCATTTATACGATATTGATTTTGTTTACATATGGGAAATAACAAATCATACCTTACTGAAGATAAACCAGTAATAATAGCTTGTTCTATAAACCAAAGAAGCGGCGCATATTTTTTCCATGTTTTTACAATCTGATACAGCTTGATAACTTCAGGTGGTGAAATAACTATAATTTCATCTGAAATTATAATCATATTACTTAACTTTACTTCTCCACCATACTTATCATATCCACCTAAGCAACAAGCAGCCTCTAAAGCGTCAACACCACCTTTTGCAAAAGCTTCATCTAAAAAATCATTTTTAATAGAATTCATATTTCAAGACATATCCATATGTATTATTTTGAATGCGTAAATAAGCTACCAAGTGCCCCAACAGCAACAGAACCTAACGCAATTAGCGCCTGTGGCACCTCGTGTGAAAGAAAGGAAAGTCCGATAATACCAACCATTGATATGAAAACCGTAATACCAAGCATCCATACCACGGTGAGATAAACGCTTTTGTTTTCTTTGGTAATATGAAGTGTTCTAGGTTGAAAATTTTCTCGTGAATCAGAACTGCCCCAATTATCTGAAGATTGATTTGTATCTGACATTGACATCCTTATTCTTGTTCTGTGAGTCCTGGAATAATAACTTTTTCGATATCGCCATTTTTGCTACGGATAATAAGTTCTTTGTTATCATCCAATAAATCACTTAATGAACTTGTGATAGTTAAAGCAGCACTGACAGCCTCCGCATTACTACGCGTATGCAATTTGAGCCTGAGACGCTCAGTATTTTTCACGTCGCGCTCTGTTAAATTCATTGTTACTTTGCGCATTTGGACCATGAGTGTTCCTTTTTAAGCTGCCATACATAGAATGTATGGGTATTATATGGTTACTTATCAACTATAATCAACATTAATAAATAAAAAATCATCCTACCACTAACTGCAAACGCTTAGATTGTTGGTCAAAATCAATTTTAGCTTCTTGCAAAATCCACTCCTCAAACTTTGCATGCCACTTACGCAATAAATCCAGCGGGCGACGAATATAATTCTGCTCTCGCACCCCCTGCGGCGCATGTCCTTGTATCTGCGCAGCAATACCTGCTGGCACTTCAGTCCATTCGCAAAGTGATGCAAAACTTCGGCGTAGCCCGTGCAGACTTACATATAAACCTGCAACAGCACAGGCTTTTGCATGCGCGATATTTGGGTCAGTAATACGACCACTAGAAGATGTAAGACTAGAAAACACCCACTCATTACGCCTAGGCAGTAAGTTTAATAAAAAAGCTACATAAGGCGTTAATGGTATAATTCGCTGCCCTTCCACCTTGTCACGAATTGTTAAGCTATTCCACCGGAAGTCCACATGCTCATAGCGCAACATCGCCAATTCTTCACGGCGGGCACCCGTCAACAATAAAGTTTGTAAATAAGCGCTGATAACAGGATTATTAATTTGTTTTACTGCATCAAACCACTTTTTTAATTGTTCTTTTTGCAACACATCATTTTTAACTTTAGCTTTTCCTAAACATTCACGCGCTTTTTTACTTTGAGCAGGATTTTCTTTAATTATGAGTTTATAAACAGAATGTTTTGAACACCAAAATAAAAAAGCTTTTAGCAGCCTTAACGATAAACGTGCTTGCGTTGGGCGTGTCGCGCCTTCAATGCGAGCCCATTCTTCAATTTTCTCTTCCTTTAAATCAACTAACCTCAAAGACATTAATGACAATAAAGTGCCGGGTTCAGTAAGTTTTTTACTTCTTTTGCGTCCTAAACCACCAACACGAATGGCACGCTGATGGTCTCTCAAATGCAGCGCTGACCAAAGCGGTCCTCGCTCTGCAACATACTCAGACCAAGCCATCATGGCTGTGATAGACGCAAGCATTGCACGCTGCGTATTTTCTTTTACTTTAGCCTCTTTAACTTCTTGTTGCTCGATTTTCACTTGTCTAGGGTCATTACCTTGGTCAATCAACATTTGTAAACGGCGAGCCTCCATTTGCGCATCAGGAATACTCCATGCCTTTACTCGACCAATGGTGACACGCATAGTCTTACTGTTAACCTTTGACTGAAAAATATATCGCTTATCGTCAGAGCCTGACGTTGCTCGCACCCCTAACCCAGGCACTTCGGCACACCATAAAAAAGCTTGTTCTTTTTCTTCGTCACATTTAAACGCCGCAATTCTTCCCGCTGTTAGTTTAACTTTTGACATATTCTCTAATTTTTCCCTGTAACTGATTTGTAACCGTTTTGTAACCCAAAATTCAGAATATTGCAGAATATAAATCAACACAGAAAAAATGACAACAATAATAACTTATTGTTTTAAATGATTTTTATTAATTTCCGGAATATCAATCAATACTAAGAAATAAACAGTCACGAGGACTGAAAATCCTCGTGTCGGTGGTTCGATTCCACCTCTGGCCACCAGGTCTGACAATGGCTAGCAAGAAAATCACTTTTCTACCCCAGCCTCATTCAATATCCAAGCTTCAAATTTGACATGCCACATACGCAACAAATCCAGCGGACGGCGAATATAATTTTGCTCACGCACACCTTGTGGTTTATGACCCTGTATTTGTGCTGCAATACCGGCGGGCACTTCTGTCCACTCAGACAATGTTGCGAAACTTCGGCGCAATCCGTGCAACGTCATATCCAATCCCGCAATAGCACAAGCTCTTCTGTGAGCGATGCTTGGGTCCGTTAAGCGTCCTGACTCAGAAGTTAAACTTGAAAAAATCCATTCATTACGACGAGGTAAAACAAAAAGTAAATGAGCCACATACGGTGTTAAGGGAATAATTCGAATACCATCCACCTTGTCATGTATTGTTATACTATTCCATTGAAAATCGACGTCGTTCCAACGTAATGCAGCTAATTCTTCACGACGAGAACCGATTAATAATAATGTTTGTAAATAAGCGCTGATAATAGGATTCCCAATTTGTTTTACTGCTGCAAACCATACGTTTAATTGTTCACGCTGTAATACATCATTTTTTAATTTTGATTTGCCAAGATATTCGCGAGCTTTTTTGCTTTGAGCAGGGTTATTTACAATAATCATCTTATACGTAGGATGTTTGTTACACCAAAATAAAAATGCTTTTAATAAACGCAATGAAAGGCGCGCTCTTGTGGGTCTTTTAATAGACTCGCTCTTTGCCCACTGTTCTATCAATTCAGATGTCAGGTCAATAAGCTTAATCGATGCAAGAGAGGCGAGCGCACCAGGTTCTGTTAATTTTTTACTCGTGAAGAATATGCGAAACTGTACGCCTAGATACCCCCAGCCTATCTGCCAATTCAGTCTGAGTAATATTTAATGATGGCAACACATCTTCTCGTAAAATAGCCCGGGATGAGTTGGCTTACGATTTTTTGCTCTGAGTGTATTCATTAGTGATAATCCTCTAATCTATTTTTTCGCGCACCGCTTAATAATGCATTTTAAACATCATATAAAACCCCATTTTTAAAATTGCTCGGCAAATTTATAACGTCTTTCGAAAAATTCCAAGAAAATCCGCCATCTTTACTCTCAAGAATCAAGGGTAAATAAGTGGAATCTTTATCATATGCGCCAACCGCATAACATTTTTCTGCATCGCAATTCGTGGCATATAGCGAAGGATGACTTTCTGGTAAAGATAATCCAGTGATACGTTGCGTAAAAGTCCAAGTGTTATTCGAAGCAAGCTTAACTAAGAAAAATGGCAAAGTGTCATATGGATCCGCATTTGGCGAATCGTCTTGTAATTCACCCGTTAAAATACATCCCGTTGCCAAACAAACCAATGCGGTAATATCTTTGAATCTTGCGCTTCTCGGCCACTCTTCAATAGGATCCACGAAGGACCAGGAAGCTCCCTTATCTTCGCTTTTCATCAACAATAATTGTCGAACATTACCTGTCTCCGCCATTCCTCCTGCAACACACATTTCATTGATGCATGCGACGTGTTTCAATGTAATGTTTTTAGCGGCAGGAAAAGCGGGTAAGTTTTTTAAAAAATTCCAGGTACGACCTTCATCCGTCGACCGTAATATGAGTGGGTAGGAACTTTCGGTACTATCCCCGTAAGATCCAACCACCACACACGTTTTATCGATACAATCGACTCCTGCTGTATTTGCATTTTTAAGCGTAGAAGGTAAGTCGTGCATACTCGATTTATCGAGATAGCCCCAAGTTTTTCCGCTATTTTGACTTAAGAATAACAAAGGATCGCTTGTCATAAAATTATAGTATTTAATGTGCTTTCCTACCGCAATACAAATGTCACGATAGCATTTCAACGCGGTTGGATAAACGCAGTCACTACCAATATTTGGTAAGTTAGCAATAGATTCAACTTTCCACTGATTGCCCTTGTCTTGACTCGTTAAAAAAATGGGATAATTACAAGTTGCAAATTGATGATAGGACCCTGCCGCCACACAAGTACCATTTTGACAAGAGACGAGACTTATCTCGAATTCAAATGCTCCACTTGGGACGTCTCGTACTGAAAAAGGAAAATGCCAACTTGATCCATTATCAACGCTTCGTAAAATATACGGCCATGTACTATCGCTTCCAATTCCGCCACCCACCGCAATACAATCATTATTTTTGCAATCGACCTTCAGCATATAAATCGGCTGAAGCGACGGCGGTACACCGGAGATATTGTTGATAAAAGTCCATGCATTATCCTTGAAAGCAATCAACATAGGATGATCACGACCATCACTAAAACTTCCAACCGTAACCGGGTTCGCAAAAACTGAAGTGCATAGGAGAAAAAACAGCGTGAATCCCTTTAAAAAATGCATTAGGCATATCCTTTTCGGTTCGTTTTTATACGAAATACGTTAAATTAAACATAATCAATACAAGACTTGATACTGTGTAAAAATAAGGCAAGTCTATTTTATGAACTTTTTGTTCAATAAAAAATCTATTGACGTCATTTTTTAACCAGAAAAAAGGTTAAAAATAAACAACTTCAATATTTCGATCTATTTTATTTACACAAAATGGTTATTTTAAATTCTTTCTGTTTAACAAATATCCAATTTCCTTGGCATTTTGAACGCCCAAATGACCACTCACCTAGCAAACTGTCAGGAATCGAGACAGAGAGCTGTCAAAGCTTTCGAAGGCTTTAGGTCAGATTACTGACACGCCCACCTTTTTTAAACTTATGCACAAAAAAGATAATGCAAAATAAAATTAAAGAAGAATAAATAATCAAAACATCCAAAAATTTATAATTAGCAGTACTCATAATCGGAATAAATTGTGCAGCCATAATAATGATTAATGCAATCATCGAAATAATCTGTGCGTACGGATAAAAACGTGATTTATACGTCAACATCGAAAGACCACCGTGGGCCGGCAAGTATTTTTTTCGGAAAAAATAGTGGCTCAATGCAATACCAAACCACGCGATAAAACCAGAAAGTGTCGACAATTGAATCAAATAGCTAAACAACACCCCATTACTAATAAAAGAGGATAGAAAAACCAATGAACCCACTAATGCAGAAGTTAATAACGCAACAATAGGGATGGCGTAAGGATTGAGTCGACTAAACACTTTCGGCGCTTGTCCGGATCGCCCTAAATACCAAAGCACACGCGTTGACGAATACATACTTGCATTCGCCGCTGATAATACGGCAATGAGAATAATAAAATTCACAATATCTGCAGCGTATGTTGAAAAATAATGACTAAAAATAAGCGTAAAAGGACTGGTCGTCACATTGTCTTGAATGCTAAGCCGTGGATCATCATAGGGTAATAACAAGGTGATAATGGTAATCGACACAATATAGAATAATAATAAACGCCAAAAAACATAACGAATGGATTTAGGAATAGTGACTTCTGGATCTTTGGTTTCTCCTGATGCGACCCCGACTAATTCAGTACCTTGAAAAGAAAAGCCCGCAAATAAAAAAACCGTCATGAATCCCAAGAAACCATTATGAAACGGTGCGTCACCCTGATGCCAATTTTGTGTGCCAAAATGTGGCTGCTCGAAAATAGTCATCGTGCCTAAGACAATAAATACAATAATCACCGCAACTTTGACGAAGGACATGAAATATTCTACTTCGCCATAGACACGTACCGAATAAAAATTCGAAATAAAAATTAATGCAAAAAACATAAGGGAAAAAATCACACTGTGCACTTCTGGGAACCAATAACTCATAATCAATGACGCAGCGGATATATCGACAGCAATCGTGATGGCCCAATTCAACCAATAGTTATAACCCATCGCGATACCAAACGAAGGACCCACAAATAAACTAGAATATTCGCAAAATGTGCCAGTGGTTGGCTTATAAGCACTCATCTCGGCAAGGCTTGTCATTAGAAAATAAACAATGAGCGCCATTAACACATAGGCAAGCAATGCACCACCTGGACCCCCTACCGAAACCGTGTACCCGCTCGCTAAAAAAATACCAGTGCCAATCGAACCCCCGATGGCAATCATATTAATATGGCGCGTTTGTAGTTTTTTCGATAGCTCATTGCTCATTATATTTTTCACCCTGTAAAATCTCGTGAGGCAACAACCCTACCTCTAAAAATAAAAAAATTCAAGATGAAAAAAAGAAACAAAATCGCTACGCTGAAAAAGAGGATCCGCACCCACAGGTGGTCTTGGCATTCGGATTACGGATGATAAATTGGGCGCCTTCTATACCGTCTTCGTAATCAATTTCGGCACCCATTAAATAAGGTAAGCTCATAGGATCGACGACTAAATAAACCTTTTGTGGCTGTGTTGGCATGGATTTTTCAATCAATAAATCGTCTGCATTGACCGCTTCATCAAAACTAAAACCGTATTGAAAACCAGAACATCCACCGCCCGTGATATATACGCGTAATTTTAAATCGAAGTTACCCTCTTCTTCGATCAATTCAAAGACTTTTGCGGCTGCATTGTCTGTCATGTATAATTCTGGACTGTTCATTTTTACTCTCTCGTCAATATTAACGGGTATTATACCAAACTAAGGGCTAATTGAGAAAATGTTGTGGGTCAAATCCTTACATATTATTTTTATGGTCACCTGGTTCAGTGGGCTTTTTTATCTACCCAGGTTATACGTCTACCATGCCATGGCGGAAGATGCCATTAGCATCGAGCGCTTTAAGGTCATGGAAAGAAAGCTATTTTTCGGCATTATGACCCCTGGCGCGGTCCTCACTATTTTCTTTGGGGGCTGGCTATATTTAGCAAATTGGCAGGTTTATAGCAAATTGCCGTGGATGCATGCGAAACTTACGCTTGTCCTCTTACTCTTCATTTATCATTTTTATTTAGGGAAATTACTTTTTCAGTTTAAAAATAATAAAAACGTCCATGGGCATGTTTTTTATCGCTTCATCAACGAAATCCCCGTTTTGTTTTTGGTAGGTATTGTCTTCTTGGTGATCTTAAAGCCTCTTTTTTAAATTGCGCTCGGATCCCAGTTTTGAAGAAGTCTCAAATTTTGTGATTTCTTGAATATTTTTTTGATGCCCAATATCTTCTAGAATTTTTTTAGCCGCCTCTGAAATCGGTCTTGGTTTTTTAAAAAGTCCGGAATGATTTCGTGCAATAGATTTATTTTCCGTAATTTCTGTCCAGCCATCTTGAATATTATTAAGAGAAGGATTTCTTACAATAAAATGATGGTCTTTTAAATTATCCGCATCATTCGTTACGAATGTGGTATTCGGCCAAAACTCTTTTTTATTTTTAAATGATTGCGTCTCTTTTGCAAGATTTAGAAATTTTTCTATAATCTCTAACTTCGATGTCAAATAACCATTTTTAAAATAACTTTTGATTTCTCTAGGAATTTGAATAATCGGTTTAAATATCCATTCTGCATAAGTAAACCATGTTGTGTTTTGCACATTCTCAAGCATGATAGCTTTCGCTTTACCCGTGGATAACCATATTGAAATTTCATCTTCATGCATGGTAATAAACGAACTAATCGCTTTTGATTTTGCAATCTCCACAAAGTCATATCTTTGTTTTAGTAATTGATAAAATTGCTGCGGAGGATTAGTTTCAAGCAAATATTTGAAAATACCAAGCAAATCAAATCTTGGCTTCCCACCTCCTGGAAATTTTTCTTGCCTTGCAAACGAAGTCAGTGAATAACAATTAAATAAAACATTAAATAAGGCATCATGAAAAAAAATATTATTGTCAGCGTTAGTAATTTTTCGACTAAGATAATCTAACAACCATAATACCAAAACAAATGATGCTCCAAACCATAAACAATATAATTTATTATCACGAATTAAAGTTTCGAAACGATGTTTTGTGCATGTTTTTACAGCTGCTAATTTATATTCTAATAATGGGTATCCAAAACTCATCGATTCTAAAATGAATGATGCAATCCATGCAAAATTGTTTTGATATTTTTGGGTAATATATTGTGAAACCGTAGTTGTTCCATAGCGGTTTAACGCATAAAAAATAATACTATGACCTATCGCCAATGTTTCTTGTTTGTCTTTACATTCACAAGCAATAATTTCAGACTCTGGTGCAGAATATCCGCCAATTTCTGCAATATTCAATGTATGAAAAAAATTTTGTAAAAAATTATAAGGCATTTGATAAGTCAATAAATAAATTATCATCATCCCATATAACGCTGAATCCAAGGGGCTTAATAAATAACTTGAAATATCCTCGGGATCTCCACACAATCTCGGATGAATAATTCGATAATAAACAAAATAAAGTAAGAGCGATTGTGCTGCATAATTAATATTTAGTTCGGTACTATTTTCAATTTCTTCCCGTAACTGTGGAGATGATCGCCACATTTTTTGAATCGCATGACGCGAATAAATCGGCGCAGTAATTCCTTGATAAAAAGACTGCACATAATAAGAAGTCCACAATGAACGAACCGAAGATTGAATTTTTTCTTTCGCTTGCACACAATAATATTTGATATTC
>JABDCZ010000052.1:0-10187 GCA_013287885.1 Gammaproteobacteria bacterium
ATACACATTAACATCTTTAGCGTAGGACTTTTCATCTTCCTGTTTTTCAATAGAGATAGAAAAAAGTTCTTGAAGTGTTTCGAACAACCCTTTTAGCACATGATTTAAAGGGAAATATGGACGAGACGATTCTTGGGACATATTAGAACATTTTTTTTGTTTCAACAGTTCTATGGAATAGGCTAGGTCATGTAATTCTAATTTTTCTTTATCTTCTAACTCTAATTGTTTAAATTCATTTTGCGCTATCGGCTTCAAAGAATCAATAATTCGAGTGATAGTCTCGAGGGCTATTTCTGGTGTTTTTGCCATCGTCTTTTCTAAAGCATATTCACTAAAATTTTTATATTCTAACAAATCAACTGTAATCTCGTGGCGAATTTTCATGATTTCATCAATGATCTCAGCATTATCGTATCGACCACCGCCTGGAAATTGGTTGGATGCTGCCGAAAAAAATGCTCTACATACCTTATCACGAAGATCACGATTTTTTGCAGACCTGAGAATCGTATTTGCATCCGCCAGTGTAAATCTCCAACCTGATTTACCCTTTTCGCTCGCCAATTGTTTTGCTTTTTTTAAGATAAAATCTGGGAGGCCATCCAGCTCAGTTTTATCTTTTGTGTAATAAAACCAATTGGCATATTCATCCTTAATATTGTTATCAAATGTCGTGTAGAGTTTACTCAATTCTTTTCGTAAATCAATAAATCGTTTTTTTTGTTCTGGTTTTAAAAGAACGCCTAGTCGTTCAAAAGATTTGAGTTTGTCTTGAATGACTTTTTGTTTAGCAGGTGAGAGTGTGAGATATTCTTTATTTTCTTTAATACTTTTCATCGCATTATAAAGATTTTCATCCTGAAAAACTTTTAATTGAAACTCTTCCATCTTTGGCAAACAACCTTCGTATACATTACGTAATTCATCACTATCCATACATTGATGTAAATGTTCAATGGGCGCCCAAAATTGATGAATACGATCTTCGATTTTGTCTAATTCCGACATCAAAGAATCCCAGGTATGGATTTTTTCCTCTAATATCTTTTGCAAATCTTTTTCACATTTTGTAATCACTGCTTCAAAATCTTTTAGGATTTTTGGCGGATCAATGTTTTCAGGTAAAAGATGGGTAAAATTTGGAAGTTTTATACGATGCATTTTTATTTTCCTTCTTATTTGAAGCCATAGTTTACAGAGAATATATTTATAAATCATCTATAACTTAGGGATAGAATAAGACCTTTAGGCCCGAGTAAATTTAGGCTTGGAAGGAGTGTGCACCCCTTCCAAACCGCGATATGCTAAAATCACTTTTAAACGGTTGGAATATATGTAATCTCTGAAACCCACCGTTGATTAAGAATCGGGTCAATTCAGAATTAATTAAATTATTGCTATTACTTTAATAAATTTAAATGTCTACTTCAGTTAAATTAATTTTTAACCATTCTAGCTAGCATTCGTTTAATTATTTTTTCTGAAATTTTATCCCACATTTCAACTAATTTTTGTGGATCTTCCAAAATTTCCTGTTCAGTATATCCTGGATTCACTTTATCTGACTCAATTAAATCATCACTATCTTCCCAAATTACTTGATCATGCCAAGTGAGTTTTGCATTAATTTTCATTACCGCTCCCATTTCATCCGTAAATGGACTTCTAGCTTTTATTCCATAATATTTAATTTCAATAGTCATTATTGCATCTGCAGATTTATTTTGAATAAATTTAGTTTGATTCAATTGTTTTATCCATTGCTGGTATACAATTTTTCTAATATCTATCTTATTTTTATCAACAAATTCCTTCATGTTATTTGTTTTATTAGTCATCGTTGATCCAAGCACAAACAGTGAAATAAGTCCAACATGTTTAGTTAATTTACCTTCTCTACCTTCATAAATCATTTCCCCATTAACATTTATTTCGGGTTGAACATATATTGTTTTAACTTTAGATACATTTTCCTGATTTAATGGAATAATAGGCGAGCATGCTGATAAAAAGCATACAAATAATAGAAGTACGATATTTTTTTTCATTTAAACAATATTCCTTTAAAATAGTTAATTTAAATTTATATGGCGGATTAATATAGATAAAAATAGATAAATTGGATGAAATGAAATGTATGAGAATTTTATTTTATAATTTATCCAATGTATAGTATTTTTTTAAAATTTTTATTCGTATAATATAAAATTTGAGATAAGAGAATATTTGAGAAATAATCATGAAAAAAAATCCACAGGATGTTAAATATAATTTATCAGCTATTTCGAATTTTTTAGCAGCAATTGGCGGTGGGACAATACTAGGGAAAGGTGTGAATGTCCTTGATACTCCAATTTTACATGGAGGTTCAATATTAGCTTTCATTATTGGAACCGTATTTGGTCTTTTATTTTTAAGAATTATTCCTAAAAAAATATCTACTCCAATTGCTCGCTGGTTTTCAGTTTTTGCCGGATTAATTTCTCTTATTCTTCTTATTATTTTTAATATTTATTCTATCGACAATAGGTTAACAAATGTAGCGGCATTAATATTCTTCTTTCTCTTGAGTATTCGTTTCGGATTTTGGTTTTATTCTCGCGTACTAAGAGCAGCATCAGTTGCGGGTCAACAACAAAAAATTGCTTGGGTCGAGCTCGGATATTATTCTGGAATGATAGCTGGATTAATTTTATGGAACATTTTAGATGTTAAATTTGGAATTGCCGCTGCCTTCATGATAGATGCTTGTTTACAATTTACGGCAGGATACATTGATTTTAATGTGAATCAAAATAAACCAATGATTGATTTATCCTCTTATAAAATTGACACTTCTGATAAAACATTACTAAAGCATAAGAATAATTGGTTTTGGAAATTAACTTTTTCAGTGGTTCTTCTCACGATAGGTACTCAAGTCATTATTTTTAGTTTAGCTCATCAAGTTATTGATTCTATTACATCCTATATTTTAGCTATCTATTACATTGGAGTATCTTTAGGAGCTTATTTTTGTAGACTTTTTAATATTCAAATAGAATGGGAAATGACCAATTATAAGGTTGTAAATCCCATATTCATTTTTCACTTCAAAAATAATGTAAAAAAAATTAATGCAACATGGAATTATATTATTTTAACAACATGTATTTCAGTATCAATTATTGGTGTTGTAAATTTACAATGGGGAATCACTAATCCTTCAGCATCATGGTTATTATTTATATTTGTTGCCATTGCTGCATTTTTTTATGAAATATTTGCTCTTTCTCTCCTCGATAAAATTGGTTTTTATGAAAAAAAATCAAATCAAACTGGATTAGTGACCCGCACCTATGGATACATGGGAATTGGTGCTGCTGTCGGGTTTTGGACTCTAAGTATACTTCATAATTCCGTTTTCGGATTAATTGGACTTTTGTTAGCTTGCTTCATATTAACAATTTTTTTTATTTACAGAAAATTTCATGATGAAAATCTCTTGCAGCTTGGAGTTTAGATCCTATAATGAATTTCCAATACACTTCTCAATATAATTCTTCCATTATAAGAGGAACTGATGATAAGAATTCTGATAGGCCATGGAATCTACTTAATGAAATTATTAATTATTCTGAAAACAAAAATACTCTACTTGACATAGGATGCGGGACTGCTTCAAAAACTATTTTATTATCCCAATACTTTAAAAAAATAATTGGTATTGATATTAGCGAAAGCATGGCAAAAGCCGCAATTAAACTATGTCAACATAAAAACTTATCTAATACTACTATTGTCCAGGGTAATAGTAATAAGCTGCCTTTTGCAAATAATTCATTTGATCTTGTTACATGCATGCTTTCCAAATGGGATTTAAAAGAAATTCTTAGAGTATTGAAGCCTAATGGGCACATTATTGTTGAACATATTGGATGCGAAGATAAGAAAGATTTTAAATATATATTCGGCAAAGATAGCCTTGGATGGAGAGGACAATTCCTTGAGTTTAATGAAAAAGAATATATTAAAAATTTTTTTGATTTATTTAGTGCTTATTTTAATAAGGTTTTTATAAAAAATGGATTTTGGAAAACCACTTACACAAAAAAGGGAATTCTTAAATTATTAAAACATACTCCCACAATTAGGAATTATAATTATTATCTAGACAAACAATTTATTAAAAAAGCCTTAGAAAATTTTAAAACCCACCAAGGTATAACCTTAATTCAAAATAGAGTTTTAATTCATGCAACGAATAGTTGAAATTTGGAAAACTAAAAAAACAAGAAATTTTTTCTTCTCCCACTCATATTACAAATTTTTCATATGAGTATCTTTATTTAATAAATCATGATTTAAAAATTGATGAAGAATTTGGTATGTAGCCTCATAAATATTATTCGATTGGGATGCCCGTGGACCTGCAATATTAAGTTTACGAATATTATTTTTTATTATCCAAATTGAAAAATCCATGGGATTAGTCTTTTCTGATATATTAATAATTAAATAGGGCCTTTTGTATTTATTAACCATTTGCAATGTATATAGCACTCCTCCAACTAGAGGCTCTTGGGCTACAATCATAGTACCATCGGAATCTCTTACATTTAATTCAGTTCTTTTTTTATAAATAGCGTCAGGATCCATGATTTCCTCTGACGTTGGTCTGGGAGACTCTCTTAAATTATATTTTTTTGGAATAATTCCATCCTCAGCTTTTCTTCCATAAGGACACCAACCACCATGTGAAATGTTGAGTTTAATGGCAACGTCTAATGCCGCGCGATCTACACCCGTTTGACCTCCTGATACTATTTTTTTAATGAAATTTTTAATCATTAATTGTTTTCCTTAATCTTACATTCATTAGAGCATATGAAATACAAATATTCATATCTGTTAAACCTCTTAATAAAATTCTAATTATTTTTTCAATTAATAGAATTAAAGTTTAGCTATAATATGAGTTTTTAATAGCTTCAGCTTCTCTCATTGCAGACTCTAAGCCACCTGCATCAATAACTTCATAGTCATCCGGCTTTATACTTTTTATTCTCGCATTCATCTGTTGATAATTTTTAAATAATACGGGATTAGCCTTTGGATTAAAGTACGGTTGCTTGTGGAGCTTTACTTCATGGGTTTCATTTTTTATTGTTTGCGTAGTAGTTTTTTTACTACCAAAAAAACGGGCTATTCTTAAGAAATTATTTCTATTTCTCATTGAAACTTACCTTATTAAAATATGTATGTTCAATATTATACTAATTACGAGGTCCATAGCAAAAAAATAGGATTCACTCATGATCTTTAATAAAAAATTCAGATCCAAATTATATTAATAAATCAAATTATAAATATATAAAATAAAGCTCCATATATTTCCGTCTTAGCTTATATCGAATATTATGCTGCTGCTAAATACTGTGAAACTATTTTTTTAATAATTACATTATACAAGTCCTTCCGAACTGACATATGTAAATTAATTAATTTTCTTAAAAAAATTGCTGATGGATTTTCATTAAGACCTGCAATTATTTCTAAAATTACATCTTCATAACTATCTGTATAATACGCAATTCCAATAATTGTATATTCATTAGTAGATAAAATATCATTAATAAGCCATTGAGCAAATTTACCTTCCAACATGC
This sequence comes from Gammaproteobacteria bacterium, assembly GCA_013287885.1. Taxonomy (GTDB): domain Bacteria; phylum Pseudomonadota; class Gammaproteobacteria; order DSM-16500; family DSM-16500; genus JABDCZ01. Next base: position 5,652 of record JABDCZ010000052.1, read on the forward strand.
TATTTTCCTTTTCAATTGTAAATTTCATTAAACGAAAATAATCTTTTCGTTGTTCTCTAAAAACTTCTATTAATTCTTCACATATACGTACGAAAAGTCCTGCTTCTAAGATAAAATTCTCCTTTTTAGATAAAACAGCAGAATTTATTCCTATTAAGCAACTTAGAGGCTTCATTGCCGACATAATTTTAAGATCTCCTTCAATAAAAAATAGATGCATTAATCAAAGATAAAATTAATAATTTCTATACCATCGGAACAAAACTATATTTTTTTATATTGAATATAAGATAATATTGAGAATCTTTTCCTCCATTTAAATCCATCAATTTCATTAATATGTTTTATTTCAACATTGGTGCAGATATTTAAAATCACAGTTGATTTTAAAGGTCGCAGTATTAATTTTTTAAAATATTTTTAAAATCGTATAATATAGGTGGTTTTTTGATATATAGAGAAATGATTTGAGGGTTTTTACAGCTTTTTTCATTAAAATTCGATTTACTGCCAACATAGAGTACAAAGTCCATATTTATTTTTCCTGCTTTAACTTAAGAAAAAATTCATTTCAAAAAATACAATTACTTGTAATATTTGAAGCATTTATGAAAAAAATTTAGTTCAATCTATAAATTCGAAGGCAGTATAATTCCATTTATGATAAAAGTAAAATGTTTATTTTCATATATGGAAATGAATGCTAGTATATCTTCGATATTTAACATCAAGGAATAAAAATATGTCAAACCCACGAATAAATTTCATTGGTTGTGGTCGTTTAGGAAAAACCTTAGCAAGCTTATTTAAAACAAAAGAAATCGCTAAAATTAATGGAATTGTATGTTCTTCTATTTCTAGCTCACTTTCCGCAATTAATGTTATTGGAGATGGAATTCCATTCAAAACAATTTCTGAATTACCTGACGCCAATATATACTTTATTACTACTAGAGATGACATCATTGCAGATATGTGTGATGAGTTAATCAAAAAAGATATATCAAATTCAATTATTGTTCATTGCAGCGGATCTTTATCATCTGAAATTTTAATAAAAGCTAAATTATCTGGAGGTTTTGTTGCAAGTATCCATCCTATAAAAAGTTTTGCCAATTTAGAAGAAAGCATACGGAGCTTTCCTGGAACTCATTGTGCAATTGAAGGAGATGAAATAGCTGTTTCTACTATAAAAGATTTATTTACAAAAATAGGAGCTAATGTATTTCAAATTAAAAAAAATGAAAAGTACGTTTATCATGCAGCTGGAGTTATTGCAAATAATTATATGGTTACCTTACATCATGTTGCAACGCAATGTTATGAAAAAGTCGGTATAGATAAAAAAATGGCAACTGAAATAGTATCTAAATTATCTTTAGAAGCATTAAAAAATATAAATTTGATGCACCATGATAAAGCATTAACCGGTCCTATACAAAGAGGTGATGCCATGACTATCAAAAATCATACAATCGCTCTTTCTTACAACCCAATAATACAGAACATGTATAAAGCTTTAGGTTTAGCTACCTTACCACTTACTAATCACTCCAAATCAATAAAAGAAGAAATAACTGAAATTTTAACAAATAAAATTAAATCTAATCTTTAAAATTTTATTTTAAAAATCGACCAAAAAATCTTTCAAGAGCATTTTGCTTTTGTTTTGCTGTTGAAAGACCTTCTTTAAAACCGATTCTATAACCGATCCTATAAGAGTCATTCCCGTTTAGCTGGTTAAGCAAAACGGGATCTTTAGATATCACTTTCTCTGAATATCTTTTTTTTTCTAAAAATTCATTTTCTAATACCACAGTTCCGTTTCTTTCAAATTCGACAACATGAAGTCGATTTTTTTTAAATTTAATTTGCATATCAAGCTGAGAAATTGTAATTAAATCTTCTTTCGATAGGCCTGCCCGTGCTTTAGGATTAGATAAAATTTCCTCAGCAGACATTTTAGGAAAAATATTTTTACCTACAAGACGCATAATACAAATTTCATGGCCATATTTTTTGCAAAAACTAATTTCCTCAAGCTCTATAGTTACATCAGATTCAACTTTATCTAGAATTTTCTCCAGAAGTTTAACAACCTTACCCATGGTGGCCTCTTAATTCCAATTGTTTTAATTATAAAATTTATCGTCATTTATAACGACAGCAGTTTGCACATATTTTCTTTTGTTACTTTCTATCAAGGAAACGTTGGATTGAAAATTATTTACATTATTTGAATTTAGTTCATTAGCAAATTCAATGATATGATTATTATTTTTGCAGAATGGATTATAACTTATACCATGATCATAAACATCGCTAAATTCATAATTTTTTAAATAACGAGCAATGATTGTAATAAATGGATTAATTAAAATTGAAATAATCATTTTATATGCCCATACTGAATATATTATTTCCACTATATTGGTCATATTTCTTAGCCCTGAAAATAATATTAAATAGGCGACCGTGCATAATACAATTTCACTAATGCCGGATGATATTAATGTACGAATCCAAAATTTCTTTCCATTTGTATATATTTTTAATTTTGAAATTAAAAATGCATTTGCAAACATTCCCGCCGTGACTGAAAAGCAACTTGTTATATTTGTCCTTAAAATATGGTCAAAAGCAAATTTATAATGTTCATTTAAAGTATTACCTGGTGGAGATGGAGACATTAAAACAATAGTTATGATGATTCCAAATAGCATTTGGCAGAAAATTGCGCTCTTAAGAACATTCATTATGATCCTGTAACCATATACTTCAGCAATTATATCTCCTAATGCAAAAACGGCTGGAATTATTAGCCCACTTAACGGGATTTCATTTCCAAAAAATAAAACCATTCTAAATGCTGTAATATCACATATTAAAAATATAGTTATAAATAGAATGGTTAAAAAAGTTAACGCATTATATTGTTTTAAAGGTTTTTGTCTTAGTTGATTCATTATCTATAATTTTCAATTGATTTAACTATTACACCTAAAATTTGAAATTTTTTTATTAAAATCATCTCTCCATATCCTGGATTTATAGGCTTAAAAAAATTATTACTTCCATCAACAAATATTTGCCTTATAACTGGAATTTTTTCTTCTTGCAGTAAACAAAAAACATAATCTCCATCCTTTGGTAGAATCAAAGGATCGATAATTAAAATAGAATTTTTATAAAAAATTGGTGTTAATGAATCCGTACTTATTAAAAGACCGAACGACCCATTGTTTAAATTTCCAATCGTTCCCATATATAATTTTGGATTAAATTGAATTGGCCATTGATTTATTTCTTCTAGTTTTGCAGTCGGTACAAACTGTATATTTCCAATTTTTTTCTTACTTTGATAATCCATGCTTGATAAATCTTCATACAAAAGATCATTAAGATCAATTCTGAAAAATTCCGCTAAAGGTTCAATTGAAGAAATAGTAGGATTATTGTCTTCTTTTTTCATCCGAGATATAGTTGCAATGGGGACTCCTGTCTCCATTGATAAAGATGTAATATCTAATGAAAATTTTTCCATTAAATAATCTATATTGCTATGAATTTGTCTTTTTCTTTTTTTAATTTTTCTTTTCAATTCTTGAAACATTACAATCCCTTTGTAAATAAAAGAAATATTTTGATGGAATAAAAAACATTATAATTAGTAAGTTGGTATAATTATATAAAATACGCTCAGTATAATTGATCTTAATAGAAATACATACATAAATTTATACTTTTTTCTTAAAAATTTCTTAGGCTTAATTTATAATTTAATAAATTTATGTAAATTAACAATTATCATTTATTACAAAAATATACCATTCATTAAAATTTTCAAACTCCATTTTATCTTCATATCCGCTAGCTGCAAAATCATGTATTAAAATGACTTTTCCAGGCTTATTTTTTTCCCAACAGGCAACATCATCATTATCATCATGTCGAGCAAAGGGAAATAAATTTCGTGTCGGATATCTTTTTTTTAAACCATTATATCGTATTAATAATTGCTCTTTATCTAATAGATACCAAGGTAAAAATTCTTCTTTTTCTGTATTAATCAAATTAAGATATTCTAAAGGGTACTCTACCCAATTGGGTTTTTCATTTTGATTAAGAATTTTTATCATTTAAGAGACCTTTTATTCGTTATAAAAATTCCACTGATAAACGATCAGCTTTTATCCTAACAAAACAACCAAGTAAATATGGAATTTCCTTAAAAAAATCTGATTCGATTTTCAAATTATTTCCAATGTCAACACTATCTTCGCAAACCTGTCCATATAAAAAATATCCGTATGCGTCACCAATTTCCTCTAGACCATACTTCAACTCTGTTAATTCAGTTATTTCTGGATCATCTAAAATTGTTATACTTACGCACACAGGATAAATTTTATTTATAAAAATTTTATAAGGACATATTGCACTAAAGCCCATAAATTGTACCCCATTGATTTCAATCATCACTTCCTCTTCAATAAACTCATCTAATTTTAATAATTTTGCTTGATTCATATTAAA
>JABDCZ010000053.1:0-10150 GCA_013287885.1 Gammaproteobacteria bacterium
AATTATTAACCTGCCTTGTCTATAATCATACAATATTTTACATTTTACGCATTTTTTTAGATCATTATTTATACATTATTATTCAGATACCTATCCATTAGAACCCGAGCCCTTAATTCCCTAATATTGATAAATTCTATCCACCCTACTGACCACCGAGCTTTAAGCCATGCTCATGCTAGGGGATCTTAGGACTACTAAATCTTTTTCAACCGCAGAAGGCTTTTCTTCTTTCTCCGAAGGGCAGCAGAAGAATCGGAAAATTGATTTAACAATTGATTTAACACCTGCCGCAATTTTCGGTGCATTTTTCTTCAAAAAATATGCGGAAGCTATGGCAACACATGCAATCCCAACAATTTCGGTGGGTGGGAAACACATTAAAAGCATTCCTGCAAAAGCCAAAAATAGCACTGTTGATTCTTTGCGGTTTAATTCGAATTGTACTTTACAATCTTTCTGAATACGATTTTCTCTTATCTGTTCTTCATCAGTTAAAAGTTGATCCTGAGTTACACGTGATTCTACACCCGTTTCTTGGTTCAAACTTAAAACTATCACCTTCTCACGGACTCGAATATCAAGCTTTAATTCTTTAATATCCTCTACAAGTGTATCTAAACGCTCTTTTTTTCTATTAATTACCCACGTAGACCATTCGAGCTTTTTGGCATCGGACAAAGATATAGTTTTATGCAATGCTTTTAATTGTTCTAGATCTTTCTCTAATTGAGTTACCTGCTCTTCCCATTTCAATAATTGAGCCTTACTATCCTTCATCCAATATGCCATATCAGTCATTCGACGATATGAGCGGACTGTTTCATCCATTGAAATGATAAAACCTGCAGCACCCGCTGCCGCAAAACCCAATCCACTCATGGCTGCGGCTCCTCCAATGAAGAAACCTAAAGTGGTAAGCGTGGTTAACTGTATGCCCCCTAATAAATTGAGGATCCCTTTCATGATCTCTGCATTAGGACGAGCATTTTCTGAAGCTTGCGCAAACATTGCAGTGGTCAACATAAAAGCGAAAAGGGAATCAATGTAATTCCAAATTGGTCCAACAAGCGCATGTTGGGGTAATGAAAATGCAATTTTTAGTTCAGATAAAATAAATGGAATCACAATAGTATAAAAAGACCCCACCGGATAGGTGATTTCCGGGCCTGTTGCCCCTGCATCCCTCATCATTTGCACCGCATCTCCCACGATGAGATCTGCACAATGATCATAGGCGGTTTGTGTTAATGGGGCTAGTTTTGTTAAAGGACGAAGCTCTAGATCCGAAACTTCTCTATTTAATCCACTTTCGGCCTCAAGTTCTTCGTCAGTTAGAGAATCAACTAGAGAATCAACGACTAGCTCTAAAGTCTCATCAATAGAACTTTCATCAACCGTAGGTGCTACAGCTACAGGCTCCGAGGAATCCGGAATTGTTGGATTGTGATGAAGCATAATAACCACCTCTCGCTTTGTATCTTTTCTATTTAATATTTACAAAATATAACAATTTTTTTCAACAAATCATAGTGTTTTTGAAAGAAAAGTGGTCAGAAATAGGGAAATTAATGGATTTTTTTATCAGTTGATTAAAATATGATCAAAAATAGATTTGTCATGCCAGCATGCTTTCCGCTTCCATCCAAGGGGCTTCGCTATATGCCCACTGGATGGAAGCGGAAAGCATGCTGGCATGACAAGCTTTACCCCAACCGCTGCCGCAACGCCTCACATAAGAAAATCCCCGTCGCGACTGAGACATTTAAGCTCGAAACGCTACCCTGCATAGGGATTTTCAGCAATACATCACAGTTTTCCTTAGTCAAACGACGAAGGCCGCTGCCTTCGGCACCCAGGACAAGACCGATGGACCCTTTTAAGTCAGCCTGGAATAATAGCGTGCTTGCCTCTGCGTCCGCGCCATACAGCCAAATGTTCTGATCTTTCAAGAACTGCATCGTACGTGCAAGATTGGTGACCTGAATGAAGGGAATGGTTTCGAGGGCGCCGCTGGCGACTTTCTGGACAGTTGGCGTGAGCCCGACGGATTTATCTTTCGGGGCAATGACCGCATGCGCACCGAGTGCCTCGGCACTTCGCAAACATGCGCCCAAATTATGCGGATCTTGCACCCCATCTAAAATCAGTAATAAAGCAGGTACAGTTAAGTTTTCTAAAATTTTGGCGAGGTCGCTCTCCCCCAAATTTTTCGGGGGATGGCAAACCAGCAAAATCCCTTGATGATTGGCATTTCCCGATAATTTATCGAGTTCCTGACGCGTACGTTTTTCGACTGGAATACCGTGACGAGCGGCGATATCAAGTAGTTGTTGATCCACCCGATCTTTTAAAACGACAATACGAATGACGCGTTCTGGTTGCGTTTGCAAAACGGCATTCGCGGTATGAATACCGAATAAAATATTTTGGTCGGTCATAATAAATTTTTCTTTTTCTTCTTTGGTTTTTTATCGATTGTAAATGTTTCCGCTAACATGAAATCCATTTCGCGCTTATCTAAATCGACTCGAGTTAATTTGACTCGCACTGAATCCCCAATGCGAAAACTTTTCCCCGTTCGTTCACCTAACAATGCATGTCGAATCGGATCGAATTGATAATAATCATTACGCAATGCGCTGATATGCACGAGGCCTTCGACGAAAATCTCTGCTAATTCCACAAAAAACCCAAAGCTCGTGACACTAGAAATCACAGCGTCGTATTCTTCCCCCACTTTGTCCATCATGTATTCGCATTTCAACCAATCGATCGCTTCGCGCGTGGCATCATCGGCGCGACGTTCGGTCATCGAACAATGTTCGCCGAATTTTTCGTACTGAGGATCGTAATCGCCCGGCTTGACTTTTTTATGCAGAATTTTTTGAATCGAACGATGCACAATTAAGTCAGGATATCGACGAATGGGCGAAGTAAAATGGGTATATGCCTCAAATGCTAAACCGAAATGGCCCTTATTATCTGGGGTATACATGGCTTGACTGAGCGAACGCAACAACACCATTTGAATCAAATGCTGATCCGTGCGACCACGAACGGTTTGTAGTAATTTCGCGTAATCTCTTGGGGCAGGCTCTTTGCGACTTCCCGGAAGCGTCAATCCTAACTCTCCCAAAAATTTGCGTAAATCAATTAATTTTTCAGGGGAAGGACCATCATGCACCCGATACAATCCGCTGACTTCATTTTTCAAAATAAATCTTGCCGCACAAATATTCGCGCACAACATACATTCTTCAATTAAACGATGCGCGCTATTTCGCTCGAGCGCAATGATACGTTCGATTTTGCGACCTTCGCCAAAAATAATTTTGGTCTCGGGTAAATCAAAGTCTATCGCACCGCGTTTAATTCTTCCCGCATGCAATATTCGATAAACATCATATAAATCATGTAAAGCAGGCACTAAATTTGCGTAACTTTTTTGAAGCGTTACATCGCCTTTTTCGATCATCTCATACACTTTCGTGTAAGTCAGACGCGCTTTTGATTTGATAATCGTTTCATAAAAACGATATTTCGAAATTTTACCTGTCGGCGTAATCATCATCTCACAAACCATCGCGAGTCGATTCACATTTGGCATTAAAGAACATAATCCATTGGATAATTCTTCTGGCAACATTGGAATAACACGACCAGGAAAATAAACGGAATTACCGCGATTGAATGCTTCTTTATCGAGTGCCGTTCCCACTTTCACATAGTGCCCGACATCGGCAATCGCCACATATAAAGTCCAACCACCGGCGCCACGTTTTTCGCAATACACCGCATCATCGAAGTCTTTCGCATCTTCACCATCAATCGTCACAAAAGAAAGTTGACGCAAATCTTTGCGATGTGATTCTATGTCATTTGAAACTTCATCGGGAAACTTTTTGGCTTCACGTAATACTTTTTCTGGCCATTCATGCGGAATTTCATGATTACGAATAGCAATATCAATTTCCATGCCAGGCGCCATATGATCGCCCAACACTTCCATCACTTGGCCAATGGCGCGTGATTGTGCAGTTGGTTGTTCAGTGATTTTGACAATAACCATCTGCCCATGTTCAGCACCATGCACTTCATGAGGGGGGATTAAAATATCTTGTTGAATACGTTGATTGGAAGGTTCAACAAAAGTGATACCCGATTCTTGGACTAATTTACCCACTAATTCATGCGTATGATGCTCGATGACTTCGACAATCGCGCCTTCGCGACGACCGCGACTATCAATATTCGATACTCGCACTAACACTTCATCATTAGGGAAAACAATTCGCATTTGTCGCGCGTTTAAGAATAAATCATCACTTCCATCATCCGGCACGACAAAACCGAAACCATCTTTGTGACCAATGACATACCCTTTGATCAACTGCATTTTACCGACTAGACCGAAGGCGCCACGCCGGTTTTTCAACAGTTGGCCATCGCGAACCATCGCAAGCAATCGACGTCGAAGCGCTTCTTGATCATCCGGCTCTGTGATATCAAGCTCACGCTGCACCGTTTCTAAAGAGGCCGGACGACCGCGTTCCTTTAAAAATTCCAGAATATATTCTCGGCTGACAATCGGATTATCGTATTTCTCCGCTTCTCTTTTCGCGAACCGATCTTTTTTGTGTGTTTTTTTTCCCATTTATTTACCTTACATCCGTTCTAATCTCTTCAACTAGAACTCCTGCTATCTATATACATCTCTCACATTTTTGCGCTATGATTTTTCAAAAATACAAAATGGAGAGTAATCTATATGAATCATATCACAAAAACCCTACCGAAGTTTGTTTTTTGGACGCGCTGGTTGCAAGCCCCTCTTTATATCGGACTGATTGTCGTTCTTATCGTCTATGTCTATGAATTTGGGCTAGGTCTTATTCATCTCGTCAAAAACGCCAATGCCAAAGCCGCCGAAACGTTGATTATGCTACAAGCGCTGGATTTGATTGATGTTGTGATGATCGCAAACTTACTTATCATGGTCATTATCGGGGGGTATGAAACTTTCGTGTCGCGACTGAATACCCAAAACCATCCCGATCAGCCTGAATGGTTAGATGAAGTGAACGCGGGAACGATGAAAGTGAAACTTGCGCTGGCACTCATTACCATTTCTTCCATCCATCTTTTACGTACTTTTATTGATCCTAATCAAAACCCCAATACGACCATGTGGCAGGTCATTATTCATTTGACATTGGTGGTCTCAGCACTCGCCATCGCACTCACGAATAAAATGGTGACTGCGGAAAAAAATTCGCATTAGTAATTGATTTTACTTATTAATTCTTACCCAGTATCGCAATATTTTTCATAAAAAAATATAGTATTATGATAATGGGTAAGTTATATTTACCGCGGTTTACATTCGGAATAATAATAAAAAGGGAAATTTTATGACAACCACTCGAACCAACGAACATCTGATTACTTCATTATCGACGGAATCCATTGCCTTTCCTGAATCAACTCCTTATACAAAACGAGATGATGATCATCAAGTGACAGTAGATTCGACATTTAAGAATATCTCCATCGCATCCGCATCGGTGACAGCCGGCCGATACAGCAATGAAGATTATATCAATGTTGATTTTATTCCTGACTTTGAAAAATTTTCAGTGCCCATCCAAAAAGTGGTATTGCAATCATGGGTTAATGAAATTCAAAAAACGTTAAGAGCAGAACGGAAAGATGATGATGATCCAGGATGCACGGCTTGTGTCGCCATTACGTGGGTAGACGCAAAAGGGGTATTACATAATTTAACGGCAAATCTCGGTGATTCTCATGCAAATGCTTACCTTCTAGATGAGAAATCCCATATATTAAAGGGTGACCCCATCAGTCTCTCTATACCACATAAACCTTTTGATGAAGAAAAAACTCGCATTGAAAGTGAAGGAGGCACAATACTTTGGGGACGTGTGAATGGCAATCTCAATATTAGTCGCGCGTTGGGAGATTTTAAATATTCTCCTCTCGTTTCAGATGAACTCACCTTCGAAGAATTACACCATCCATTAGAACCTCATCAAAAAATTGTTTTTTTCATCGCTTGTGATGGAACCGATGCAATGATGAAAAAAGACAGTGATTTTCACGACATATTATTAAAAAAGACGCCTATCAATGAAACAGCGGCTAATGTATTAAAATTTTCAACTGAAACAGACATGTTTGACAATACTTCTTTTATTATACTTTCTTATTCACCATCCGATAAACCTATTCCTCCAATTTTTTCTGCAGTCTACGATGGACATGGTGGTGCAAGAGTCTCTAAATTTGTGAGTGAAAATGGCATTACTATTTTAAAAAATAAAATTCAATTTGCATTAACCCTAGAGGGTACTGAAAAATTATTACAGGAAGAAACAGAAAGAAAAAATGAAACGCGACTTCGTATTTTAAAGAAAGCGCAGGCGAAACCCATCACTATTACTCCTGTGGTAAAAAATTCTTTTTTACAAAATATTTTTGGTGTCAAATCCAAAAATCCTCAACCAAGTTTTACCGTTATTCCTGCAAAGGTTGATCTCGCATTATTATTAAATAAACTTCGAACCTATTTACATGATGAGAAAGGACATGATTTTTTATCATTAGAACTGGTACCAAATCCTAGAAATCCCACCACCGGTTTATATCGCTTAACATGTAAAAATTTCAAAGCGGCGTATCTTTTTTTAGATAGGAACGACATTTCACCGACTTCTTGTTTTGATGAACCGCGGAAAACAAAAGGAATTTTTTCTTCTCCTAAATATTATTTATATTTTATGCCGAAAAGTTTGGAGTTTTTGGATGAGATTATAACTAAACAAACAACGTTCCAATCAAATAAGTGACTAAACCCGCAATGGCTCCAATGGAGAGCATTCGAAGGCCGCTAAGCAATGCATTTTTTTGCGTAAAAATACTTAAAACCGCGCCCACAAAAAATAAACTGAAAGCGGCCAAGGTAATCATCATATGCACTTTATGATTTTCCATGGGCAAGAGAAATGGAATAAGCGGAATAAAGGCACCAATTCCAAAGGAAAAAAATGAAGAAATCGCGGCCCCCCACGGTGAGACCATATCATCTGGATTAATACCTAATTCTTCACGCGCAAGGGTTTGCAATGCTTTTTCGGGATTTTGAATAAGAAGATGCGCGATTCTTTTTGCATCTTCTACAGGAATGCCGCGGGCTTGATAAATAAGGGAAAGTTCTTCCGCTTCTTCTTCGGGATAAAGCTCGAGCTCACTTTTTTCTAATGCTAATTGATATTCCAACATTTCGCGTTGCGAACGAACCGATACATATTCACCCGCCGCCATCGAACATGCGCCAGCCAATAAACCTGCAACACCTGATACTAAAACAAATGAATTACCGGCATTTGCACCAAGGATTCCTAAAATTAAACTCGTATTTGAAACAAGCCCATCATTGACGCCAAAAACTGCCGCACGAATATTGTTGCCACGACTGATAGCAAGATGTTGATGCTCTGTATTTGATTCGTCTGATTTCGATTTAGGTAACGTACCTAAATGATAAATCGCCATTCCACGAATTTTCATCGCAGCGAGCGCATGTCTTAGTGAACGCGGGCCAAAACATTTCACCAAATACACGACAAAGCGTGATCGCAAATCTAATGGAAATTCAGTTGGAATAGGTATATTCGCAGCTTTTAATTTTGCTTCCCAAATATTGGCTTGTTTTTCAGCTAATCCTGACAATTCTTGAAAAAGTTTCTGATGAACAGGATTGACTTCAATTTTGGCCAATTCTCGATATAAAATAGCGGAACGCTTTTCTTCTTTAAAATTTTCTAGATCTTGCATTAACAACCTTCTTCTCGGTAATTTTTCATGAGGGTATCTGTTTCAGCACGTTGCTCCGTCGGCAACATTTGGTCACCCGTCGCGCCATTCCACAATCTTTGGCTTCCATTTGTACCATTCCAGATAATTTGCTTTTTTAATTGCTGACATACAGCGACGTGATTTTCTTCCGGTGAATTACGAAAAATGGCACAACTCGATAAGAAACTGATGAGGCCCAATACCCAAATAACACGATATTCGTGCTGTGACATGAGTGAATCCTCCGGGTTTAAAACAAAAGACAAGTTGTACCTGATGGGTATATTATACTGCTAACAAAATTCTGGTTCATCATATTATTAGAAAAGGAGAAAAATCATGCGAAAAATCAGCAGAATTCTTTTTATTGTTTGCATTTTCATGTATGGCTGTCGGGCTTTTGCCACCGAAAATTGTACACCGCTTCATTTTACTGTCGAAAACAACGATATGGTTTTGGAAGGTAACCCTAAAACGGCTACTCAAGTATTTTTCTTTCATAATAAATCCGAAAAAAGCCTATTTCTTGACCGCGGCGGCGATAACCCCGGCGCGAGTGCAGGTTGGTCAACCTATTTACGACCAGACAATTGGTCAGTGCTCTTGCTCAATAAAAAAACCTTTACCGTGCATTGCACCCGGATCGAACCCGGCAATGTGATTACTTTGTCTTGCAAAGACATGATTGAAGTTTGCACACCTCCGACCTTAACATTAAATAAAAAATTCAAAGGGAATTTTTGGTTGGTGGAAGATAAATCTTTTGAGAATGTGGCGAAGATTTTGGAGAGGAAGGGGATAGGGTTTTAAGATTTTGTCATGCTAGCCAGAAGGTATGTCATTCCCGCGCAGGCGGGAATCTATTCTGAATGGATTCCCGCCTGCGCGGGAATGACAGAAATTTACGATAGAGACCTCTTACTCTCTTCTCCAAACCCGGGGACAGCGCATAAAAAAAATGACTACACAAAATCATCGTCGATCGAAAGGTAAACCAGATAAAAATATATTTGTTGAGTAATAACTTCATATAACGCAATTTTTGCTGCCACTTACCTATCGTTCTTTTGATGACAGAAAGTGCTTTGATTGAATAAATGGTTTTAGCATTTTGTAAAAAACGCGGAGGAAAAACAACACCGGATTTCTCATGATTCAGCACATTAAAATTCGCGAGTAATATTTCTTCCCACAAAATAAATAATGCGTAGGTCGTAAAAAACCGATGAGGGAGATTGATAAATAATTCATGTTTAGCAAGCCATCCTAATAGTAAACTTTGCTCAGGGAGATGTCGTATGATGGTCGGACCTTGAAAATTTCCGATGATGCTAGCTCGCTCTTTCTCTGTCATAAAAAGTTTTGCTTCTTCCACCAGCGGTTGCTGCCAAAAATCCAGCATATCTTCTCTTTTACCAAACATAATCAAATCGCTAATATGAAAAAGCGCAGGAAATTGAAGTGGATTTCGGATAAAAAAATTCGTGATCGTAATGGGAGCAGATAAAAAAGAATATTTGGATGCAGAGGTATTTACTATGGTTTGCATCATTTCAGTGCCTGATAAATAATGATCTGCACGAAATTTCAGAACATAAGGTCTTGTCGCTGATTCAATCCCACGTTTCGTACTCAACAATTGTCGATTCACATTATTGAGATCACCGGTGCATTCTACAAATGGGGCAGGCTTTTCTGATTGCACGATGATAATATTTTTTAAATTAGTGGCTGTTGCAAAACAATATTTTGAATCTAAACTATCTTTGTCATCCCCGTGAAAACGGGGATCCATGCGGATGGATTCCCACCTTCGTGGGAATGACACGTTATCTACGTTTTCTGTGAGCCACGTTGAAATAACAATTTCCGCATCTGGCAAATATTTTCGAATAGATGTGATTGCTCTTCGCAACAAGTCACCAATTTCCCCTTGATGACCTTCGCGGAATAACGGTCCTTGGATCACCACGCTGATAAATTTGCTGTCTATAGAGTTGTTTTCGGTAATCAAGATTGCAATAACCGTTGTAAAAATTTTCCTACTCTTATACCAAAACAACGTAACACAAAAGCACGAATTCGCATTTTCTTTAGTATTTTAGACAAATGTTTTGTTAAATAGTGCGGAGGAAAAGCTGCAATATAAAAAGCATGATACCAACACTCCGACATTTCACTACCATACATACCATCCACTAATAATAAATAAATGGTAGGACGATCAGGCATAATAAAAGCAACTTTGGCGAGTTGATGCGCGATGTCCGCA
>JABDCZ010000054.1:0-9926 GCA_013287885.1 Gammaproteobacteria bacterium
TATCCAAACGTATCATCGACTTCAATATTGGCGCGCGGCCAATCTCCTGATAAAAATCCATTTGTAATTAATTGCTCATTAAAAAGCGTAGCATCATTGATTAAAAATGGAATACTGACATCAACAGGAATCGCTCCCAGTGGGGAAAGAACACCTTGTTGACAATTACTTTGATAAAATCGTCGCAATGATTGAAAAAGGGTATCGATATTATCTTGTATGAGAACAAAATTTTGTTCTACACGATAACGATTATAAAATTGAAAAGTTAACACCAAAATACTGGCGGCAATCGCCAATACCAACATCACTTCAAGGAGGGTTACGCCTTTATTTCGTATAAACGGATTTTTCATGAAAATATCATGCCTCGAATTAAGCATTGCCTAATGACATACCGGTTAAATAAATACCTCGGATTATAATAATAATTAAAATTGCGCCGAACGTAAGCAAAACGCCTCCAAAAATACGCGTGATTAGCTTTAAAACTTTAGCATTTTGTTCTGAACCTCGTACGCCCATTCGAACCAAGCCATGCTCAAATCCTTTCACTTCTGCCATGACTCGCAAACGCAAAATATCGCTTTCACTCACGAGTCCTGTTGATAATACATCTGCAACATTTCCTCGACCCATTCCTAACAAATGTTCCATGGTGATGAGGTGTGAAGATAAATAAGGATTAGCCTGATGTTGCATAACACGTAAAGCGTTTTTGAAGACGACGCCATTCGATACTAACAAACCTAAAGTTTCTAAAAATCGTGACGCGACAAAACGACGGTACAAATTGAATGGAAATATCGCATCCAGCTTGCTACGAAATTCTCCAACATAATTACTCATCATGTATCGAAATAATAAGACGATGGCGACGATAACCACAATGACCAACCACCACCATGATGTGATTAAATTCGCCATATTAACTAAATCACGACCGGCCTGTGGCCATTTCTCTATCGGTTTGATGGATCGAAATTGACTAAACACTTCGTTATTGACATAAATGATAATGCCGCAAGCCATAATAATCACAAGAATAGGATAAGTGATCGCCTGTAAAAGCGCACTTAACGCTCCACTTTTTTGACCTAATGTCGAAATGGCCGATTTTAATGTTTCATTCAGCGCACCGCCTTCCTCACCCACTCGGATAATTTCAACAATATTAGGCGAAAACCAATCTTTCATCCCTTCTGCTAATGGCTGTCCTTCGGAAATTTTTTGCGTTATAGCAAGCGCTGCATCACGATTAATTCCAGTGGTAACTTGTGTCATCATTTCGATAGCTCTTGTTGCAGGAATACCATCTGCAACCAGAGTATAAAAATCTTCTAGGAAAGCGAGTTGTGCCTTACTGCCAAATTGAAGGCGTTTGAACTTTAAAGAAAACTCATCGAAAAACGATGAAAAACCACCTAAACTAAAATCCATAATGCAAACCTCATCTTTTATTGATATTTATATGTTGTCGCTTGAGTTAAAGGATTAATGGGACCGACGACTTTTTCCGCATCAAAAGGATCAACGATACCTTCTTTAATAAGTTCAATGGCTCTACCATGAAAATCCATCCATTTATTTTCTTTAAGATATTTTTCCCAATTTAACGTATCGCATTTTTGAATAAATTGCCTGCCGCTTTCATCAACCCAGATAACTTCTGCGACAACAGTTCTTCCACTGACACCAGTTCGATTGCAGCTGGGACAACCGGGTCCTCGTGCTAAAGCACTGTTAATAATATCCGCGCCTAAAACGGCTTCCCAATCTGGAATGTTGGGTTGATGTTTTGGAGAGTTCCTCAAAGGAATTGCGCAATGCTTACAAACTTTAGGAATAAGTCTTTGACAGATTAAGCAACGTAAAACGCTACTATCACTTAAAAGGACTGGCGAAATACCCATGTCGACTAAACGCGTAATAATAGCCGTTGCACGGTTAGTGTGTAAGGTAGTTAATACTAAATGTCCTGTAATTGACGCTCTCACCATGACATTGGCGGTATCTTCATCGCGCATTTCGCCTAATATGATCACATCCGGATCCATACGTAATGACGCGCGACCCATACTAGCAAAATCTCGATCTGCCTTTTCAGTGTTTACTGGAACTTGTGTTGCAGATTCAACAACTTTTTCTACTGGATCTTCGATGGAATATAACTTTTGCCAAGTTTCTACCATTTCCATACAGCTCGCGAGTGTCGTGGTTTTACCAGAACCGGTAGGACCCGCAACGATAATGGCACCGAACGGCAATTTCATCGCCATTTTGATAATTTCTACCTGATTTTTTGTGTAACCTAATTCTTCGAGTGTTTTTAAACGTTCCTCACCCGTCGCCAAAATACGCATCACCATATCAAAACCGCCATGCGCTGGTAAACTCGCAAGGCGAAGGCGTATATCTTTACCATGAATTTTTAAAGGCATCGAGGCATCTTGGGGCACTAAAGGATTAAAGTGCGATGTCGCATGATCTGTTTCTTTATTAAAAGCGACGGATGCGATTTCACGTCCAAGTTTTTCTGCCCATTCTGCGTATAAACGTAGTTCACCATGTTGTCGCATTCGAATTTTGCAATAACCTTCACGCACTTGAATATGAATATCACTCACGCCTTGTAAAACCGCTTCATAAACAAGATCACGCAAATGTCTTTGTTGGTCGCTAAAAGATAAAGAGGATTCTCCTTTGTACTTTCTTGCTTCATCTTCTTGTTTACCGCTAGCAAGCAATAAACTGATAAAAGAAGGTGTCGTCGCATATACTTGCCCCGGATGAACTCCTTTACTTAGCATGAGGGATTTGCAATTTTGAACCGTACGGGAAGTGGGGTCTGAGGATAGAATAGTCGCGCTTTTTAATACAACGATAGAGCCTTGCTCTTTACACCAAAAGAGCATCTCATCCATCACTTTATCTTGCGTATCTAAATCACCCTGACCGGATATAATTTTAGTACGCGTGGCGGTCGCAAATTGTTCTAATTGATTCATGTGCTCTTTATTGATAGTCCCGTCTCCGGGATTACTCATTTCAGCCATTGTAAGCTCCAGAACCCATTGATTCTATTGAGCAAGTCTAAAGTGTTATTAATTTTATCTATCTTTAAATATAAGTATATAATAGGTCATTCATAATTGTACGTAGATTTTTTAAAAAACATGGAAGAATAGTGCTTAAAAAAGCCAGCTGTATTGAAAACAGTCTGGCGTGGGTTCGTTCGATGGCCTGTCAGGCGCTTTGTGATTAAATATCCAAATTAACGACATCCAATGCATTCATTTCGATAAATTCACGGCGTGGTTCAACTTGATCGCCCATTAAAGTAGTGAAAATTTTATCAGCTGAAACCGCATCTTCAATGGTAACTTGTAATAAACGACGTGATTCTGTATCCATTGTGGTCTCCCACAATTGATCGGGATTCATTTCACCCAATCCTTTATATCGTTGAATAGTTTGACCTTTTTTAGCTTCGTCCATTAACCAACGATAACTTTCAGCAAAAGTTTTCACTTTATGTTCTTTTTCGCCACGACGTACTTTTGCACCAATGTGCAATAAGTCATGTAGCTTTTCACCAATGGTAGTTAAGGTACGATACTCCGATGACAAAAATAAATCTCTATTAATCAATGTACTAGATTCAGTTCCATGATGTAATAATTTGATATGGGGAAGCCATAGATTTTTTTCTTCATCTTGAGATAAGGTAATGGTAAAAACACCCACGTCTTTTTTATGATGGTTTAATTGGTTTTCGATATCTTTCATCAATGCAGCCATCTGATCTTGATTTTCCAACGTTTTTTCGTTGATTTTATGCATATACATCAACGATTCTAAAAACGGCTTAGGATATCTTTTCGATAATCTCTCAATAATCGACATGGCAGATTGAAAATCTAATATTAAGCTTTCCAACTGAGAACCTGAAATTGCAGGCGCGTCCGTTGCTACATAAAGTGCTGATTCATCTAAAGCAGATTGGACCAGTGCGAGTTCAAGTGCTTTTTCATCTTTAATATAAGACTCTTGTTTTCCTTTTTTTACCTTAAATAATGGAGGTTGGGCAATATAAATATAGCCACGCTCAATTAATTCAGGCATTTGGCGATAAAAGAAAGTGAGCAACAGGGTACGGATATGGGAGCCATCCACATCGGCGTCAGTCATAATAATGATGCGGTGATAACGTAATTTATCCGGATTATACTCTTCACGGCCGATCCCGCAGCCAAGAGCAGTAATAAGCGTTGCAACCTCAACGGATGATAACATTTTATCGAAACGTGCTTTTTCTACATTCAATATTTTACCTTTGAGCGGTAAAATAGCTTGAGATTTACGATCTCTTGCTTGTTTTGCAGATCCTCCTGCGGAATCTCCCTCAACGAGAAACAATTCTGACTTACTGGGATCTTCTTCTTGGCAATCAGCGAGTTTTCCAGGTAACCCTGCGATATCTAAAGCCCCTTTTCGACGAGTCATTTCTCGTGCTTTTCGAGCGGCTTCGCGAGCCCGTGCGGCATCAATGACTTTGGTCACAACAGCTTTGGCTTCGGCGGGATATTCCATTAAATATTCTTGTAATTTTTCAGTCATTAAGGATTCGACGATGGCTTTGGTTTCGGATGAGACCAACTTATCCTTTGTTTGGGATGAAAATTTGGGATCTGGCATTTTAACGGATAAAACCGTCGTTAAACCTTCGCGAAAATCATCGCCGGTAGTCGCGATTTTTGCTTTTTTTAAATACCCTTCATTCTCAAGATAATTATTCAACACACGTGTCATTGCACTACGAAATCCAGCAACGTGGGTTCCACCATCTTTTTGAGGAATATTATTTGTAAAACAAAAAAATTGTTCGTTAAATGAATCATTCCACTGCAAAGCAACTTCAACCATGATGCGATCTTTTTCTGCGGAAAAATAAAAAACTTTGGAATTGATCGTATTTTTATTTTGATTTAAATCCTCCACGAACGCTCTAATACCGCCATGATAATGAAAAGTATCACTTTTTCCGGATCTTTCGTCTTGTAATCGGATACTTACGCCGGAATTTAGAAAGGATAATTCGCGTAGTCTTCTTGCTAAAATATCATAGCTAAAATGAATGTTTGAAAAAGTCTCTTTGCTTGGTTTAAATCGTATTTCTGTGCCTTTTTCTTTAGTTTCGCCAATGGGTTTTAATGGTTCTACTGGATCGCCTGATCGATAGAATTGTTCGTAAACCTTACCATTTAAACGAATTGTCAAACAAAGCTCTTCAGAAAGCGCATTGACGACGGATACACCGACGCCATGTAAACCACCAGAAATTTTATAAGAATCATTATCAAATTTACCGCCTGAATGGAGTACCGTCATGATCACTTCTGCAGCTGATCGGCCTTCTTCAGGGTGAATATCGACGGGAATGCCTCGTCCATTGTCTTTGACTGTTACGGTTTCATCCGAATGAATAATGACGTCTACCGCATCACAGAATCCCGCTAATGCTTCATCAATAGAGTTATCAACGAGCTCGAAAACCATGTGATGTAGGCCTGTGCCATCATCGGTATCACCAATATACATGCCTGGACGTTTACGTACTGCATCTAAACCTTTTAAGACCTTAATTTTTGATGAATCATATCCGGCTGCGGTATCCACTCTCACTACTCCACATTAAGCAGCAGTTCTGTTTTACTATGAAAATAGATGAGAAAATCACTTATGAGGCTTCCATTTTTTGATATAAATCGTGATTTTTTCATATATTCTCATCTGTAATGAACCGCTGACATTTAAGTTATCTCTTTCACACTACCATGTTCCACGTGAAACAATTTCATTGGGTTACTCGTTTCAAAGCCCTTGACCTCTGTTGCCGTCACAAATATTTGGGCCTCTTGTCTAGAAAGTAAGTCTAAAAGACGAGTTCGGCTCGTCATATCTAGCTCTGCAGGCAGGTCATCTACCAAATAAATTGGCTTTTTAATATAGCTTTGTAACAAGGCGCCACGGGCTAACATCATAGCACAAACAAACATTTTTTGCTGACCTCTCGATAAAATATCTCTAGCTGGAACCCCATTGATAAATATCTTAAAATCGGCCCGATGGGGCCCAGATTGGGTATAACCTAGCTGGAAATCTTTATCCCTATTTTGTTGTAAAATGTGGGCATATTTTTGGGTTTGATCCCAGCCCGCATAATAATGCATTTTTAAACCGGAAATAGGCAATAACGTTTGAATAAATTGATCCAAAAAGGGTATTAATTTTTCAATATATTCTCGTCGAATGGTAGAAAAACGCTCCGCATCTTCTACTAATCTATTCGTCCAGATTTCCAGCTCTTTGAACGAAATCGCCCCCCGGAGCGCAGCATTGCGTTGTTTCAATGCTCGATCAAATGACCGCCATAGGTTCAAAAAATCAGATTGCGAATAGAAGATTCCCCAATCCAAATACTTACGTCGATACTGTGGCCCACCATCTAATAAAGTATGACAATGCGAATCCATTAATTGCACGGGTAACAAATGCGCGAATTCAGCAATAGATGAAGCATTCTCACCATTAAGTCTTAAATTTAATACGCCTTCTTGGCTACGCTCCAATCCCAAGGGCATTTCTAAACCATTATCTGTTAAAACCTGACCAAAAATCGCAAATTTTTCACTGTGATGATGAATGATTCGTTCATTGTTTGAACTTCTAAACGACTTTCCTAAGCTTAAATAATAGATAGCTTCTAACAAACTGGTTTTCCCGCTGCCATTATCGCCTTCAATGAAATTAAAACCTTGAGAAATCGGCTGGAGAGACACAGATTGTAAATTACGAAGTTTGGAAACATTCAACTGAATAAGGGGCATATCACATTGTCCAAAAATCACGATATCCTTCGTTTAATTACGTGCGAATACATGATTATTGCCATATTTTACTTAATTTTTATGATGCGAGCCAGTTTCATTATGGTTGTCCTAAGTTAAGAACAGAGGGTGTTTTACTCTGCAATGGCTCGTCGGACTCCGTCCTCCTGCGCTTTACTTGCAACGTAAAACACCCTCTGTTCTTAGCTTGGAAGACAGTCGTATATTTAGCGCTGATTGGTGGGCACGGCACTGAAAAACGCTCCTTTGCCCACCCTACTGGGTTTTTCCTATCAAAAGTTTATGAAATCCAACTCAAACCTGCATTTCCTGCTAACTTCAAATGTAGCGGGAGCTGCTGTAGCTTCATGTATTTAAAACAAGTCTTCCAATTGGCAATTGAACGCTAACTCTGGTACGGAAACGCGATTAGGTAATTGGATCACATCAAGAATAAGTTGTGCCACGTCTTCTGGTTGTGTAATTTCATCAAGATTAAAGGGGCATATTTCACGAATCATTTTCGTATTCACCCAACCGGGGCAAATGGCAGTAGCGCGTATTCCCTCATTCCATCCAGCATGTCTAATCGAATGCGTGAAAGAAAGCAAAGCGGATTTACTCATTCCATATGCATATGAACCTCCTTTTACGCGCTTTGCAGATAAGGAGCAAACATTGATGACACGGCCTTCTTTTGATTTTTTTAAATAATTCCAAGCTTTTGATACTAAATAAATAGGCGCTTTTACGTTGATCGCAAATATTTCATCAATTACTGTTTCATCATAATTTTCAATACTAGTTTTTTTCAAAATTCCCGCGCAATTAATGACAATATCGATTGATTCAAATTTTTCAATGGTAGAATTGATCCAGTTATCCATCGCAACTTTATCGAGTAAATCTATTGGTTGGCTTAATATGCGAGAATTATCGTGGTCCCCGATAAAAGAGTCCATTTCGGAAGGATTTCTTACGCCTAAACTTATTAAATAACCTGCATCATATAATTTCTTAGCAATGGCAAATCCAATTCCGCGATTTGCACCCGATAATAACACAACTTTGTTTTTCATCTGTTTTCCTATATTAAGTAGGGTGTTGCGAAATAAAATGTCGATTTCAGCTACATTGAAATACTTTTATGATTTAAATCCCTATACTTTTTTTCAAATACTATTTGTCGATGTTTCTTTTGTTCAAAATAAGTTTTTAACATTTTTGAGGGTCTTAGCCAAGTAATGCCTATTGCACGTACGGATATCTCACCACCATAAAAATAAGCGGTATTTATCCCAAGCTTGGTGCTATTGGTTAACTTTAAAGGGAAAAATTTCCCATATTCATTTTGTCTAAAAACCATGGTTCGATCTGATTTTCTCTCTTCCAAAGGCTCATACTCCGAGCTAGCAATACGTTCTGCATCACATGCTGGTAAGTAGCATTCGATACCACCTACAACCTTTTGCCAAAAAAATGCATTTTTTGGACTTGTGCTGGTATCGCCGAAACGTGCGAAATTTTTTTCATATAATTCGAGAGCTTCAAACAATAAATCATGATTAAAATGTGTAGATCGATTGAATGAGGCCTTAGGTTGAAGATAATATCTAAATTGATAAAGCGCTTTTAGCAAATCAAAATTAAAATCATTATTTACAATGAGATTTTGGTTTGTAATATAAATTTCAAATTTCACAAAGAATTTTTCAAACATTTCTGGGGATGTGGCATGCAAGAATGATTGCATGATTTTATTCAACGTAGGATAGCATTTTTCTTTTGCGTGTTTACATATTCTGGTATGAATTCTTTCTTCGAAAGAAGACAGCATTGCACATTCTCTTTGGCTCGCTTTTTCAATATACTCTGTCATACGCTTCAATTCTACCGCGTCATTTATTGCCTTTTGGGCTTCTATCTTATCATCTGATGGAAGTTGATTTTCATACTGATCAAGTATGACCTTATTAATCCATTGCGAATTTTTGTATGGTAAATGATTAAAATATTCTATTATTAATTCAACCATGCCTCTCACTGTTATCACATGTTTTGAATTTTCAACATCGTAATCGCAAGCACCTAATGCAAGTTGTAAAGCAGTGCGATTGACATGTACACGCCCAGAATAGTCTTTTATGGTTCCTCTTTCGAGTAATAAATGCGGGTATTTTTGAAGAAGTGTTTCTACTTTATTATACTCACCGAAAACAACCGCTTGAAGCAAACTTTTCACAAGTCTTGATTTATTAAATATTTCATGAGAACTATGATTTACTTTTACAACATTTTCTAAATCATCAATTTCTAAAAAAGATGTAACCATATTATTAATTACATCAGATTGGTGAGTAAGTAATTTTGAAGAACGTTTGTCTTTGAAACCAAATGAGTTTTTAAAAAATTTTATGATGAACATATTTTTATTCTACTTTTTATTTTTTATATTAAATTATTTTCATAATTTTATCAGTTAAAAATAAAAAATATGTAAGCATTTACACACAATCCAATATTATTATTGGATCCGACCGCTATTTTTTTCACGTTTTAAATTATAAAAAAAAGAATCGTAAATCAGGAAAATTTATAGTTTACAAAATGTTTTTTTAGCGTATTATTTTCATTTTCATTGATAGGATAATAAACATGATCTCACATTTAGACTATAAATCAAACATTCCAACCCCTTCTACTATTGTCCTCGACGTCGATGAAACTCTCATTTTAGGGAGAAATGAAGAGGGCCTTCCATTCGATACTTTCAATGATAAGCTGATTGATGCAATGGTAAAGTCAGGGATAAGAGAGGTCTATCTAGTTACTGCTTACGATTTAAAAATTTTAAATACAAAAGCTGAAAGAGATGAAGTTAAACCTTTATCACGTGTGGATCTTGTCCAACACTTAGAAAAAAAAGGAATAACAGTAAAAGCTATCATAAGCAATTACGATATTCTATTAAGCGCAGAAGAAAACATAACTAAAGATAATTGGATTAAAGAAAGCCTTATTAGCAAATATTATGAA
>JABDCZ010000055.1:0-9783 GCA_013287885.1 Gammaproteobacteria bacterium
TCAAAAAATATCAATATACTTTTTCAATCGCTTCTTTAGCAGAAGTCACTGATAAATTAGTCATCAACTTCCAAATTATTTTATTTCTATTTTTTGACTTCTTTTTCTGGCTCCGTTGCAAAATTTTTTTGAAACACAACATATTGTGAGTTTTTTCTTGTTAAAGATACCATATAAAGTATTTAAAAATATTTTTGCAACAGAGCCGGTTTAGGGGATGCACTTACTTGGTGTGGCTCCTATACCACAAAAATCTAAATAAGGGGAACTAAGATTATTAGTACAGAACGTTCCAGGATATTTTTGTTTGCACTCTTGGAGCCTAGCTCTACAGTTTTCCCTTACCGTTAAATAGGCAGGATTTGGTTTTAATGGATTCCTTTGTGCTGCACAAAGTTTGGTAATATCCTCGTTTAGATCTATAGCTCCTAACTCAGCAAGAGCGACATTAGTAAATAGGGAAATGATGGACATCATGAGAAACGATAAAACCCATTTCATAAAAACCTCCCAACCATTATTAATTGTTATCACCACAACTTTTATTGTAAATCAAATTTTTGGTTTAATGCGGAAAAATTTTCTGAATTACATAATTTTGCGAATGATACTATATATGGATTGGTGGATGTTATTGTATTATATAGCAAAGATCATTATTAAGTTTGAGTAATCAAGTTGTTTAAAGCACGACAATGAGCCTTCATTTTTTGAACAAATAATGCAATAATATATTAAAGAAATTCAAATAGGTCTATCCTATGAAAAATAGGGCTCTGTTGCAAAAATATTTTTAAATACTTTATATGTAAGCGTTTACCGAAACTTTCAATTACCCACAACTTTTCTTCCCAACTCGAACCCCAGCATTATATCTGTTAATCGTGATATTCCTCGCCACATTACAATATTACCTGGCGGTGGATCGGAGGAACGCGCAAGGTAACCACCTAGTTTAGCTATTTTAATAATAAAATTGGATAAATTTATTTGAGTTTTTCCTTTTGATTTCATAAGATAATTTAATAATTCAATTTCTTTTTTAGTTAAAACTAATGTAACTGGTTCTTTAGGATTACATCGATTAAGCATTGTCATCCAAAATATTCTCCAGCTTAAAATACAAAATACTGCGAGAAGATTAGCAAGACGACTTGCAGTTCTTAATTTAGAAGATTCAGCTTTACAGCCCGATTTTAGAATTTTGTGAAAAGTTTCAATTTCCATCTCAAAAAATATCAATATACTTTTTCAATCGCTTCTTTAGCAGAAGTCACTGATAAATTAGTCATCAACTTCCAAATTATTTTATTTCTATTTTTTGACTTCTTTTTCTCTTCCGCATGAATAACAGTCAGCCATAATTCTGGATACTGCTTTTGTTTTCCTATTGGAGGAAGTACCTTAATTCGACGATATTTAATCTCAAACACAGCTTCAGAAAAATTACCTTTATTATCTTGTACCTCTATACGATGAAACCCTTTAACTTTTACTTCATCCATTTCAGTGGCAATTGTATGTTTGCCATCACCGGCTAAACGATCGACGCATGTTCTGATAAGAAAATTTGTTCCAATTTCTTTAGCTGTGCAAAATAATTCATAAATATCACTTTCACGATCACCAACGTGAATACAGCGAGAGGGTTCATTTAATAAACTAGTTGATTCCTTCATGCTTTCTAACCATCGATAGCTTTCCTTTTTTTCAATCGAAATTCTAGTGGGATTAATATGTTTTTTTAGAGCATTAGTTCCTTTGAATTTTTTTCTCGTCCAGAATTTAATTGCTCCTAAGCCGAGTGGAAGGCCTTCTGTTGTTATTACAAGGCTAGAATGCATTTGAATACCACATTGAGTATGGTATTTTGATTTTGCATAAAGATTTCCATGATTTAATAAATGCGTAATTCCTATTAATTCTGGCTTATCTCGCTGATATGAAAATGTGGTGGTATCTTGTAATACAAGAACAGGAGATTTTGATTTAGAAAAACGTTCTTGTGTTGATTGGAAATGACCTTAAAGTATCTCTTTTTCATTAACACGATCATTTGATAAAAATCGATATGCTGCTTTGGTATTTGCCCAATCCTGGCAAGCAAAAGGAACCGTTTCTCCTATTCCATTCCATAGTTGAGCAAGTAAGCTTTTAAATCTTTTACCAAGACGTTTATCTTTAAATTTACAAGCTGCAGTTTCCTGATCAAGTCATTCCGAACTTAAATTCCTTTTTGACACTTTTCCCTACACCTTTTTAATTATAAGCAGTCGCTTATATATCAAAAATTGTGGGTAATTGAAAGCATCAGCAAACGCTTACTTACGTTTATAATATTAGGCATGTAATAAGAATATATTCATATATCATCTTGGTTTAGGGGTATTTATCAATTCATCTTTGTAGTAATTACTATCATGAGATTTTAAATAATCTGTTACTATTTGTCCTAACTCCTGAGGTATAAAGTCGAGTAAAATTTGAGATTCCAAAACAGAGAATTTGAAATGACATTCAGCAATTTTATTTCTAGCATCTTCAAAATATTGAATGAGTGGTGGATAAATAGAAAAATTTTTGCGGAATTCATCATATGTCTTTTTCATTTGTTCGTTAGTATTTTTGTTTTTTTCAATATCTTCTAACATTTCAATGACATGAGAAAAAATACCAAATTTTCGCTCAAATAAAGTTTTTATATATAAATAACCTATAAATTCATAATCATGACAAATAGGAACTCGACTATTAGTTTCATCATCAAATGCAGTTTTATTTTTATCAGTATAGAAAAATTTTGATTGTTCAGGGCAAAAAATTGGTTTGCCTACAGAATCAACTTTTTCTGGGTGATGCGCATTACCACGTCTATGTGAAAAAGCACCATCGTTACTTTGTACCACAAAGTGAAAATCGAAAGATTGATACGATGTTCTTTCTTGATTGAATTCTTTTTCTTTAGAAACTAACAATGCAATAAGATAATAACCATTTTTCCTTGAAGGTATTTCATTAGATTTATATTCAGCGCGAATCGAAAAATTTATATCTTTATTGAACCTGTTAAATTCATCGGTAACTTTTCTTAATATATCATTTACGACCAGCCACCGTGCATTATGGATTAGCTGATGTGATCTTAAAAGAAAGGCATTCTGTTTTAATGGATGCTTATGAGAAAAACCCAGTGCGTTTTAATCATAAAATACCAGCACTAAAAAAATTAAGGCCTGTTTATATTAACCCGCCAAAATCAAAATCAGATAAAAAATCTGAAAAATTGATTGACAGAAAAACGGAGGATATGGCTTAATTGCGGTTGTTAATTCACATCAAATTTTGTCTCAAAATCGCTGACACAGACCGACTATAGATGCAATTTGAATGGGATAAAGACAAAAATAAAGCTAACAAGAAATCATCCGAATCATCTCAATCAGAAAAGCTACACCGAGTGAAACAAAAAAATATGACGATTACAGAAAAAATGCAAAAAGAACTTAATACACTTAAACGCCGTAAGATAAATTTATCCGATAAAGAAGCTCACGAAATAACTGAATGGGATAAAGCAGAAATAGGGAAGTTTTATCGTCCCATTAAGGAACAAATCACTATTCGGATTGATGCTGATGTATTAGATTGGTTTAAGCATGCAGCGAATAAGTATCAAACATTAATCAATAAAGCATGCAGAGAATATATGGTTCACCATGGAAAAACACATAAAAGTGGAAAAAGAAAGCGCGCTTAACATTTCCAAAATTTAAATGTGAGACACATATTGGTATGCCAAAAAGAACAGATCATTTCGACGGAAAAAAATTTTTTGTACCTGATATTAAGGTTAAAAAAAATTGGTGGAAGGTGCTATATTGGAAATTTTTCGATAATAAGAAAAAAACCTGGCCTATTTTCCAGGGAAAAAATGCAATACCTTCTATAGCTGAACATGTTAATGCTAATCAGCTATCTACAACTTATATAAATCATGCAACACATTTAATTCAATTACATCAAATGAATATTCTCACGGATCCCGTTTTTTCATATCGCGTGAGTCCATTTAAACAAATAGGTCCAAAACGTTTTCGCTCTCCGGGTGTTCTTATTAAAGATTTACCCAGGATTGATGTTATTGTGATTAGTCATAATCATTATGATCATTTAGATTTAAGCTCTTTGCAAAAACTCTGGGAAATGCACAAAATGACTATCATTGTCCCCCTGGGTAATAAAAAAATAGTAGAAAAATCTAATGCAACAAAGATTATTGAATTAGATTGGTGGGAATCCATACAAATTACTCCAGAAAAAAAGATTACGTTAGTTCCAGCACAGCATTGGTCAGCGCGTTCATTATGGGATGCAAATAAAGCACTGTGGGGTGGTTTTGTAATTGAAGCAGATGATTTGAAAATTTATTTTTCCGGTGATACGGGTTATGGCAAACATTTCAAAGAAATTCATGAATATTTTGGAAAAATTGACGTTAGTATTTTACCTATTGGTGCATACGAACCACGTTGGTTTATGAAAGAACAACATATGAATCCAGAAGAAGCGGTATTAGCACACCTTGATCTCAAATCACATCTCAGCATTGCAAGTCATCATTTAACGTTTCAATTATCGGATGAAGGAGTAGATGAACCAGCCATAGAATTGAAAGAAAGCCTAAAAAAATGGGAAGTTTCTCCTCACCATTTTTTGATACCAGAAAATGGAGAAACGATTGAATTTAATTTGTAAAATTAAATAATAAATATAAATTATTTTAAATTTTACTACGAGTTTTTTTCAATTGATATTTCTCTCGACAATTTTTCATAATCTATACTTGTCATCAACCTCATATTGAAGCATTATTAGTGTCTTCTGTTCCGACTAAGCTCCAGTGAGTTTAAGTCGGATCATTGCAAACTTGTTTCATTGTTAAAACAATAAATCGTAATTTTACGAATTTGCTTTTACTAATAATAAAATGTGGCGAATTATAATCAGCCCTAAATTAAAAGGAATTTTTATGCCTATTGAAGACCAAACTCTAACATCTGAAGATTCTAAGCAAATCCCTAGATATATTATTGATTCATCCGGTCATATTCAAAAAAATCCAAATTATCAATCCAAATCGGGTCCTATGCCGTCAGCGCCTCCGCCATA
Organism: Gammaproteobacteria bacterium; assembly: GCA_013287885.1. GTDB lineage: Bacteria > Pseudomonadota > Gammaproteobacteria > DSM-16500 > DSM-16500 > JABDCZ01. Next base: position 5,170 of record JABDCZ010000055.1, read on the forward strand.
TAATCCTTATGGTGCGAAACAACTCACAACGGTTTCTAGTATTGAAGATCAAATTGCCATTTCGGAAACTACCCAATTAGGAGCGCCTTTGCAGTTTCAAACTGCGCTTAACACATTTCAGTCGCAACCCTATGTCGATGCTTTTGAAACCAAAAACCTCGATGGAGGCACGCTCGTAGATGGTTTGAGTAATGTATTTCAACGAAATGAAATACCTATTGGTTTGATATCTAAATTAACTGAATTTAAAGGAGCAAATTTCCATTACAAAGTAGATGATAGTGGATCGATGACCTATGATTCTGATTTATTAATCACTGATTTCTGCGACTACATGAAAAAGAAAGTGGGTTATACCAGTAAATTGTACGCATCTCGGTGGCAAGATGCAGAAGATCGATTACACAAATCTATAGAATTACTCGCTTATGTACCTACAGGCACTATTATTGTGAGTGTGTTCGATCGCGATTATCCAGGTAGACGAATCACATTAAGTCGAAGAGGAATAACGCCCGAAGAATTCATCGTGCAAGCGCATAACATGATTAGTGATTTCTTTAATGTACAGCCATCCGGCGATACACCCATTTATACCAACATAAAAAACATGTTTGATGAAGCCGACCGAACTCGAGGAAGTTCGGACCGCAAAACAAACCATTCTTTATTAACGGATGGCGAACCCAATGGAGGTCCTGCTGAAATTCGTAGAATTAAAGATTTGCTACTATCCCGAAATGCATCATTAAATCCTTTTACTTTCCTGGGTTGTTCCAATCGGCGTCAAGATTATGCTTGGATGCATGAAATTGAAGAAGTGGCTCCTTTTATTGCGGCTGTTCCTGATTTTAGGGATGAACAAATGGAGGTTTACAAAGATCAAGGACCCGCATTCCCCTATTCAAGAGGAATGTGGTTACTTTGTTGCTTGGCAGCAGCAATCAATCCCAATGATTTAGATGCGTTGGATCAGCATTGGCCATTTAGTAAGATCACTTTGGAAAACTTATTTGGTCGAGGACTCACAGAATCTGAATATTTATCCTATTTTGATAATCATCCGAATGCGCGACGTGTTTTCGGACCTGATTATAATCTCTTTTTGAAGCTTTCAGATTCAACTGCAATACCCAGCGTGCGTTTGTTTCAAAACACGCTTAAAGCTCGATTAAGTAGAGATATAGATGACGGCGATGATGATTCAGAGGACAGAGATGTTGCTATTGCAGAACAAGCAGTGCTGCAATCTCGCAGATCATCCGCTGCAATGTGGAATAATTCAAGCACTGGTACTAGGGCATATGATGGCTATCAATATCCACCTCCAGATAATTCTGCTTGTTGTATCATATTATAAAAATGAAGAGCTAGGCGGCACGTTAAAAAGGCCGCCTTTCTTGCTCAAGTTTTTCTTTTAACGATACCGGCCAGGGATTTTCTCCAGTAAATAACCAATGCCACAAAAATACTAAAAAATATTAACGCAAGAATACCTGACGTTACGCGTATGATATTTGCTTGATATAACTTTTTCTCTCCATTGCTTAATTCTAATTTTCCTTCGGCCAATTGCTGTTCCCCGGATTTAATTTTCTCTTCACCTGCAGCGACTTTATTATTACCTTGTGCAATAATTTGATTAGGTGCATTTAATAAAACTCCGCCTACTGGAACCTTATTAGCAACACCCATAAAAGGAACTGATTGTAAAAAACCATTGGCTCTTTTTAGTTTTGACAATTTTCTTTTTCCATTGGCAAGTTTATTTTTTCCTGCCGCAAGCATTTTTTCACCGTCTTCAATTTGCTTTTTTCCTTCCGCGATTTTTATATTACCTTCAAGAATTTTTTCGGAAAGATATAAATAGGTGCCTAATGAAGCGAGGGTGATTAATAAAAAAAATAACAAAACAAATATCTTTTTCATTGTGAAACTCCGTTTTCTGAAGCCAAGAGAAAAGTCATTTCTTCAAAAGATTTTATTTACTCTATAATGTGTATTTTACTCTATTTTAGAAACGGCTGCTTTTTTGGACAATTTGTGACCATAAGGTCACATATCTAAAACTATTATTAAAGTTATTTATTTTGCATTAAAAGAATCGTACTATTCGTAAAACATTTAAAAAACAACAGAAATATGATTTCCGTAAGGTGAGTTATGAAATATCAAGTGACATATACAAATACACCATTGCAAAAAGATATTGAGATCTTAGGAGAAGGTATTTCACGCAATGCGAAGGAGAAGCGTAATCTTGATCCTGTGTCTCCTTTTGCTTTTTTCATCCATGATGAAAATAATGAAATTAAAGGTGGATGTAATGGCAATATTGGGTACGATTGGCTTTACGTGGATCAGTTATGGGTGGATAAATCCTTGCGCGGTCAAGGATACGGTACGGCGCTTATGCAATCAGCGCTAAATCTTGCATTAGAAAAAAATTGCTTGCATGCCGCTGTGAATACTGGCGATTGGGAAGCACTCGATTTTTATAAAAAATTAGGTTTTCGCGTTGAATTAAAAAGAGAGGGGTTTGCAAACAATTCTATATTTTATTTTTTAAGAAAAGATCTCAGCATTAAAGATAAAAAGATAGACGTGATTCATCATGACCGCGAGGAATTTTACATAAAAGAAAGTTCATCTAGTGATAATGAATATATTCAAAATTCGCTAAGAGATTTTAATAATACGAAAGTACCCTTCACTCAAGAAAATACTTTAATATTTATTTGTTATCATATTAGAGATAAAAATCATAATATTATTGCTGGAATAAAATCAGTTTTGTATGGTTGGGGCTGTCTATTCATAGATATTTTGTGGGTACAGGACATACATAGAGGAAAAAGATTTGGTTCTACGCTTATTAATAAAGTTGAATTAGAAGCAAAAAAATTAGGTTGTCATTTAATCCACCTTGATACATTGGATTTTCAAGCAAAAGATTTTTATTTAAAACAAGGGTATGAAATATTTGGTGTGTTAGATGATTGTCCAAAAGACCATAAAAGATTTTATTTAAAAAAGGCTTTTTAAATTCGTCAGAAGAAGAATTAATATGAATATTCACTCAGCTAATCAATCTTTAGAATGGGCAATTAATTATTTAACTGCTAATGAAATATCTATTCTAAATAAAAAAATAATAGCTCAAACTTCTTATTCCCATGTTTATCAAATTGAGACAAGTGAAGGAATTTTTTATTTAAAGCAAGTACCAAAAATGTTTTGTATAGAGCCAAAAATGCTTACTTTTCTTCAAGGTCAGGGTTGCCAAAATATCCCTATTGTTATTGCTCAAAATAATGAATTACATTGCTTTTTAATGATTTTTTGCGGTGACATTTCTTTGCGTCATCTTTTCAAAAAACAAATAAATTTCGATATGCTGAAGCGTGGAATTGCCAATTATACTAAAATTCAGCGTTCTGTAGAAAATCAAACTGAGCAATTGCTTAAGATGGGCGTTCTTGACTGGCGGCTTAACCAATTTGCCTCACTCTATTCACAACTTCTTCAACAAGAACAATTGCTCATTGAGGATGGTTTAACAAAATTAGAAATTGATAAATTACGTGAATTGTACCCAGAATGCATGAAGTTATGCTCTGATTTATCGGAATATAGAATGCCTGAGACAATAAATCATTGTGATTTTCATGAAAATAATATGATTATCGATCACAAAACTGGAGAGATCAATATTATTGATTGGGGAGAAGTTGTGCTCAGTCATCCTTTTTTATCACTAAATGGATGTCTGTGGAATATTACCTATTTCAATGAAGTGAATCAGATCGATCTTGATAATGTAAAGTCACAATGTATCAAGCCTTGGCTTGATCTCTATGAAATCCATGATTTGCATACTCAATTGAATTTAGCAAATCAACTTAATGGAATTTTTGCGGCATTAACCTATGAACAAGTATATCGTGCAACTAAAGATAACTTTACATCTGCTGAACAAGAAAAAAGAGGATCAATTGCAGGTTGTTTAAGAACTTTTTCTAATAATTTTAATTTAAAATAAATCCATGAAGAGGCAACCAGGTCATGAATGAATTAATAGAAAAAGCAAAAAAATTCGCAATAGCAGCGCACGATAGTATCAATCATAAAAGAAAATATACGGCGGAGCCATATCATATTCATCCAGAGCGAGTTGCAAAATTATTGACAGCGGTTACCAATGATCCTGAAATCATTGCTGCGGCATGGTTGCACGATGTATTGGAAGATGTTGCGCCGCATAATGCTTCTTTTAATGATAAGGCAATTCTCGATGATTTTGGTCCGAAAGTTTTACAGTTAGTTTTGGAAGTAACAAATGTCACGACGCTTGCAGATGGAAATCGCGCAAAAAGAAAATCGATTGAAAGAGAGCGTTTAGCAACCATATCCACGGAAGGAAAATTAATAAAATTAGCCGATTTAATTGATAACATCATTGATATTTCAAGGAATGATCCAAACTTTGCGAGAATCTTTAAGAAAGAAGCGCTTTTAGATTTGCCATATTTGCAAATTGATAATAACCCTTTATATGAGCAATTAAGCATATTACTGAAAAGTTAAGATTAAAAAATGTTGCAAAAACAAATG
>JABDCZ010000056.1:0-9554 GCA_013287885.1 Gammaproteobacteria bacterium
AAATTTATATCGATTAATTGATCAAGTTAATAAATTGCATAAACCAATACATATTAACGGTAAAAATGCCTCCGCAGTATTAATATCTGATGAAGATTGGTCGGCCATACAAGAAACATTATATTTATTATCAATACCAGGAATGGGTAAAAGCATCAAAGAAGGAATGAAAAAGTCCCTAGAAAAAACTATAAAAATTATTCGCATGTAGATACATTACGAATAAATCTCATTTTCGCAATGACGGAGTCTTCTGGAAATATCTCGTCATTGCAAGCCCAATTCTTTTCATTGGACATGGAAATCCAAGCAGCCCTCTGGATTGCTCCACCAAAAGCGAGACATGTGAAAAAAACTTCTTTAGAATAAATATGGAATAAAAATTAGTAAAATCTAAAAAGGGTTCATGATGAACAAGAAAAAATTTAAGGAAGTTGGGCACATTCATTATTTAAAAAAATCAGAAACAGAAAGTCTTCTCACCGAAATATTCAAAAACAAGGTATATCATCTGCACGGCATCATTTATCAACCAGGTGATACGAAAACTCACCGAAAACAAACCATTTTTACATCGTTTTTTAAAGCGGTTCCCCGCTGTCCAAAAATTATTGTGTAAATTCATTTACCGACGATTTTCTTCGAGTACAAATATTCAATGTCCACTCATGGCATTAGCTACATTAATCAATAACGAAAAAATAAAGAAAATTGACTTATTAAAAATTGACGTCGAAGGTGCCGAAATTGAAGTGATGCAAGGAATCAAGGATACCAATTGGAAAATAATAAAACAAATCGTCATCGAAGTGCACGATATTCAAAATGCTTTGCAACTCGTAACTCAAAAATTAAATTCGCATGGATTTATGGTAAATATTGAAGAAAACGTAGCACTGAACCAGGCGGGGATGAATCATTATTACGTGTATGGCGTCAAACCTTCTCTTTAACGATTCATTCACAAAATAAGTTGCTGTTAAATCGTCATTGCAAACCCAGGCGCCGGAATGCGACGGCGCAATTCGTAAATAATGATGATATTATCAGCAAATTATACGTTTTTTTAAAAGGACTTTACTCATGAGAACAGGGTTTCGAAAAAATGAAGCGCATTTGGAACATTTACCTATCGAAATTCAGACAAGTAAATTTATTCATGAAAAACTAGAAGAAGGAGATCGATGGATAACTGTTTTTGAAGATCCTAAAGTGATTCAGCAATTAATCGCAGAAACCCAAACGTTAGATGAAAATCCAATCATTCATTTTCATAAAAAAGACATCGAAAAAGTATTCAAAAAAAATAATATCTTAAAAACTAATGAAAATTTCGCTTTTGGAGTGGAATATCACAAAGATACAAAAAATATTTATTTTGTGCTGAAAGAAAAAAAAGAACAATACATTGCTGGTAAGGGATTTTTTGTTTATGTCAAAATCTTACAAAATATTCAAACAAAAAATTTTATTGCGCGAAAAACAGAAATATTTAAACCCTATGAATATGAACAAAAATTATTAGAAACAAAAAATGAATTACGAATGCTTTCTAAAGCGTATGGAATTCAAAATATTTCATATGCATTACGCTTCACAAGGGCAAAAGGATTTTTTGCAAAATTACTTGGATTTAAAAATGCGTTACCTCGAAAGATAGATATATATATGCCTTGGATACCCGGCATAGAATTATTGGATTTTATCAATAACCTTGAGGTAGGAGAAAAACAAGAATTACTTTCTTATAAAGTCATCCTTGCAACCGCTTTAGAACTTCATCGATTACATAAGATGAAAATTATTCATGGCGATATCAAACCTGAAAATATTAAAGTATGCATTGAAAATGATGAAGTCATTTCATTACATATCTTTGATTTCAATCTTTCTCTTAAAGCGACGCATACGATGATCGAAGATGGACATGAAATATTTTTTGCGCGCTCGAACAGATTACATGGAACACCAGCTTATTTAGATCCTAGAATTAAACAATCCGTTGGTTGTATTTACTCTTCCAAAAGCGATACATTTCCGTTATTAATGATGTTATTTGAAATGCTAACTAGAACTACTCCCTCTTTTGCGGAATCAAAAAATAAGGAAACTTTTCGAAAATTATCTCAACTTAGATCTAAATTAATTACCCTCGAATTTCCCGCTATTGAGGATGCTGTTTTTTTATCATCTTATTTATTAGAAAAAGACGACCCTTATCCTACATTGCAAACGGTCATTGATTTTTTGAAAGATAAAATAAGCAAACTGTCTTTAGCCCTCGATGAAAAAAAACCATCCTTGCGGCGACTTGTAAGTTTCAAATCTGATAAAATCGGTTTATTTGGAAAAATACCAGAAAAAAAAGAAGAACATAAAGAAATTGATATTAGTATTTCTCTCACATAAGGATTTTTGCATGAATAGTATTATTAACATCGGTGTTATTTTAATAGCTTTATTACACGCTTGGTTTTTAATTCTTGAGATGTTTTTATGGCAAAAATCGACAGGGCTCAAAACATTCCACATGGATGCAGATTTCGCAAAACGCTCAGCGAATCTCGCCGCAAATCAAGGCTTGTATAATGGTTTTATCGCTGCAGGCTTGTTATGGAGCGTCCTCGCTCAAAGCTTGGATCTTAAAGTATTTTTTCTGTCTTGCGTTTCTATTGCTGGTATATATGCAGGACTGACTGCCTTTCGAAAAATATTTTGGGTACAAGCATTTCCCGCGATTGTTGTGCTTGGCTTACTTTTATTTTCAACCAATTTTTCCTGATGTTGTGGCTCAACGGGAATTTCCGTATTTTTATCCTCAATCACTTTTTCTTTGAATAAGGGATACGTCCATTTAATTCCAATCCCAGCCCCTAAAAGACCACCCAAGGTAAAAAGGGCAATGGTTGCAATAAAAATCGGACCGCTGACCGGATTGATGACACCAGCAGCGACCAGTATGGCAACACCTGCTTGGAGCAAATAACCGCCTCCAAGGCCCAGTGTTGCGCTACAAACAAAACCAAAGTAAGACGTAATCAATGTTGAATAAATGAAAAGTCCAGCTTTTTTAACCCACGGTTTCATGCATATCCTTTATGCGAGTTCAGCACCCATTAAATGTAATAAGGTAGGAATGGGTGAGGATTCCATTACGGTTTTTAATGCATCTTGATAAGCTTTTAAAATATCTTGGTTAGACCCAGAATGTTGAACCATCATTTTGGTCAGTTCAAGCGCGGTCTGCATTTGATGATTCGCACCATTAAACACATGTTCTAACATGGTATTAACAATGATTTCATCATCCATATGTTCATGATCATCCGTGCAAGTATCCGGTAATTGTAAATCGGTCATATTGTTAATTGTCATAAAAAACTCCTTCAATTTTTCAAAAACACAAGTATATACAGAAAAATGGAATATTATACTTTTTTTAATTTTTTAATCGAATAAAAGGTGCCGCGCCATATTATTCCCTTATTTTTATAGGTTGCAATTAAAGAGTTAAAAACCGAATAAAGTAAAATACAGATACCAATTGGATAAAGTAAGGCAAAACAAGGGTTTAGTCGAAATTTTTTGGCGATAAAAAGACTCATGAGTAGCATCAGCATTACGTTAACGCCATTAATGGTGCCAATAGATCCCGAAAAAAACATGCCGAAAAACGGCCAGACGAAAAATAAAAAGGCCCCCAAAATGACAGAGAGCGTGCCAATGGGACGGTATTTAAAATAAGAGAAACTATTCTTTTTGACACCTTCAATCATATCTCCTAAGGATTTATACCATTCTTTTTCGATAAAATCCCTGCCATCGACGGTGTCTTGTTGAAAACCATTTTTTTTAATGATTTCTCCGAGCTTAAGATCATCCATACATTCCATCGATATTTTACGATGACCGCCTGTGGCATCATAAACTTTTTTGGAAACTAAATTGAAGGCACCATGACCTAACGACTTTTTGCTCCATGGAAAACGGATTCGCCATGGCTTCATCACTAAACTATAGGTGATGTAATGCCCTAACAACAACATTTTTAAACCGATATTTTTACGAATATGATGCTCAAAAATCGTGAGATGATCGATTTTTTTTTCTAAGATATAACTCATGGCTCGTTTTAACGTATCCGGTTTCATGAAGACATCCGCATCCGTAAAAAGCAACCATTCACCGGCGGCCTTTCTTGATGCAAAATGGAGGGCATGATTTTTGCCTAGCCATCCTTCCGGCAAATTTTCTAAATGAAACACTTTGAGACGAGATTGATTGGCTTTCATGCGTTCTAAAATTTCTTTTGTTTTATCAGTGGAACGATCATTGATTGCAATAATTTCGAGATGAGGATAATCGATTTCGAGTAAAGTCTTAAGCGCCGCCTCGATATCCCTCTCTTCATTCAGCGCACTAAAAATAATAGAAATCGAAGGAAATTTCCCAGAATAAAGCGTTTGTTTTGTCAAACTGTGAATGAGACGATATCCCACTAACAATTCCATGATAGAAACCACCAACCCAATACAAGTAACCCATCCCATCACCCATAATACAACTTCCATGTGATATCCTTTCGCTTATATAATGGAAAAACTTTATAAAATTCTATATTCAAAATAACATCTTCGCAATGAAAGGTAGGAGTCTTAATCGATGAAAACCAAATTTATTCGAGCAATATTGTTAAGTCTTATCATTACCAAAACTTTTGCAGGTGGGAATAACACGAATATTTATCAACCGTGGATAGAATACGCGAATCGAATGAAAACCTGTCAAACGGATCAGTTTATTCTGCCGGAACCGAATTATTCTGGCTTAACTGCAGCAGAGAAGGAAGGCCTGCGAATATCCTCCAATTTGCAAATCTATAAAATCCACGGCTCCGAAAATGGAAAATGCATCGTGTCGAATAAGGATCAACCGGCGCCTGGTACCATCAATATTGAGACACAATATTGTGATTTTTCGAAAGAGGATATTCAAACTATTGTTTCATTCGCTGAAGATGTCGCAAAGAATGGACAATCTAACACATATGTGCGCGAATACGTCAATGTGTTAAAAAAATCATGTACGTTGGTTTATTAAACATATGCGATGGCTTAAAAAAAATCCCCGTGTGGTACTGGTACGGGGATTTTATCTTTGAAAAAAAGATTAGACTACTAAAGTACCTTGGAAATAGAGACCATTTAAACCAAAGTTAGTAGTAACCGTTGGATCCGACACCAGCCCATTAGAAGTAACAAATTGTGAATTATTTATTACATCAATATACTTACTGACCTGATAACCGATTTCGAATCTAAACGCAGCACCATTGCTAATGAGATAAGTATAATTGATACCCAACCTTGCATCCCAGGCAGGAGCCACCACACTTAAATCGTCAAAATTAAAATTGACAGGACTTTTATCAGTTAATACACCGGTAGCACTATCAAATTCTAACTCATTCGTGCTTTGCTCTAAGCTTAACTTTCCGACTAATAAAGCTGCGTCAAAATAACCCGCTATACCAATGTTATAGCCTACCGCATAATTCGCTGCTATACCAAAGATAGGACCAATACCATTAAACGTAGAATCGCTATCTGCAGTGAAATTGCGAGGGTCGACTGTTCCTTCCCCTGTACCCGTTATCCCAGTGAATCGATAAGATCCAGATAAGTCATTATCTAAACGCGCCCATCGAAGACCCGTGAATAAACGGGTTTGCAATCTTGGACCAATGTTAATGAACTGTCCAAAAGTCAAATCTACCGCATCAAAATCATAAACTACTTCGCCTTCAGCAAAAAATTTCTCAGGCGGTGTGTCAACACCAATTCTGTTACCCAAGGGTAAAGCCTCGATGGCAACGTCTGTTATTGCTTTTAGAGTCGTACTATCAGTATCACCGTTATCATGTAAATGCTGCCAATCGACACGAGCATCCCACGCGGTGCCAGGGAAAATATACCCTAAACCTAACAAAAATCCCCAGGTATAATTTGGAGACACTTCCTCAGAAGTATCTGTTTGACTAGTGATACCGACACCATCCACAGTAGAATCAACGGTTTTAGTTGAACTAAAATATTCAACATTCGAACTCGTCGGTTTTAACCACAAGCCACCCAACGTAAAATCAAATCCACCTGGTAAAACGGGAATGGTAACAGGCATAAGCGGCATTACTTCAGCTTTATAATCCCCTTTATAATTATGGGCTAGCGCGCCAAATGACGTCATTAAACAAGCAGTTGCGATGATGGTACGAGTAAAATTTTTCACTATATCTCTCCCTGATAAAGTTTTTCCTTGGACTACTAAATTTAGTCGTAAGGCGGCTAAATTATTTTATATTTATAACCTAATTGCAAAAAAAATCAAGTTTTGGATTTTTATGCTCAACAGATGGGAATTTTTGCGTTATACTATAGGTAGGATAGTAAACTTAAGTGGCGTGAATCACCTTGGAAACGACTCATCATTCACAGATAGTAGTTTTAAGCCCTGAAAATAATAAACATTTACTTAATCTTTGCGGTCGCTGCGACGAGCATATTCGACTCATCGAAGATCGTTTAGAAGTTAATATTAAGCAACGCGGTTTCACCTTTTCAATTAGTGGCAATCCCAACGCGGTTGAAAAAGCCTGTATGACATTAACAGACCTCTATAATCAAGCCAAACGCGAACGTATTTTGGCACCTTATCAAGTACATTTATACCTGCAAACACAAACTCAAAAAACCACAGAATCGAATAATTCGCAGGAAAAAAACATGGAAATTCGCATTAAACGCGGCAATATTTTAGCGCGCGGCGACAATCAAGTTCGCTATCTCCAAAGCATTCAGCATAACGACATTAATTTCGGTATCGGCCCCGCAGGTACGGGTAAAACTTATTTGGCCGTCGCAAGCGCGGTGAACGCACTCGAAACTGAACGCGTCAGTCGCATCATTTTGGTTCGACCCATTGTTGAAGCTGGAGAAAAACTCGGCTTTTTACCAGGCGATCTTGCGCAAAAAGTCCATCCTTATTTAAGACCGTTATATGATGCATTGTATGAAATGCTAGGTTTTGAACAAGTCAGTCAATTTATCGACCGAAATATTATAGAGCTCGCCCCTCTCGCTTACATGCGTGGCCGCTCTTTAAACGACTCTTTTATTATTTTGGACGAAGGTCAAAATACAACGACCGAACAAATGAAGATGTTTTTAACCCGTATTGGCTTTAACTCTAAGGCCGTTATTACGGGCGATATTACACAAATTGACTTGAATAATCGGAGAGATTCCGGTTTGATTCATTCTATGGAAGTATTGAAAGACGTGAAAGGCATTAGTTTTACACAATTTCAAGCAAGCGACGTGGTTCGCCATCCCTTGGTGCAACGCATCGTTGAAGCTTATGAGCGCCATGATAAAAAAAATGAAAATCCATAGAGTTTGATATGCATCGAATTATCGTTCAAAATACGGTATCTTGCCAAATGGTTCCTTCGTCTCAGCAATTAAAAAAGTGGGCGAAAGCAGCATTAGAAAATGAAAAAAATCCATGTGAATTAACGTTGCGTATTGTCGATCCCGCTGAAATGACAGATTTAAATTCACATTATCGCAAAAAAAAAGGTCCGACAAATGTGTTGTCTTTTCCTTTTGATGAACCATTTGATGAAACTTCAAAAAGAACTTACCTCGGCGATATTGTCATTTGCGCAGAAATTGTGAATAACGAGGCTTTAACGCAACAAAAAACGAATGACGCCCACTGGGCGCACATTGTAATTCATGGATCTTTACATCTTTTAGGATTTGATCATATAGAGGACGCAGATGCAGAAAAAATGGAAAAAAAAGAAATTCAAATTTTGAAAATTTTAGGGTTTGCTAATCCATATATAGGTGACTAATGGTCGATGAGGATTCAAAAAATCAGGGTGCGAAGCAACGTTCATGGTTTGAACGTCTAAGTGATATGTTAATTCGCGAACCAAAAGATCGCGAACAATTGATGGAAGTGCTGCGAGATGCAGAAGATCGCGACATTTTAAGTGCGGAAATGCTCCGCATGATTGAAAGCGTATTGCAAGTTTCCGAAATGCAAGTGCGCGACGTCATGATTCCAAAAGCACAAATGGTTGTCGTGGAATATGATAGCCCACTCGACATGGTTTTACCGATGGTTATAGAATCAGGGCATTCCCGATTTCCTGTCATGGATCGCAATCATGACGATATCACCGGCATTTTGCTTGCGAAAGATTTATTAAAATCCGGTCATCAAAATGAAATTGAATCTTTTGTCATCCAAGATTTATTACGCCCTGCGGTTTTTGTGCCACAAAGCAAACGTCTTGATATCTTATTACGAGAATTTCGCATTAATCGAAATCATATGGCGATCGTCATTGATGAGTACGGCCATGTCGCGGGCTTGGTTACCATTGAAGATGTTCTTGAACAAATCGTCGGCGACATCGAAGACGAATATGATATTGATGAAGACGATGAAATAAAAAAACATGCTGACGGGCATTACATCGTCAAAGCCACTACCGCTATTGATGATTTTAACGAATACTTCGATTCAGAATTTTCTGATGAAGAATTTGATACGATTGGCGGTCTTGTTTCACAAACCTTTGGTCATTTACCCAAACGTGGTGAAACGATTGTGATTGAAAATTTCCGATTTAAAGTGTTGCATAGCGATAATCGGAGGATTCATTTGTTGGAAATTACTAAAGAGTAAAAATAACCCTCTTTGAAAAAGCGTTGTTGCATAATCGCCCCCTCACCCTCCGCACGAAAAGCACGTGCGTCGACCTCTCCCACAAGGGGAGAGGTATTAAATTCTTGTTTACCTCTCCCCTTGTGGGAGAGGTCGGCGCGTTCTTTGCGCCGGGTGAGGGGGCGATTTTTTTTAAAACACCACCTCCACCCCAAAACTCAACGAATTATCCGTATTAGAAGATCCAAGCAAATTAATTTGCAAATTTTTATACGGTCCGTAATAAACCTCGTGTTCAAATTCCGCAAAAATACTAAGCCCAGGCTGAAGACGATAATAAGGTGTAATTGTATACTGCATTTTATTTAAGCCACTTCCAATAATGGCGTCTTCTACGGTTTTGGTTGCAAAAATTCCTCTTAAACCCAATCCAATGAAAAAATTATTGGTGATTTGAATGTCTCGATCTAATTCGACATCCACTTTAAAGCTTCCGGCATATAAATAACTTCGCACATCGGTTTCAATAAAATAAGGTAATAATCCTTCAACACCGAATCCTGGTTGAAAATAAGGGGTGAGAGTGGGACGATAAAAATAATTAACGCCACCTTTTACCGCCCAAAATTGATTGAGCAAATGCCAATAAAAAATATCGAGATCGGCATCTTTAACCCGTCTTTGTTCCATTTCGGCATCATTCATGAATAATTCTAGCTTTTGATAGTCTCCGCCATAAAGCCCTTTAAAAGTCGCTTTTTGTACGTCAGTCACAGGATTGACGCCAAAATGTAGATCATTCGCAAACCAAATTT
>JABDCZ010000057.1:0-8562 GCA_013287885.1 Gammaproteobacteria bacterium
ACAAAGTAAAACTATTCCACCAACTTCAAATGCGAGCGATTTTTCATACTATCGGCTTTCGAAGTCACTAATGGAGGTTGAATATCACCCTCGCCTTCGCCTTCTGCATCTTCATAATCGAAGAACATACCCTGTTGATTTTCTTGGGCATAAATGGCAAGAACAGCCTTCACAGGAGCGCAAATAATATGGACCACCCCTGAAAAAGAAGCACGAAATTCGACTAAATTATTTGAAATCTTAAGATCACGAATGGCGGCTGGGGAAATATTTAAAGTGATCTCACCATTTTCAATATGTTCAAGAGGAACTTTACATTTAGGATAGTTGGCATTGATGACAATAAAAGGCGAACAGCCACTATCGATAATCCAGTCATAAAAAGCGCGAATCAAATAAGGTTTATTTGATAACATAATTTCCTCTTATTATTTTATGCCGTTTCTGCATTCGACATTTTTCGTAAGTCTTGTTCGGATTCCGTTAAGCTTGCTTGGAATGAATCACGTGCAAAAATGCGTTCCGCATATTTCATGACAGATTTCGCTTCTGGTGGTAACGTGATACCCCATGCTGGGAGACGCCATAAAATTGGTGCAATACAGCAATCCACTAAAGAGAAATCTTCATTCAGAAAATAGGCACCCGTTCCAAAAAGAGGCGCTAATTTAATTAAATAATTGCGTAATTCTTTGGTAGCAGCAGTCACTTCGGATGGCTTTGCACTTTCAATCTTACGAACTAATTCACCCCATTCACGATCGATGCGATAAACCATCAAACGTGTTTTAGCGCGGGCAACTGGATAGACAGGCATTAAAGGTGGATGCGGGAATCGTTCATCCAGGTATTCCATGATGATATTGGCATCATAAAGCACCAATTCACGGTCAACCAATGTAGGTGAAGATCCATAAGGATTTAACTCTAATAAATCCTCTAATTTATCCTTGTCATAGACGTCAGTGTTAATGACTTCAACGGAAACACCTTTTTCCGCTAACACGATACGCACTCGATGGCTATATATATCTAAAGCACCCGAATACAGTGTCATGATCGAACGTTTATTGGCAACAATAGCCATTTGAACACCCCTCAATAAAAAATAAAGACGAATGAGAGAATAGCTCTTTGGGCTGGCTGAGGGATCGAGGATTCGAATCCTGAAGATTAGCGGAATCAAATCCGCTAAAACCATCATGATCCCCCAAAAAGTCCTTTTTAACGCTTGGAGTATTGTGTACCTTTACGCGCTTTGTGTCTTCCCACTTTCTTACGTTCCACTTCGCGCGCATCTCGCGTTAAATAGCCAGCTTTACGCAGAATTTTTCGTAATGAGCTTTCGCCACCAGACTCACCACCAGCATCACTAATGCCATCTTCATCATATCGAACTAACGCTCTTGCGATACCATGACGAATTGCACCCGCTTGACCACTAATTCCGCCACCATTCACGGTGACTATTATATCAAATTTTTCTTGTAATTGGGTGATTTCGAGTGGCTGACGCACAACCATTCGAGCGGTTTTACGTCCAAAGTACTGATCTAATGTATTTTTATTAATAACAATGTTGCCGGTACCTGGCTTTAAAAACACTCGTGCCGTCGATGTTTTGCGACGACCTGTTCCACAAAAATATTGCTTTTCAACTGGCATACTATTCTTCCGTATCAAAATCTAAAACTTTAGGTTGTTGCGCTTCATGAGGATGTTCTTTGCCCGAATATACCTTTAATTTACGATACATATCACGGCCCAAAGGATTTTTGGGTAACATGCCTTTGACTGCTTTTTCGATAACTCTTTCAGGATGTTTAGCGAGTAACTTATCAAAAGTCACCGCCTTAATTCCACCTGGATAACCGGTATGGCTATAATAAATTTTATCGGTGGTTTTCTTGCCTGTCACTTTAACGAGACTTGCATTAATTACAATAATATAGTCACCCGTATCGACATGCGGGGTATATTCCGGCTTGTGTTTACCTCGTAGTCGTTTCGCAACTTCGCTTGCAAGACGGCCTAAGGTTTTACCTGCAGCATCAACCATATACCAATTATGCTGCGCTGTTTCTTTTGTTGCATTATACGTTTTCATCGGACTCCTATTCCATGTACGTCACTCACCTCATGGACAGATTTCTAGATTAAAAGATGTCGAATTTTATAGTAACGTATAAAAAGAAGCAATAGTAAATATATAGAAAAATAAACTACCGACCATTCCTATCCTTTCGTTTTTAATTGAAAATTCAGCATTTTTTTAACAAAAGCACTGCCAAAAATAAAGGAATATGTTATTGTATGCATTGCATCATTTTTTATGAGAGGAATGTACGATGGCTGCAAAAAAAGCTTCTGCCAGATTAGCGAAAAAAGCTGTAAAAAAACCACATAAGGCAAAAATGCCAGTGGTGAAAGACCCATTAACGAAAAGCGGTATTGTGAAGGCTATTATGGATATGACTGGCCTTGCAAAAAAAGATGCTGTCGCGGTAATGGATGCCTTAGGGACTGTTATTGAGTTACATATCAAAACCCGTGGCCCCGGCAAGTTTACGTTACCAGGTCTTTTGAAGATCAATGTCGTAAACAAACCTGCTACAAAAGCTCGTCCAGGTATCAATCCTTTTACTGGCGAAGCAATTACAGTCAAAGCAAAACCTGCGCGCAGAGTCGTGAAAATCAAAGCGCTCAGAAAGCTCAAAGAAATGGCTGCTTAACATGATGAAAAAGCTGGCATTCTCTTTTCTTGAATGCTAGCTTTGCAATTAATCATGGGATTTTAATTCATAAAAATTGGTCTGATTGGCTTACCTTCGGTATGGATAATGAGATAACTGCCATCTTTGACTGTTTTCACATCTTTCCGCCATACTCGCCAAAATTCACCGATAGGACCTACTTCATCTCCACGATAATTACGTGGAATACTTAATTTAAGATAAGAGTATTTCACCTTTAGGCCTGAGGGAGAATAAATCAATAATCCAGGTTTTCTCAAATCTTCTTTTTTAACAAATTTAGATCGCACCACGTAAACATATTTTCCATTATTTGAAATAAATAAAGCATCATCAAAAGAAGCCGGATAAGCAAAAGACCATATTTTATGGTTGTTTTTCATAATATTTTGTTTTTTCGATGTGGGATTATAATCAATATAAAACTTTTTATTGCCAGAATAAATTTTTTGTGCGGCGGGCACAGCCATTTTAGTTGCATAGGCATTACTAACCATGACGGAAAATAAAAAAAGAAAGAAAGTAAAAAATATTTTATGCGCAACATATTTCATGACGTTCTCTCCATTTCCGCCTTGACGGTATCT
The DNA here is from genome assembly GCA_013287885.1 of Gammaproteobacteria bacterium. Classification (GTDB taxonomy): domain Bacteria; phylum Pseudomonadota; class Gammaproteobacteria; order DSM-16500; family DSM-16500; genus JABDCZ01. The sequence goes on from JABDCZ010000057.1 coordinate 3,341, forward strand.
GCTAACTGATTCGCCAATTCTTTAATCCGAATTTCATTTTCCCCTTCCACCATGACGCGAATGAGAGATTCGGTACCGGATTTGCGTAACAAAACACGACCTGTTTTGCCTAATTCATTTTCTACATTTTTTAACATCGCTTGCACGCTTGGTTTTTCTAATAAGCCTGCGCTTTCATTCACTTTTACATTTAATAAAACCTGGGGATATTTTTGTAATCCTTTTTTTAATTGTTCAAGCGTTTCTGATTTGTGGCGCATTGCAGAAAGTACTTGCAATGCAGTAATAATACCATCGCCGGTCGTGAGGGCTTCGAAACAAATGATATGTCCAGAAGGTTCACCCCCAATGCACCATTTTCGTTTGCCAAGTTCCGCCATAATATGACGATCACCGACAGGAACACGAATAAATGGAATATCGAGTGCAAGTAATGCGTTTTCCAATCCTATATTTGACATGACGGTGCCAACCACACCACCTTTTAACAATCCTAATTCTAAACGGTGTTTGATGATGATATAGAGTAATTCATCCCCATCTAAAATATTTCCTTTATGATCGATCATAATGACACGATCGCCGTCACCATCCAACGCGATACCTAAATCTGCTTTTTCTTTAAGGACATGCGCACGCAATGTTGCGGGATGTGTGGCCCCACATTCTAAATTAATATTTAAGCCGTTAGGTTCTACTCCAATTTCAACGACATCAGCACCCAGTTCACGAAAAACATTGGGCGCAACGTGGTAAGCCGCGCCGTTCGCGCAATCGACCACAATTTTTAAACCGTTTAAACTCACATCCGATGAGACAGTACTTTTGCAAAACTCGATATATCGGCCCGGTGCATCGACGACACGAATTGCTTTTCCTAATTCTGAAGAATCCACTGTCGTCATGCTTTTTTCGAGTTGTTCTTCTATCGCAAGCTCCACTTCGTCAGGAAGTTTAGTACCTGTCGATGAAAAAAACTTAATACCATTATCGTAATATGGATTATGTGATGCGCTAATGACAATACCCGCTTGCGCACGCAAAGTACGGGTGAGATAAGCAATAGCAGGTGTTGGCATCGGTCCCAATAAATGGGTATCCACACCGGCCGCGGAAAGTCCCGCTTCTAGTACTGATTCAAACATGTATCCGGAAATGCGTGTGTCTTTTCCAATTAAAACTTTGCCGGATCCTTGGCGCGCAAGCACTTTACCGACCGCCCAACCTAATTTCAAAATAAATTCTGCATTAATAGGCCAAACGCCAACGCGTCCACGAATGCCATCCGTGCCGAAATGTTTTCGTGATTGAATAGGTACTTCCTTAAGTGGTTTCATCGTGGGCAGCATCAACTTTCAAATTATCTTCGGGAGAGATGGTATGGGTATCGGGTTCTGGTGGTTTATTTTTGGGATTGTTGGGCATGTCAGACCAACCAGAAGGTTCACGTATTGGTCGGCCAGACATAATATCATCGATTTGCTCAGTATTAATGGTTTCATATTTAATAAGCGCTTCCGCCATGGTGTGCAATTGTTCTAAATTTGCTTTTAAAATGGTTTCTGCACGTTGATAATTGCGATCAACAATATCACGAACTTCTTGATCGATAATGCCAGACGTACTTTCAGAAATTTCCTTATGGCGCGCCACTGCATGACCCAAAAATACTTCTCTTTCATCATCACCAAAAGTGAGAGGGCCTAATTTTGCGGATAAACCCCACTTTGTTACCATATTTCTTGCGAGTTCGGTTGCCTTTTGAATATCATTCGAAGCACCGGTCGTGACTTTATCTGCCCCAAAAATCACTGCTTCAGCAATACGACCGCCAAATAAGCTCGAGATTTTGCTTTCTAAATATTCTTTGGTATGACTATAACGATCGCCCTCAGGTAAAAACATCGTCACACCCAATGCACGACCGCGGGGAATAATGGTGACTTTATGGACGGGATCATGTTCCGGTACAAACAAACCTACAATCGCGTGACCTGCTTCGTGGTAAGCGGTGAGTTTTTTCTCGGATTCGCTCATCACCATCGATCGACGCTCAGCACCCATAATCACTTTATCTTTTGCACGTTCAAATTCATCCATGCCCACCGCACGTTTATTTGAGCGAGCCGCAAATAAAGCAGCTTCATTCACAGGGGTACCACGCGCAATCACCGCGGGGTTCACATCATTTCCTAAAGGTACTTTACGCATATGTACACGAATAATTTGTTCCCGGCCTCGTACATCTGGCAAACCCACCACCACTTGACGATCGAAACGGCCTGGACGTAATAATGCATTGTCTAACACATCAGGACGATTGGTCGCTGCAATGACAATCACGCCTTCATTGCCCTGAAAACCATCCATTTCTACCAATAATTGATTCAAGGTTTGTTCACGTTCATCATGTCCACCCCCCAAACCCGCACCACGATGACGACCCACTGCGTCGATTTCATCGATAAAAATAATACAGGGCGCTTGTTTTTTGCCTTGTTCAAACATATCGCGAACACGTGAAGCACCGACACCCACAAACATTTCAACGAAATCTGAACCAGAAATCGTAAAGAAAGGCACTTTTGCCTCACCTGCCACCGCTTTCGCTAGCAATGTTTTACCAGTACCCGGAGGACCGACCAGTAAAACGCCTTGGGGAATTTTGCCACCCAATTTTTGAAATTTGCCTGGATCGCGTAAAAAATCGACTAATTCTTTGACTTCTTCTTTCGCTTCTTCACAACCCGCCACATCGGCGAAAGTCACTTTAACTTGATCTTCACCTAACAAACGTGCACGACTGCGTCCAAATGAAAATGCACCACCGCGTCCGCCACCGGCTTGTTGACGCAGCACATAAATCCAAATAGCAAATAAGATAATCCAAGGTAATAGGTTAAGAAGATGCATCATGAGTCCGGGTTGTTCAGGTGGGCGTCCGGTGACCGTCACGTTTTTATCAATGAGTTCTTTCAAAATTAAGGTATCGTTCGCGGCTGGCAAATAAGTTGCGAATCTTTTGCCATCTTGCATTAGCCCGCTCACTTCTTGATCAGTGATAATAACCGAACTAATATTGCCTTTTTTGACATCATTAATAAAAGTGGAATAGCTAATACGTTCTTCTTTTTCGCGCTGGGGTCCAAACATATTAAATACAGAAACCAAGATGATGCCAGCTACCATCCATAAAAGTATCGTTTTGATTGTATCATTCACAGCGGAAACCCCTTCATCATCTATCTATATCTATAATCATACCCGAAGAATTTTGAGTTCGGTAGCAGCATTACCACTCTGCGCACGAACATCATCCTCTAAATCATTTATTGGCTGAATCATTACCGCATTCCTCTTGCCAAAATATATACTTCTCTTGATCGCCCTCTAGACGCATCTGGTTTACGAATGACGATTTTCTTAAAATGGAGCCGTATTTGTGCCAAAAAAGCATCAAATCCTTCTCCTTGAAAGACTTTTGTTAAAAAACCACCGTCCGCATTCAACACTTGTAATGCCAGATCAAAAGCGAGCTCTGCCAGTGCAATTGTCCGAGGTAGATCAACACTCTCAATTCCGCTCCAATTAGGCGCAATATCTGAAATAACCCAATCTACTTTTTGATCATTGAGTTTTTGCAATAATGCTTCCATCGCCTCACCATCATGAAAGTCATACTGAATAAATTCAACGCCTGGGATATCATCCATGGGCAAAATATCTAAAGCAATCACTCGGCCTTTTTTACCAACTTTAGAAGCCACATATTGTGACCAACCGCCAGGCGCCGCGCCCAAATCAATCACGGTCATGCCTGGCTTAAATAACTTATCCCGATCATCTAACTGCTGTAATTTATAAACAGCACGTGATCGTAAGCCTTCGTGGTGTGCTTTTTTCACATATGGATCATTAAAATGCTCGCGAAGCCACCGCCGACTGCTGCTTTTTTTAGGCATTATACATGAACCACGTCGACGATTTCATATTCTGAAACACCTTCCGGCGCACGTACTTCGATCACTTCACCCACGTGTTTACCAATCATTCCTCTCGCAATCGGAGAAGTCACGGAAATTTTCATCAATTTAATATCCGCTTCATCTTCACCGACAATTTTATAAGTCACCGATTCTTCCGTCTGCCCATTGATTAATGTGACGGTAGTCCCAAAAATAACTTTGCCGGTATTTTCAATTTGGGTGACATCAATGATTTGCGCAGTAGAAAGTTTCGCTTCAATTTCTTGAATACGTCCTTCAATAAAACCTTGCTGTTCACGAGCAGCGTGATATTCGGCATTTTCTTTTAAATCACCATGTTTGCGTGCTTCTGCAATAGCTTCAATTACGCGAGGGCGATCAACGGTTTTTAAACGTTGTAATTCTTCTCGGAGCATGGTCGCACCCACAACTGTCATCGGTACTTTCTTCATTCATTTCTCCTCTTTTAAAATTTCATATCCTCAAAAAATTTTCGAGCTCGATCAAACCAAGAAGCCGAACGTGGCATGTGTTTATTGTTCGTTGACATGGATTTTTCAAACTGCTTCAATAAGTCTTTTTGTTTATGCGTTAAATTGACCGGTGTCTCCACCACAACTTTGCACATTAAATCACCGGTACCACCCCCTCGAACATTCGGTACCCCCATGCCTTTTAAACGAAACACTTTGCCAGATTGTGTTTCGGTCGGCACTTTTAATTTCACACGTCCATTTAATGTCGGAACATCTAATTCCCCACCTAAGGCCGCGGCAACAAATCCAATCGGTACTTCACAATGTAAATTCATGCCATCTCTGTCGAACAGAGCATGTTTTTTCACATTCATTTGTACATACAAATCACCGGCCATGGCGCCAGGTTCCCCTGCCTCCCCTTCTCCACTTAAACGAATCCTATCACCTGTATCAACACCGGGTGGAATTTTGACAGATAATTTTTTGGATTGTTTAAGGCGGGCTTTACCACGACAGGTAGGACATGGATCTAAAATGACTTTACCACGTCCACGACAGCTCGGGCAAGTTTGTTGTACGGTAAAAAATCCTTGCTGAATTCGCACTTGTCCATAGCCACCACAATCTTGGCAAGTCACTGGACTTGCGCCTTTGCGGGTACCCTGACCATGACAGTCTGTGCATGCCACCAATGTCGGAACGGTGATTTCTACGGTTTTACCAAAAACTGCATCTTCTAAAGAAATATCTAAACTGT
>JABDCZ010000057.1:8572-8816 GCA_013287885.1 Gammaproteobacteria bacterium
CGCGTTCAGGTCCTCCGCGACCACCCCCAAAAATATCTCCGAAAATATCGCCAAAGATATCACTAAAATTCATACCGCCCATGCCACCACCAAAACCACCTTGTTCTGATGCAGCGTGACCGAATTGATCATAGGCAGAACGTCTTCGGCTATCCGCTAGCACTTCATAGGCTTCCCGTGCTTCTTTAAATTGCTCTTCGGCTTCCTTATCACCCGGATTACGATCGGGGTGGTATTTCATCGC
>JABDCZ010000058.1:0-8451 GCA_013287885.1 Gammaproteobacteria bacterium
CATTTTTATTTTACGATATCGAAACCACAGGTTTAAATAAAGCTTTTGATCAAGTATTACAATTCGCGGCCATTCGTACCGATCAAATGTTAAATGAATTAGAACGTCATGAATTTTTTGTTCAACTGAATGCCGATGTGATTCCTTCACCTAAAGCGATGATCACACATCATCTTTCCCTCAAAGATATCGCAAAGGGACATAACGAATACGATGCCATCAAAAAAATTCACGCCATGATGAATCAACCCGGCACGATTAGCGTCGGTTATAATACGTTAGGATTTGATGATGAATTTTTACGATTTTCATTTTATCGAAATTTATTATCTCCTTATACGCATCAATTTGCGAATGGTTGCGGACGCATGGATATTTATCCCATGGCTGTCATGTATTATTTATTTAAAAATGAAATGTTAAAATGGCCTTCGAATTTTAAATTAGAAAATATCAACGCATTGAATCAACTTGTCTCAGGTCGTGCGCATCACGCAATGGTAGACGTTGAAGCAACTCTCGCCCTCGCCAAAATATTTTTTGATGACCGCATCATGTGGAATCATGTCACAGGATATTTTAACAAACGAAAAGATGAAGAACGCATCACGGCGCTCAAAACCGGACTTGCGATCGACGGTATTTTCGGGGCTGACAAAAATTATCAATCTCCCGTATTATACCTAGGTAATCACTTACACTATAAAAATCAATCCATTTGGTTGCGCCTAGATCAAGAAGATTTCAGCACGCTCACCCCCGAAAGTAGATATGTCGTTCGAAAAAAATGTGGCGAGCCCAGTTTTATTATTCCGATTAAACCAAAATATGTGAGCGTCGAAAAACAAAAATTAGTGGATGCTAATCTCGAATGGTTGTCGGCACACCCGGCAGAACTGAAAGCCATTTCTCATTATCATCTTCATTTTCAATATCCGACTTATCCCAGCGTAGATGTCGAGGCGAGCTTATATTTAAATGGTTTTATGACTACACCTGAACAACATTTCTGCCAGCAATTTCATGCGAAAAGTGTAGAAGATAAAATTCCATTAGTTGAAAAATTTCAAGCGTCACCTTTAAAAATATTGGCGACAAGAATTTTAGGACGACATTTTTCAAAAAATACTTTCTTCGATGAATATATGCAAAAGGTCAATCCACTGGATGAGGAAAATGCGTTAATCGATTATCGTGGACAAAAACGTTTGACACCGAAAGCGGCGTTGGCGGAGATTAGTAGAATGAATAGTGAAGAAACATTGACGGATGAACAGCGGGTGTTGTTGCGGGAATGACATGCGTGCGTCGACCCTTCCCCTTTGAAAGCATAAGGGGACAAGCTTTTTCAAAGAGGGTTATGTTTTTTTAAATTTTTCTTTGCTAGACTCTTTAACGCTTTAAATTTTTTTAAACAAAAGGAAGTGTTCTCATGATAAAAAAATCTTTATTAGTATCGAGTGTCTTAGCATTAACAATCTCAACAGCAGCCGTAGCACAACCGCTCATTTGCCCATTCACCGATCATTTTACGATTCAGGGTCCTGCGCCCACGCTCATTAAAGATTTATCTACCGATGGAAATATCAATGCAACCATTATCAATGAGGCGTATTTTACCACCTCATGCAAAAGCAACACGAGCACGTCAAGCGGTCACGCTTACGTAACCGTCGCTCATAATGATGGCTCTTGTTTGCTGACTATCTTAGATGGGCCTTATGAAAGTAATCCGACCGTAACCAGTATCGTTTGTACCGGAAACTTCCGATATGTTGGAATGGATCATACCAAAGGTAGTTATAATTATACGCTGAAGTTTGCTTAAAATAATTCTATCTTATTATTTCTACAACCATTCCCGCTTAGGCGGGAATTTCAATTCAACCCAAAATTGCTTTCATTTTAAGTATATTTTATAATACATATATAGATATATAATTTTATATACATATATATGGAGGAATAATGGGCATTTCACTCATGATACAAGAAAAAGATAATCAAAGAATTGAGCATTTAAAAAAAGATTTGGGTGTTCATAAAAAAATTGATGTTATTAGAATGGCACTTTTACTACTTGAAAAAGAAGCAGAGCGCGTTAAAAAAATTAAACGCTGGAAATCCGCTGCCAAAATCGTTGCCAAAAGTAGCTATGATGTGAATAAAGAATTTCAACCATATTCTAGGATTAAAGCTAAGTGATCATTCCAAAACGTTGGTATATTTATACGGTTGATTTAGAACCACGGGTTGGGACTAAACCCGGGAAACAAAAACCCTGTCTAGTCATTCAACCTACTGAATTTGCAGAGGGTGGATTGAAGAGCACTGTCGTTATTCCTATTACCTCTAAAATTATAGATGGAGACGTTTTTCCATTAAGAATAAGAATTCCTGAAGGTACTGCGGGATTAAACCATGCAAGTGATTTATTGATAGATCAAATACTTGCTTGGGATAATAATCTTTTTCGCCAAGAATTAGGCATTTTACCAGATCACATAATTGATAATGTCAAAGAAGCAGTAAGAGATTTTTTAGACTTAGACTCTTAACACCCCGCGGCATCACAACATAGCTTTGACCCTCTTCGTTTACTCGACTATGATAGTCTACTTAAAAATCCCAGTGTAAAGGATACACATGCATTATCTCGTAAAAATACTAATATTAATGATTCTGTTGCAGGCGCCAAGCTTTGCAGAAGAAAAAGAAAGCCGACTCTGGAACTTACAAGATGCAGATATTCACAGCATAATTAACGAAGTTTCCGCTGAAACGGGCAAAAACTTCGTGGTAGACCCTCGCGTGACGGGGAAAATTTCACTCATTTCGAGCAAACCCATCAAACCGAATGAAGTGTATGATTTATTTTTATCCGTATTAGAAATATTGGGTTATTCGGCCATTCCTAGTGGGAATGTCGTCAAAATTATACCCAACATGGAAAGTGCGGAAATGCCAACGCATGTGGCGTCCAAACAATTTCCCGGCAAAGGCGACGAAGTCGTCGTTCGTGTCATTCCGCTCGAAAATATTTCCGCAAGCCAACTCATCCCCGTCGTCCGCCCTCTTCTACCGCAATGGAGCAACGTTTCTGCTTACACACCAGGAAACGTACTCATTATGGTAGGTCGCGCCGCTAATTTAAAACGCATCGATCATATCATTCGTGATATTGATAAAACCTCGAATAATGACATTGATATTATTCGTTTACACCAAACGAGCGCAGCCCAACTTGCTGCTGTCATCACAAATTTACAAAATGCCACGCGTTCGACAGGTGATACGCCACAAATCTCCATCGCGCCCGATGAACGTAGCAATAGCATTTTAATTAGTGGCAATAAAGCCGCACGATTGCGCACGCGACTTCTCATTGCCGAATTAGATGTCCCTAGCGCGGGTGCGTCGGGAAATACGCAAGTGATATATCTCAAATATTTGCAAGCCAAAGATTTTGCGCCAATTTTGGGGAAAATTGCACAAAATATTCAGAACAAAGATACGTCGAATCTTGGCGCCCCGCCTGGCCCCCCTGGCAGTGGTTCTACTTCAAAACCTGAAAATACAACTAGCATTCAAGCCGAACCGAATACGAATTCCATCATTATTACCGCACCCCCACAGCTCATGACCGCTTTAACGGCGATCGTTGCGAAATTAGACATTCGTCCGGCGCAAGTATTGGTCGAAAGCATCATTGTCGAAATTGCGCAAAATGATACTAAAAACTTAGGGATTCAATGGGGCTCGATCGGAAAATCCACATCACAAAATAATATTACCAACCAAGGATTTTTACCCTTAGGAATTGGCTCCGTGGGTATTATTCCGAGTACGCAAATTACGGCGGTATTAGGAATTTTGCAACAAACCGCTGGCGTCAATATTTTATCAACACCTTCTGTCGTCGTTTTGGATAATCAAAAAGCAATCCTCGCTGTCGGCACACAAGTTCCCGATACTTCCGGATCGTATGCGACCACCGGGAATTCATCCACCGTCACCCCTTTCAACACGATTAATCGATTAAATGTCGAGCTAAAATTGGAAGTAACACCGCAAATTAATTTAGGAGATGCCGTTCGATTAAAAATTCTTTTGAAAAATGACTCGTTACAAAATCCCACGAATCCTGGATTAAACCCCATCGTGAACACGAGCTCCATTAATAATTCCGTTCTCGTGAATAGCGATGATATTTTAGTGTTAGGCGGGTTGATCAGTAACAATATTACCTCAACGCAAGAAAAAATCCCGATTTTGGGTGATATTCCGCTGGTTGGATTATTATTCCAGCATGATTCTCGCACGCTCGAAAAAAAGAATTTGATGATATTCATTAAAACTTCCATTATTCATAATGCGGAAGATGCAGGATGTCTTACCAATAACAAGTATCAATCGGCACGGAAAACACAAATCGATTGGCCACAAGATCTCACTTCGAAAGGAAAACAAAAATTGGAAAACATTCTTCCCCCAAAGAAAAATGATGTTCAATTGCCGAAACCTTTCGATAACGGTTAGAATGTGCCCATGAAAATCGAGACTATGAAGCTACCCTTTTCGTTTTCAAAACGATATGGGGTCGTTATTACGCAAATTGAAAATCAAGAAGCATTTGTCGCGGTACGTTCGCAGCCCGACATCGCCATTTTGAATGAATTACGCCGATATTTGTCGCTTCCCGTGGTTTTTACCACCGTAGATGACGATACTTTTGGCAAATTATTGGTAAAACATTACGAAACCGACGCCAACATGGCGATGCAGATGGCAGAAGATCTCGGCGAATCCATGGATCTTTTTGAGTTGATGCAAGAGCTCCCAAAACCGGAAGACTTGCTTGAAAAACAAGACGATGCGCCCATCATCCGTCTTTTGAACGCCATGTTGAGTGAAGCCATTAAAGAAAGCGCATCAGATGTGCATATTGAAACTTTCGAGGATCATGTCACCATACGATTTCGAGTCGATGGCGTGTTACGAGAGATTTTAGCGCCGCAACGGATTTTAGCACCACTCATCGTTTCGCGAATTAAAGTCATGGCAAAAATGGATATTGCCGAAAAAAGATTACCACAAGACGGGCGCATTACGCTTCGCATTGCGGGTCGCGCGGTGGATGTACGGGTGTCGACCATGCCGACGAGTCACGGCGAGCGAATCGTGCTACGACTTCTCGATAAACAAACCGCTCGTTTAGATTTAGCGCAACTCGGCATGGAAGAAAGAAGCCTCGCGCTCATGAAAAAACTCATCGCGACTCCGCACGGCATTATTTTAGTCACGGGCCCGACGGGTTCTGGCAAAACCACAACGTTATACGCCGCTCTCACCTCCTTAAATAATCAATCACGAAACATTTTAACCGTGGAAGATCCCATCGAATTTGACTTACCGGGCATTGGTCAGACGCAAGTCAATTACAAAGTGAATATGACTTTTGCTAAGGGCCTGCGCGCGATTTTACGCCAAGATCCCGATATTGTGATGGTAGGAGAAATTCGTGATTTAGAAACCGCCCAAATTGCAATTCAAGCCAGTTTAACTGGGCATTTGGTATTATCGACTTTACATACGAATAGTGCGATTGGCGCTATTACCCGTCTCGATGATATGGGTATCGAGCCTTTTTTATTGTCATCCAGTTTAATCGGGGTACTGGCACAACGTTTGCTACGGCTACTTTGTCAACACTGTAAAAAAGCGTCTCCGGCCACTTCTGTCGAATGTGAGATTTTACAAGTTCCGAAAAATACCATTATCTATCGACCGACCGGTTGTGTGCATTGTCGCGAGACAGGTTATAGCGGTCGAAGCGGCGTTTATGAATTTATTGGTATCGATGAAAATTTAAGGGCAATGATCCATGCCCGTGCCGCTGAGCAAGAATTAAAAAAATATGCGCGAACCCTTTTTAGAAGTATTCGCCAAGATGGCTATGCCCGTGTATTACGCGGCGATACTTCGTTGGAAGAAGTTTTACGAGTCACGAGTGAGGAATAGGGATGAGCACTTTTCAATATCGTGCAATGAAACCTAAGGGTGGCACGCAAAAAGGAATGATCGAAGCAGACTCCGTCAAACACGCGAGACAATTATTACGTGAACAAGGACTATTTCCCGTTGATGTTTCGATATTACGTAAAACGAAAACGAAAGTTTTCGGGAAATCTTCCATTACCGTCAAAGAACTTGCCCTGTTGACTCGTCAATTTTCAACCTTATTATCGGCGGGTTTACCGATTGAGGAAGTGTTGGCTGCCGTTTCTGAACAAACCGAAAAACCTCGTACCAAATCTCTCATTCTCGCAGTCCGCGGCAAAGTATTAGAGGGACATGCGTTAGCGGCTGCTTTTCGCGAGTTTCCGGAAGCTTTTAGTGAATTGTATTGTGGAACAGTTGCTGCGGGTGAAAAATCCGGTCATTTAGATATCGTGCTGCAACGTTTAGCGGATTTCACCGAAAAACAATTGGAAATGCGCCAAAAAATCCAACATGCACTTATCTATCCATCCGTCATGATTGTGGTGGCATTTGGCATCGTCGGTTTTTTATTAGAATTTGTCGTGCCAAAAATGGTAGCCATTTACAGCAATACAGGACAAGACTTACCGGGGATGACCGCATTTCTCATCTCGCTCACTGAATATTTACAACATTATGGATTGTATGCAGGGATTCTTTTGGCGGGATCTTTCTTTTTTTATCGATACATGATGAAAAAAAATGAAAAGTTTCAGAAAAAAATGCATCGCGTCTATTTACAAATTCCCATCATTGGTAACGCGATACGCGTCGCCAATACCGCCCGTTTTGCGCGTACATTCGCGATTTTATCGAGCGCAGGTGTTGCCGTTTTAGAAGCGATGACGATCGGATCAAAACTCATCAGCAATCTTCCTATTCGCGAAGCCGTGATGCAGGCGACCAATCGCATTCGCGAAGGCGCCAATATTCATCTTGCGTTAAAACAAACGACTTATTTTCCGCCGATGAGTATTCATTTAATTGCAAGCGGCGAAGGAAGCGGCCAATTGGAAAATATGCTCGAACGGGCCGCGAACAATCAAGACAATGAAATTTCTCGATTAATCGAAACCGCTCTCGCTTTGTTTGAGCCTGCGATTATTCTGGTCATGGGCGCCATTGTGTTATTTATCGTGCTGGCGATTTTGTTGCCTATTTTTCAGATGGATCAGTTGACGGGTTGAGGTTTCATGTCATGCCAGCATGTTTTTAGCTGGCATCCAAGCGGCTCCGCTGAATGCCAACTGGATGCCAGCTAAAAACATGCTGGCATGACAAAGAGAATTTAATCAATGATATCTATCCCCAAATCCCCAAACACCTGCACCACCGTTTCATCAGCAGCGTCGGCGAGGGAGTAGCCGGTTTGACCAAACCAGCGTTTGATCGCGACCAATTCACGGCCACGGAGATAAATGTAGAAGGCGAGAAATACCACATCGGGGTCTGTGGCTGCACCGTTCATTTCAAAAACATAACGTTCCGCGTATGGAAGACGTTTTTTTGCTTCTTTTTGAGTAAACTCGGATAGAATTTTAAATGCTTCTTCAGGACTTTCCGCATTTTCGCATTCGGCTTGGACTTTATGATAGTCCTCAATGCGTTGGTTCATAATACGGTCTAATTCATCGTCTTTAAATAATTCAGAAAAACCGTGCGGCAAACGTTCATCTAACGCAAAAACTTTATTAATAAAGTCAGCCGCATTGATTTTTAATATTTGTGAAATATGTCGATGTAAGAATGGCACCGCCAAACATGCGCGCTTAAATGAGGGAAGGTTCAAAAATAGGAAACCTTCTCGCAAAGTAATGGTTCCTAAACGTACGGGTTTTTCAGTTTTGCGATAACCATCGACGGATTCGAAATGTAAATCGTTACATTCCCCACGCCAGTACCAACTCCAGGAGTTTGGAGTTGGATTTTTTTCAATGCATTGGAGGTTTTCAAGGGAGGCAGCTAAATTTTCAGGCTGCATAATTTCGTAGCTTATCCTGATAGGTTGGTAAGCTTCACCGGTTTCAACCGTCAAGAATGGTTTCTGTAACCGGTCGAACATTAAGGTCTCCTAAAATTTATAAGTATACTTATAGTTTTCGGCCACGACTTACTACTTGTTCGCTCTTCTGATCTTTAGTCAGAGAGTTTAATAAATTCTTAATAGCGTTATCCATTGTTATTGGAATCTGTTGTCTAACCAGAGGACTCATGTCCGCAAGCGCTGCACTGCTATTTGGAAGGTAAGTCATTACGCTTCTTGCATTATTTTTATTTTTTTCAACTTCATTTGGTGAAACTGGACTGATCTTCATAACTTGTACCTCAATGGAACCTTTCAAGCTGTTTATATTTTAATCATAATCCCAATATAAAGCAAATCCTTACTAACAGTATATACCTAATCAC
>JABDCZ010000059.1:0-8414 GCA_013287885.1 Gammaproteobacteria bacterium
TTCATCGCAATCATTCTTGCTGCTTGTTCGCAGGCAATGTTCTCAATCACGCCGCGATACACTTGCGATTCTACGTAGCGCGTGAGCAATTTATCTAACAAAAATCTTGCATCATCCGGTTCATAAATATAATCCCAATAATGTTGTAATTGGGATTCATCGGAAGGTACCACCGGTAAAACTTGTTGTACTAATGGGTCTTGACGCATTGTATTGACAAATTCGTTGGAACATAAATATAAAGCATCAATTTTGTTGTCGATATAAGCATCCAACATCACTTTGACAATACCAACCAAAGAGGAAAGAGAAGGCGCGTCCCCTAAATGATCCGCATGCCCTATAATATTGCCGCCAACACGCTTAAAAAAACTTTCCGCTTTGCTACCGACCAAACAAAGATTAATTTCAGCGCCTTTGTCTTTCCATTCTTTAATATTACGTAATGCAGTTTTTAAAAGGTTTGAATTTAATCCACCACACAATCCACGATCGGTGGTGACGATGATAAACCCAACTTTTTTAATCTCACGTACATTTAGAAAAGGATGACGATATTCCGGATGACCTAATGCCAAATGACCGATGACTTGTAAAATCTTTTTTGCATAAGGTTGCGCACGTTGCATTCGTTCTTGCGCTTTACGCATTTTGCTGGCGGCCACCATTTCCATGGCGCGCGTAATTTTTTGCGTATTCTTAATGCTACGAATTTTAGTGCGAATCTCTTTTGCTACTGCCATAGTTGCTTAAACCTTTAGGTTACACAAAAGTTTTTTTAAAGGATTCAATGATCGTTTGTAATTTTTTAACGATCTCATCGCTGTAATCACCAGTATCATTGATCTTGGTCATGAATTCTTGATGTTGACTACGGCAAAAACCTAATAAACCTTGCTCAAAATCCGCAATTTTAATGAGCGGCAAATCATCCATATAGCCTTGACCCGCAGCGTACAACGTAATTGCCATTTCTGATACGGATAATGGTTGATATTGCTTTTGCTTCATCACTTCGGTGATTCGTTGTCCGCGCTCTAATTGTTTACGAGTCGCATCATCTAAATCGGATAAAAATTGTGAGAAAGCAGCCAACTCACGATATTGGGCAAGCGCAATTCGGATACCACCGACTAATTTTTTAATAATTTTCGTTTGTGCCGCACCACCAACCCGTGATACGGATAAACCTGCGTTAATTGCAGGACGAATACCAGAATTAAATAAGTCAGTTTCTAAGAAAATTTGTCCATCGGTGATCGAAATGACGTTCGTAGATACGAATGCGGAAACGTCACCTGCTTGTGTTTCAATGATAGGTAACGCAGTGAGGGATCCAGTTTTGCCCTTAACTTTTCCTTTCGTCATTCTTGAAACATATTCTTCGTTCACTCGAGATGCGCGTTCCAACAAACGTGAATGCAAGTAGAAAATATCACCAGGATAAGCTTCACGACCTGGAGGACGTCGTAATAAAAGGGAAATTTGACGATATGCCCATGCTTGCTTCGTCAAATCATCATAAATAATTAATGCATCTTCACCTTTATCACGGAAATATTCACCCATGGCACAACCAGAATAAGGTGCGATGTATTGTAAAGCAGCCGCTTCAGCAGCGGTCGCCGCGACAACAATGGTATGTTTCATCGCGCCGTAATCTTCCAATTTACGCACTAACGTCGCAACAGAAGAAGCTTTTTGACCGATCGCAACATAAATACATTTTACACCAGTATTTTTTTGATTAATGATCGCATCAATCGCGATCGCGGTTTTACCCGTTTGACGATCGCCAATAATCAATTCACGCTGACCACGACCAATTGGAACCATGGAGTCAATCGCTTTCAAACCAGTTTGTAATGGTTGAGATACGGGTTGACGGAAAATAACACCAGGAGCCACTTTTTCAACCGGAGATGTAAGGGTCGATTCAATCGGTCCTTTGCCATCAATGGGATTACCCAATGCATCGACAACTCTACCTAACAATGCATCGCCGACCGGTACTTCTAAAATACGGCCGGTACATTTTGCCACTTGCCCTTCTGCCAAGTGATCATAGCGACCTAAAACAACTGCACCGACATAATCTCTTTCAAGGTTTAATGCTAATCCATAGGTATTGTCAGCGAATTCGATCATTTCACCTTGCATGACATTATCTAAACCGTGGATACGGACAATGCCGTCTTTCAAACTGACAATCGTACCTTCGGTCGCGACTTCAGCTTTAATATCGAATTTTTCGATACGTTTTTTAATGAGTTCACTAATTTCAACTGGATTTAATTGCATTTGCTGCATATGTTCACCTTAAAGAGATTCGAGTAATCGATTTAACTTACCGCGAATAGAACCATCAATCACCAAGTCACCCGCACGCACAATCGCCCCACCTAACAGTGAAGGATCGGTTTCACAAACGAGCGAAACTTTTACTTTTAATCTTTTGCTTAAACTGTCAGTCAGCAAATCATGATATCGTTTATCTAAATCTGTCGCTGATGTAACAAACACGGTAGTTTGTTTTTGATATTCTTCATAAAACGCATGAAAAAGCGTAGCGATATCAGGTAACAGAGGTAAACGTTTATTTTCCGCGAGTATATGCAAGAAATTTTGCAAAGGCGTACTCAAATCCTGGCTTAAAATATCCGAAAATATTTCGAGTAATTTATCATTTGAAACCCCAGGTTTAGACAATAACGATTTCATGAGGGGATCTTTCGCAATCAGCGCTGCTTTTTTTAACGCATGATCAAAGGAAAGCAATGCATTATGTTCTAACGCATATTCAAATGCAGCCGTTGCATAAGGTCTTGCTAATACGCTCATATGGCTTGCCATTAGATTTCCGCCACTAATTCATCTAACAAAGCGGATTCAACATTAACGTCTAAATTTCGTTTAATGATTTTTTCCGCACCGGCAACTGCTAAACCCGCTAATTGCTTACGCAAAACTTCTTTCGCATGATTCACTTCACGATGAATCTCATCTTTCGCGTGATCAATGATGCGTTGGCCTTCTTCTTTTGCAGTATGCTTTGCTTCTTCGATCACTTCGGCCGAACGTTTTTGCGCTTGATCAATTAAGACCTGTGCTTCGCGTTTGGCGTCTTGAATCATCGCAATAACTTTATGCTCGGTTTCTGCAAGTTCACGCTTACTACGCTCTGCAGCTTCTAAACCCGCTGCAATTTTACGCTCACGTTCTTTCATTGCCTTCGTGATCGGTGGCCATATATATTTCATGACAAACCAAACCAGGATGGCAAAGGTGATGAGCTGGCCGATTAAAGTGGCATTAATCTCCATTCTTTTTCCTCGCGTAATCTAATGTCTAACCTGTTGTTGCAACACTTGCTAATTTTGCAGCTTCAAGTACCGGTGTTAAAAATTGACCGCTGGTGAAGAATACAATTAAACCTAATGCAATCGAAATCACCGCAAAAGCGTCAACCAAACCCGCCATGATGAACACGCGGACCATTAACATATTGGAAAGTTCAGGTTGTCTCGCAACACCTTCTACGAATTTTCCGCCTAAAATACCGAAACCAATTGCAGTACCTAATCCAGCAAAACCAATGAGTAATGCTGCAGCTATTGCTTTAAAACTTTGAACTTCGGCGACTAAACTTGCGATTTCCATTGGATCTCCTCAACATTAAAAAAAAATTAGTGTGAATCATGCGCCATGCTTAGATAAGCAATGGACAACATCATAAAAATAAATGCTTGTATGGTAATAATTAAAATATGAAATATTGCCCATACTCCCCCTGGTAACCATTGCACCCACCAAGGCATCATGGCAATCAGTACGAAAATGACTTCCCCTGCAAACATATTACCGAAAAGCCGTAGCGCAAGAGAAAATGGCCGCGCGACTTCTTCAAGTACGCGAAACAGAATATTAAGAGGAAATAAATAAGGACCGAAAGGCTTAGTCAGAATTTCTTTACCAAGATGCCAGCCTTTGACTGTTATATTATAAAAAATAATTAAGAAAAATATAGAAATCGACATGGCAAATGTCATATTCGGATCAGCTGTCGGTACAATTTTGAAATGGGTAACGCCAAACATATTTAAAATGGTGGGAACCAAATCTACCGGTAAAAGATCGAGAGTATTCATTAAGAATATCCAGCAAAAAATCGTCAACGCTAAAGGCGCAATCAACTGACTTTTGCCGTGATAGCTTTCATTGACCGTACGATCCACAAAACCAATGACAACTTCGACAAAATTTTGGAGTTTGCCAGGAACGCCTGATTGCATTCTGGCTGCAATATAACGAAATACGACGGCAATGATCAAAGCGGTAAGAAGACCCACCACAAAAGTATCAAGATTTAATGTCCAAAAACCGCCACCTTCACCTAAAGTGAAAGTTTTTAAATTTAAGGTGAGATGTTCTAAGTGATGTTCTATGTAATTATCTTGACTCATTTTGCACTCCCCTTAAAAAGGGCTGCAGGTGACGCAATCCAAAAGGCGACAATTGATACACTTAAGCCAAGGAACGCGCTCAGTAAATTCATATCGAATAATTGAACAAAGACCAAAAATAATACACCACAGGCAATAAGTTTTAAAGCTTCACCGACAAAAAAAGCAATCATAAAGCGCGATAAAGCTTGCGCGCCTGCAAAACGTGAAAGCAACCCCAAAAATAAAAATGTCGGTAAGGCATACGACATGGCACCCGCGAATGCGGATACTGCACCTTGCCATCCTTTTAACCATAACATGATCAAAATAAACCCCATTATTATCATGAGTTGATAAAAAATAATGCGAAAAACGTGGGCTTGTAATAATTTAACTAAATTGGACATAAAGACCACTAGAACTCCGCGAAAGTTCGGGCGAGTATAATGGCTTTTTTTGGGTACTGCAATGAGGGGGAGAAAAATATTGGGGATCATTTTGCGAAGAACTGTCATCCTGATACGCACGTGAAGGATCGGTTTAATTCAACACCATATTATATGGAAGTAAACCGATCGTTCACTTCGTTCAGGATGACAATTAAACATTAAAGGGGGCGATTTATCACTGAAAATACGCCAACAACGCATCCAATTCCGTTAAATTTTTATAACGAATGACAAGTTTACCTTTACCCTTCGCGCTATGTTGAATGGCAACCGCGAGTTTTAATCGATCGGTTAAATCTTCTTCCAATCGTTTCACATCAGGATCCACCGCTCTCGGTAAAATGGGTAATTGCGGTAATTGTAATTGTTTTGCTAAATCTTCTGTTTGTCGCACCGATAATCCTTTATCCACAATCGTTTGTGCCGCAATAATCTGTAAATCTGGTGTCAACGTCAGTAAGGCGCGCGCGTGGCCCATTTCCAAATCACCATGCGATAGCATGGTTTTGACTTCGTCATCGAGTGTCAACAAACGCAGCAAATTTGTCACACTTGTTCTTGATCTACCAACCGCATCTGCTACTTCACCATGCGTCATTGAAAAGTCTTGTATTAATCGATACAGCGCTTGCGCTTCTTCAATGGAGTTTAAATTTTCACGTTGAATGTTTTCAATCAATGCAATCGCACCAGCCGCCTCATCTGGAATATCACGTACAATCGCGGGAATTTCTTTCAATCCCGCCATTTGTGCCGCGCGAAATCTTCTTTCGCCCGCCACAATTTCATATCTTCCACCTAATAAATGGCGAACAATAATGGGTTGAATCACCCCTTGCGCTCGAATGGAGCTCGCCAAATCCTCCAATGCTTCTTCATCCATATCTTGACGAGGTTGATATTTTCCGCGTTCGATGAGATTCAATGATAATGAGCATAACTTTTCACCCCGCACTGTTTCATTTTCGGAAGATTCAGCAGCATGAGGCAAAGAACCAACCAATAATGCATCAAGTGATCTCCCAAGCCCGCGTTTTTTTACCATGATATTCATCCTTTGGAATAAGCTTAAAATTAAGAACATCTTAAACAAAGCGCGTTCGATGCGCTAGTCATCAGATGATTGCTCTAAAAAAATCTAGGGCGTACAATTCTCTTTCTCGAAATTCAAAAAAAGGAAAGTATGAAAGCTCGATTAAAAATCCTAAAAGGGGACATTACACAATTAAACGTCGACGCGATTGTTAATGCAGCGAATCCCACACTGTTAGGTGGCGGCGGTATCGATGGCGCTATTCATGCAGCAGCAGGTCCGGAACTCTTTGATGAATGTCAAAAATTAGGTGGCTGTCAAACGGGTCAAGCAAAATTAACGCATGGATACAACTTACAAGCAAAATATATTATTCACACGGTAGGACCCGTGTGGCGCGGAGGCTCAAAAGGCGAACCGCAATTATTAAGCGCATGTTACGAATCAACTTTATCGTTAGCACTCCAAAATGGTTTTAAAAATATTGCATTTCCAGCGATTAGTTGTGGTGTCTATGGGTATCCTGTCAGTCAAGCGGCGGCTATTGCCATTAATGAAACTGTTAATTTTTTAAAGTTACACAACGTCATTGAATCTATCACTTTTGTGTGTTTCGATGAAACCATTTTTGACGCTTACACGCACGCATTGAATGCCTTACCTTATGAATAAAGAATCGATTTTTCACGTGATAAAAGACCCGGTGCATGGCACGATGCAATTTACAACCACGGAAGATAATTGGCTTAAACCCTTTATTGATAGTCCGCATTTTCAGCGATTAAGACATATTAAACAACTTGGCATGGGAGATTATATTTTCCCAGGTGCTGTGCATACGCGCTTTAATCATTGTTTAGGATGTTCTTATACTGGAAGTCAAATTTCTAAAAAAATTGGACTCCCGGAAGCCGATCGCCAATTAGTCATGATTGCGTGTCTTTTGCATGATATTGGACATGGGCCTTTTTCACATACCTTCGAAGATTTATTTGTTAATAAAGCCATTCGTCATGAAGATTGGACGCCATTTTTTTTGGAGGATTATCGTACCGATCAGTTTTTTGATCGCTACAATAAAATAAACCCAAAATATCCGATGACAGAAGATAATTTTGAAGAAATTGGCAATATGATTATGCATCGGTCTACTCGAAACCCTTTGCTTTCCGATATTGTTTCCTCGCAATTAGATGCGGACCGCTTAGATTATTTGTTGCGAGACAGTCATTTTTGTGGCGTGCAATATGGACAATACGATTTTCGTTGGATGTTGAACTGTATGACAATCATCCAATCCGATAAAGGATCACGCTTGGGATTAACGCACAAAGGTATTGGTGTCGTTGAGCATTATTTAATGGCACGCCGATTAATGATTCAAAATATTTATCAACATCAAAAAAAATTGGCGTTTGAATATTTTTTAATAAAACTATTGTCAACATTATCCGAACATCTAGAGACTTTTAAACCGTTTCAACCCATCAAAAATTCGCGTCTCGGCAATTTTTTATGCGAAGTCAATCGTTTTAATTCAAACAAAATGGATAAAAAAAGTTTTTTAGAAAAAAATTACACGATTTATAAAGAACTATGTGATTACGATGTTTTTTCTGTCATTAAATTACTCGCTGAAATGCCAGAAAAACATTCTTGTATCGATATTGCCAAACGATTACAAACACGGTGTATGCCAAAAATTATTCGCTTGGATCATAAAAATCTGCCTAAAATATTAGAGAAAATTGATCATTTTAAAAATAAAAAAACCATCGAAGATTGGCAAATTGCATTTATTCGCATACCCCATCAATCCTATGCGATATCTCATGATCCCATTTTAATCATTAATGAAAAAGGGGTTATAAAGCCTTTAAATGAAATTTCTTTCATGATTAATGCCATTGGTGATCAATCTGAGGAGATTGCATTCCTTTCAATTGATAAAAATATTTATGAGGACAAGGAATTGCAAAATATCTTGTTTGACGTCTGAAATAAAGAAAGTTAAGATTTATTCGTTTTTAAAAAAAATAAAACCAATACACAAACAAAGAGTATAAAAAAATATGCAATCCTCAAAACAATCTCTTATTGCGACCCGACCCTTACAAGAAAAAAAAGAAAAAAAAAGCGTCAATAACAACCCAGAACAAAGAAATGTATCGATTAAACCGATTAATCCAATATCTATTCTCGATTTTGCAGGCGAAGATGTTTATATACCTATTAGTTTACCGAATGGCATAAAATCTACGGTAAACGAAGTGCCGGATGAATATTATTTAAGCGCATATATCGACTTTTTACAAGACATTCAAAATTCTTTAAAACTCTTGGGTAAAAAATTAGGAAAAATTCACATTATTCCGATGGGAAGTTTTGCGCGAGCAGACTCCTTCCTAAAATTTAGAGAAGATAATGATCGGTTAATGCCAGAAATTGCAAAAGCACATAAAGACCACTTAATTGAACTTAGCCAAA
>JABDCZ010000060.1:0-8286 GCA_013287885.1 Gammaproteobacteria bacterium
TAACGTTGATAATATTAAAAAAATTGTAAAACAGCTGACATTTCTTAAAACTATGGAAAAGGATGGATATAACCTCCGATTAATTTCAAAAATAGAGGATTTAAGCCAAATTCAACCAGGAGAATTATGGATAAGCAGTGAAAATGATAGGTTTAAAGAGAGCTCGATACATAACCTAGAAGAGGCCCTGAAAATTGTAAAAATCCCGCGATTGGTCTTCCTGCTCGTACTTTCCAGAGATTTTTATGGGCACTAGGAGCTCCGAAAGAATCTGATCAAAACCTGGCTGAGCTGCTTGTTGAACGCATTACAGAAGCGGATAAAGAGCAATTATTACAATGTACATTTTTAAAAGGGTATACCCGTGAAAATGTTATTTATCAAACCGCGCCTTGGTTTCATTCTCTTTTAGAGATGATTCAAAAGATAGAATATCTGGCTCAAGAACCCCAAATAGGGTTTGAAAATGATATTTTGACGATTCAAGGTATTCTTGTCGGAACTGGGGACGTTTGTTCGGCTATCAACAAATTTCCAAATCCAAAAATTATAAATATTTTCAGTTTAAATACGTTTTTTATTGATGAGGGCTTTAAAAGTCCTGCGAGTTCTCTTAACTTCATTGCTCCTCATGTAAAGGTTATGAGGGACAGGATGCACACAAGTATTCCTCATTTGAAGTTTCAAGGGGAAAGAGCAATTACCCTTACAGCAAACGATGACCCTCACACTACAGGAAGCGTTTACGGGAAAGCATCTATTGGTGAATCTCTTTCTCAATGCACTTTCTACATAAGTGGAAAAGAGGAGGGTAAACTTGGCTCAGAGGTAATCCAGATTGATAATCCCAATGATACAATCTGTCCATATCTTATGCAAAATCTAGCGCAGGGCTTAACTCCTCTAGAAATACAGAGCTCAGTCCAGCAGCTTCCTTTGGATAGTGGGCCATTTACTCAGGAATATAATCATTATTACTTTCAACAAGCAATGAATCCACAGATTGCTCCTTTTATAAAAACGTTTTCTCGGCCTCAACAGGAATGGGGCCCCTCAGAAGGAGGTGGAGGAGCAAGCGGATTACACCTATCCCCGAAAAGTGTAACAGGAGATGATACTTCTTCAAAAGAGGACGGCGGGGGAGGAGCAAGCGGACTTTCACTAGAAATAAACCCAGAAAATAAGCCTTCAGAAGGAGGCGGAGGAGCAAGCGGACTTTAATTCAATAGGAATTGTTCTATTGTATTGTGCTTAATTTTGATTTAATTCTTTCAATATGGGGAGAGTCTTCTGGAAAATGGATTTTTACAATTTTCAGGGCCTCTTCTAGGTTATGTATCGAGCTCTCTTTAAATTTTTGTGAGAGCTCGAGGTTTCCATTTCTTTCTTCTTGTACGGATTTTTTTAAGTTTATCTCAGCAAGATCCTCTAAAACCATATACTGATCAAGATGGTTACTTTTCTGAAAAATTATTAATGCTGTTTGAAACTGATTTTCCGCTAAGTCCAGCGTTCCTTCTAAATAATAGTTTTCTCCTAAACATCTTATAACATGTGCCGTTTCTACATGGTCTTTACCATAATTTTTTTCAGAGTATGCAAGGGATGCTTCAAGGAATGTTTTTGATTTTTCATATTCCCCAAGTGCACTATACACTTTTCCGAGAAGATACATAAACCAGTTATTTTCATTAGAAGAATATGGAAAATATTTCTTCTGTAAAACAAAACCTTTCTCAAGTATATTTTTAGCTTTTTCAAATTCACCTAAGGTTCTATAAGCTTCTCCTAAATAACCCAAAATAAAAGTCATGTTAGGATGGCTTTCAGCAAAATATTTTTTATGAGTTTCAAGGCTTTGGTTCAATAATTCTGCTGATTTTTTATATTCTCCCATGTCATTATAGTTCACACCCAAAGAAATTATAGTTCTAACATATTCTGATTTATTTTGTGGAATATTTATTTTATAATTCTCAAGGGCTTTCTCTAGCATATCTTTAGCTTTTTTACAGTCTCCTAAGCTTCTGTAAACATGTCCCAAATTTGTGAAAACCCACCCCATTTGAGGATGGTTTTCCGGAAAATGATTTCTATATATGCTAAAACCTTTTTCAAGAAATTCTCTTCCTTTGTCGTATTCAGCTAATTTTCGATAAACGATCCCTAAATATACTAAGATTTTAGCTAACCGCAAATCTTCCTTTTTGTAATATTTACTTGCCATTGAATAGCTGTTTTCCATGTTTTCTTTGGCTTTTATGTTATTTTTAAAAACATAACTCTCAAGATATCCCAATGTACTTAGGAGTTGTACCTGATCTTCTTCAGGAATCAAAGTAAGATGGTTTAAGAAAGTTGTTATATGCCCATACAAACTCAACATTTTTTTAATGTCATCTTGCTCAATAGCGTCATCTAAAGTCTGTTCGAGGGTATTTGAAATTGCTTTAATGGCAATCCTATTTGTCTCTAAATCCATTATCTTGTTTAGGTAAGCTAGCATTATACCCTGGGTACTCCTATGAATGGAAAAGGTTGGTTCTAAATCCGAAGAGCCCTGGGTAATCAGAGAATATTTTTTTAAGTTGTGTATAAAACTATCGACGATTGTGTTATTCTTATAGGTCTTTAAAAGATTGCTAGGAATATTTTGAGAATCAAGAAGGCTGATAGAAAGCAGCAAATCTGCGAAATCTTTGTTTTTTTCGATGAGTTGTTCTAAAGACAGGGTGATAATGCCATAACGCGTCTTAACATAGGGTCCTACTTCTTTTAATAGCTGCTCTTGTACATTGGCAAAATCCTGATGGTAATGCCCTAGATTCTCCAAATACTTCTGATAGGGAATATGGGTGGCTTTTAAATAATGTGCAGCTGTAGAAACATCCAAGGGAAAAGAAGGAATATTCTCTAAAAACTGCTTGGCTTCCTCTCGTTGGGATTCCGTGAAGGGTTGAGGCATCCCATGGTTCAGGATCTTGCTAAACAGATCGAGTTTTTGGGCAGGATCCAATTCTTCAACTAAGAGGACGTGGTTGATTTGGCTATGGCTTTCAATGTTTTTATCTCGTGTTGTTAGGATAATTTTACCTTGCCCCCATGTATTAGCATCTTGGGGAAAGTAGGCCTGAATTTCTGCAAATTGCTCAACATTATCAAAAATAAGGAACCAATTTGGTAAAACTCTCAAATGATTTTTGACAAATTGGATAAGCTTATCCTGTCGTTTGCGCTCATCGCGCATCTCCTGTATTTGAGCTAATTCTCTTTTATCTTCTTCTGTCTTTGAAAGCACTGCTGCCAGATTTTCAAATGAGGCATACAAGCTTCCCTGTGTTTCAGCATTAATGTCCCAAACAGTACTGGCACTTTGGTGTTGAACGTACTGGCGAGCGATAGTTGTTTTTCCTGCTCCACCTGGACCGATGAGAGCAACAGATTGAATGCCAGGGTGTTGTTTAAATTTCCTATCAATCTTGTCCAAAAGATCAGAACGTTGTAAAAGGACCACATCCAGAGGCACAATAAGATCAGACCGAACAGGCAGCTCTTCCTTATAAGTATAGTAATGGAAAGGAATGATCAGCAATAAACAGAAGGTGGTAAGTGCAAGAAAACCAAAGATGTAAGTTTTTTGAGAGTGCTCGGCAGAAAACCAAGGAACAAGATTTTTCAGAGTTTTTATGAGAGAGTCTAGAGGAGTTTTCGGTCTTGCAGGAGGTGTTGGAGAAAGATCTGGTGTATCATCTCCTGGTTGAGACGCAATTTCAGGGTTTGTTTGTGGATCGACTGGCTGAATAATATTCGTATAAAACTCTCTTATAATCTCTAATTTCCCAGAATTTTCTATAAATTTTATAATTCCGTTTTGCGAGTTACAGTTTATTTTTGAGCAAATGTTTCTTAGGTGTCCTTCGACCGTTTTAGGAGCAATCGTTTTAGTAGCAATGCTTAATTGTTGTGCAATGCTTTTTATTCCCTTGATATGGAGGAGGAACGCAATGACCTCGATTTCTCGGTCGGTAAAGTTTATTTGGTTAATCGTTTTTAAGTGCCGTGTATAAATTTGAGCTAGGGTATCTTTTGTTTTTTCTCCCATAAATTTTCCTACGTAAACAAAATAGCTGAAAAAAAGTCCTCTATTGTTTCACTGTTATCATAAAAGCAATTCCCTGAACACAGAAAAATGTACACGGCCAATAAGAAAAATCCCTTAGTTGAGCTCTGTTGACTTTTGTTAAATATCAATGTTTTAAATGAAAATTTCCGAGGGATTTTGCCTTAGGGCAGTGTACCTTACGGCATTTCGCCTGATAGGAATTATTTCTCCGCATTGATTCAATGGGGCCATAAGCAGAAGATTTTCTCACAGAATAAATAGAAGGAAAAGAAAATGAAAACTAAATTTGAAAAAACAAAGAGAACTGTAAGCATATTAGCTTTAAGTGTGGCACTTCCAACATTCACGTGGAGCATTCACATAACAGATCCAGACATATCTATAAAATCTAGGAGCAAAAAAAATATTCAAACAAGTGAAGATCAAACATATAATCTGGAAGATAAAGAAGAAAGAGGAAAATCTCTTCAAGAAGCTAAAGAGGCTTTAGCCGCCAGAAGGAAAGTTTTACAAGAGAAAAAAGCAGCAAACATATCTGAAGAGAATAATTTAACCCAGGAAGAGAAAGAAGAAAAAGAAAGATCTTTAAAAGAAGCTAAAAAAGCTATAGCCGAAAGACGTGAAATATTATGCAAGAATAAAACAGAAGCAGAAAGAAAATCTCAAGAGTCTCAAAAAGAGCAAGAACAATATCTTCTATTAACTAATTTCGAAAGGCATCAACATATAGATCCAGCCAATGAATTATATCGTGATGAGGGGTCTTATCTGAAACATGCTTCCTCTATCAATGCAATATTCTCTGGCAATCCTCCAATTATTCTATCTCCCGCAGACCCAAATGCAAATATATTAATAAAGGCTAAAAGCAAAAAAAATACGGAAAAGGGTCCTATTGATCCTCATATAATGTACAAAACCTTAAAACAGGAGCTGAAAGCTCATGAAGACCAAATCGTTTTAATTAATGAAGATTTAGATACAATACATAATATAACTAAAAAAGGAGCATATCCTGCCATACTTAATTTGAATAATAACAATATATTATTAAGAGATGATGCTATAAATGAGCAAAATAATATAATAATTGATTTTTGTAATTTTGAAAAAACCTATGAGAAAAATAATTTTCCATTGAGTTATCACTATGAAATTATAACAAAACATTCAGCAGCAGAAAGGGCTGCGATAAAGAGGCATGCTCTAATCGAAAAGTTTCTTTTAAATGAAAATACAAAACGCATCGAAACGGTTTATTACTTAAATGATCTAATAGAGACTCCAATTGTTGGAGCTTTAAAAGAGAAAGATCATTTAGAGCAAGAGCTTGCAAAGCTAAATAAACAACAAATTGTTTCGTCAAAAATAAAAAATTTGATGAAAAAAGAAGATAAAAGAGGAAAAGAATTAGAATTAAGGAAACAACATATTGATTTTGCTGAACAATCAGGGACAATTCAGGGGTATTGTGACGTTGTTATGCAAGATCTTAAAGCCATAGAAGATTTCAAAGAAAATGGAAAAAATTTAAAGATATTAAATTTTGAGATAGAATTACTCAAAGATCCATGTTTATCTAACTATAGAAGCATAAGAAATGAGCTACAGACTCTTTTTAAATATATGACAAAATGTTGTCAAGACACGAAAGATATAGAAAATAAAAATATTACAATTTTCCATAAATATTTTATTGGAAGCAAGGATAATATTTTTAAAGAAGATTTAAAAAAAATCAAAGAAGTGCATATGCAATTAGATTCAACGATATTAGATCTAGCAAAATTACTACTTTTAAGAAAATTACAAACATATCATGATTCTTATTTTAAATTATATGAATCTTTTAATAATCCTGATCCATGGATAAATAATCAACACAGGGATATCCAAGAAAATCAAAAATCTACTTTAAGCCAAATTTCTGAGATAGAAAAGAAATATAATTTCAATATTCTACTTGATGAAATGAATATACAAAAAGATAAACTACGTAGAGAAGTTCATGAAAAAATAGATAGTTTTGGTCCAGCCTTTAAATCCATTGATGAAGCATATAAGATTTTAAATATCAAAGAAAAGCCAAGAATGACACTTAAAGAATTTATAGAAGATCCTCTTCCGATTCATCCTTCATTGAATCGTCCTGCTAGAAGTCTTGATTGGTTAAAATCAAAAAAATCTACTCCTTCTATTCCTTGTCCTTCTGTTGGAGGTTTTAAAAGATCGAATACTAAAAGAATGTCGGGTTTAAATCATTTAAGTGATACCGAATATGACAATTTTATGAAGGTTTGTCCTTTTACTAACGGAAATACTACTGTTAAAGTTAATTTTTCTAATCCAACTAAAACAACTACCCTCAATAGACCTGGTGTGATAATTAAAAAAGAAAAGCCAGCTTTTATTCTCAATCCAATTATTAAAGATTCAATAGAGGATGACTTAATGAACGACCCCATTTTTGGTGACCTCATTATAGAAGCTGATATTTTAATGGAAAAAATAGAGAAAAAATATATGAAAGCCAATTTAGAAGAATTACCGGAAGAAACAAAAAATGAACTTATGAAAAGAACAAAACATGTTTATGCTAATCGACATATTAAAAGACCAAAATGGATGCAAATCGAAACTGAAGAAAATTTTGATACATTAACTCCAAAATCAGAAAAAGATAAGGTAATTCTTGAAAAACCAAATACTATATCGGTAAGTTCTACCGCTGCACATAGAACTCATATAGATAAAGGTGACGAAGAATCCTCATATGAAGATTTATCAGCATTAGAAAACGAATCTGCAGATTTAAATGAGCGAAGTGCCTCTACTCCAAATGCAAGAGAAGATTTGAAAAGAGAAATTGAAGATTTAAAAAGGAAAGAAGAATATGAAAATAACATACGAATAGAGAAAGAAAAAAAAGAAAAAAGCGTCAAAAAACAGAAAGAAGAGGATGAAAAAATCAAAACAATTATGGAAAATGTGAATAAAAAGAAAGAAGTGAACCTCATTGTTCATATGAAAGATGAAGACCCTAAAAAAAATGAAAATGCTCAAGCAAATCAACCACACCATGAAACTCCAACTAAGCTAGAAAAAGATGATTGGACTATTCTAGACAATTCAGTAAAAAAAGAGAATTTTCCAGGAGCTGAGGTCCCTGAATTTTGGTTTCTTGATGAAAATTGGAAGCAAAATCTTTCACCTGCTGAAAAAGATATCATTTTAATTGATTATCATAAATCTCAAAATTATTCACTAGAATCCATAGAAATAATGTTAGATTATCACGAAAATAACAAAAATAAAATAATTGAAAATAGAATAATTCCATATATGATAGAATCATACAAATAACCTTTTGCAGAAATGGTAGAACAGTTATGAAATCCGACGAATAATGTGGTTCTGGACGTACTCAAAGGCTTCATCAAAAGCCCAATCGATTTTATGTGGCAAGAGAACGTTCATGTCAATACTGAAATCTTTGTTTAGCCGCTTAGCTTCTAAATTTATTTTGAACAATTCTTTTGAAATAATTATTTCATCATTTTTACAATATTTATTAAATACATCAATCATCACATCAAGATTCGCAAGATCTTTGCTAAAGACATGCCAAACATCAAATAGATCTTTCCCTTTCCTTCTCTGATATAATGCCCGAAGCTTCGTTGCCATAAGCTCTTCTATCGCATAAGTGACAATACCACACTCTCCTTGAAACCACTCTGAATTAACTAAGAGTTGTTCCTGACGAAGTGGTAAAACTTGAAAATGCTCAGTAGTATTTATTTCAATTTTTAATTTAGCAGGTAATCCATTTATTGCAGTGTACTGATAAACAAGTTTTGCCCCTCGTTCTGTGATCTTCCGTTTTGGTTCTCCAAACCAATCATTCAGACAGTCACGAATAGCATTTATCGTCTCTCCAATGGGCTCTGCTTTTTTTTGAACAAAATCTATGTCCTCACTGTAGCGTGCAGGTGGTTTAAGGTAGAGTTTGTTAAGAGCTGTACCACCACGGAACACAAGGCTATCTCTTACCTTATCATTATTGTACAAGCAAATAAGAACTCTGCTAATGACTAAATCCTGCTCAATCATTGCAAGGGTTTGCCATTGGGCATTTTGGCGCCAAGCTTCAATATAACTTT
>JABDCZ010000061.1:0-8058 GCA_013287885.1 Gammaproteobacteria bacterium
AACCGAAAATAGATAAAAACATCGAAGATTTTATTATTCCTTCCGCTTTTTCCAAAATAGATCCTAAAATATTACCGCGCGAAATTGTGAAAGCTTTCAATCACGAATCAAAAGAAGGTGCGCAGGATATTATTGTTGAACCAAGTGTTTTCAGAACCTCCGATCGTATCGACCCCGATCAATTTTATATCGCACATAAAAATAAAGTTCCCAAAATAGAAATAGGAAATGGCAAAAGATTAAATATCGCTTACAACTTTAGCCCATTTAATCAAATCGAAAAAATTGGTGATGGTATTGTTAAACAAACTGCACCCGTATTCGGTGATTTTGGCAGTTATGTATTAAATGTTCCTCCCAATCATTACGCAAAAGCGTGGTCTGGTAATAAACCGGTGTTATACGGCGAAGGCACGCATGTCATTCACGATCCTTTATTTCGATTTGAAAAAAAAGATGGGGATGTCGCACAAAGTTTTCGTGCGGAACATCATTTCGTGAATCAAGCGAACACCTATATTCAACATGGTAATTTTCATATTATTCGTGTGTTCCCCGGCAAATTTGCGAAAATTGTTCTCGATGGAAAACCTTTATTGTTACCGCCACAAGCTGAAAATAAACCTTATTTTTTCGAATCACCCTATTTTCAATTTGATCCGAATCAAAATATCATTGATCAATCAGCGAATTACATCGAACATGGTAATTTCCATCAATTACGGGTGCCGCCAGGCAAAATTGCAAAAGTCGTCATTAATAATATTCCCCAACTTTTATATCCGAATAAAAATAATTCACCTTATATTATTAATACGCCAATTTTCCGTTTTAATCCCGGCACAGATTTAATTAACGAAACAGAAAATTATATTCGTCATGAAAACATTCACATGATTCGTGTTCCACCCGGTAAATTTGCGAAAATCATTGTGGATAATGTTCCAAAACTTCTTCCGCCCACAGAGGATAATCAAAGCCATACTTTTTATACGACTAATTTTTATTTTGATCCAAAAACTGATTTCGTCGATCAAAACACTCCTTATATCAAACATGGTATTCGACATATTTTACGTTTACCGAAAGGAAGCGTTGCGAAAGCATGGTTTGGAAATACGCCGCAATTACTGGAAAGATCGAATGACGAACAAGAACTAAAAGTATTAGACTTTGAAGATCCGCAATTTAAATTAGAAGAAACGAAGAGAAATGGACAATCTTATCTATTTTTAAGTGCGAGTGAAAAATATATTGAGCATGGCTCCATCAAACGTGTCATTCCTCCCATCGGTGAATTGGCGGTTATCAATAAAAACGGTACGCTAGAAGTTGTGCAAGGCCGTTATGATACGGACTCCGCCACAGAAAGTGTTGTCGGTTTTTTTGATACGAGTGTTCAAACACTAGAATTTCCTAGCAAAAAAACGCGTGAAAAACGCATTGTCGAAAATCATGAAGCAAAAACCAATGATCGCGTGATTTATGATGTTTATACGACATCCGACTCTGTCGAAGTGGGGCTTAAAATTTTAGTGGCTTATCGTATCCCTGATATTGCGAGTGCTAAAAAAGCTTTATTGCAGTTTAAAAATATGGAAAACATTGCAGATCACATTGAAGGCGTTGTCCGTTCTGATATGACGAAAATTATCAAACAGTTTACTTCGCAAAAATTTTCCGCACCGATTGAACCAATCGACAATTATAAAAACTTCGAATTGAAAAACCAAGATCAATCAAGGGAGCCATTACCTTTCGCACCCAGCGCGCCCTCAGCTCCACCACCACCTAAAACCTATTTAGAACAAGCCATGGAGGAATTAAAAAAAGATTTAGCGCCATACGGAATTACGCTGATCCGAATGACGATTGAAGAATCTAAAATTCTTGATGGTGATCTCACCAAAAAAATGTCAGAGCAAGCACTGACGACCGCTAAAACGAATGCTGAACTTGCCGTCGTAGAACAAAAAAATATTATTGCCAAAGCGCAAGCGGAACTCAAAAAAGATGTTGCCATTATCGAACAATCACAAGTGAATGATGGACGCATTAAAGCCGCTAAAGCACTTTTAGAAGCTGCAGATTTTGAAGCGCAAGCGAGAGAACGAAAAGCCGCTGCGGATGCAAAAGCCATTGAAAGCACGGCTGAAGCTGAAGCAAAAGCGATTCAATTAAAAGGGGCGGCACAAAATGCAGTTCTACAACAACAAGCTAAATTTTATGAAGACAATCCACGTTTATTTGAACTTGAAATTACCAAAGCAAAATTTGAAGCACTAAAAGGCATGCATTTTACCGTGACTTCGAAGGAGTTCAGTAATTTATTTAATATTCCGGGCCTGTCTTTATTTAATTCCGCACAAACGCAACAAAAATTGGTCTCCATTAAAGATGTGCCGGAGGAGAAGGCGGTGCCGATGATATAACACAACCGTCGTCCCCTTGCTAAAAGACCCTGTCATGCCAGCATGCTTAAAGGTGGCATAAAAACATGCTGGCATGACACAGAATACTTTACAACCTCCCCCCATTCGCTTATCTTTCCTCCAAATTAAAAATGAGGAACAAACTACATGCATCAAGAACAAAAAATCTCTGTGATTGGCCTCGGTAAATTAGGCGCCCCTCTTGCTGCAGTGCTTGCCAATAAAGGACACTCGGTCATTGGTCTTGATCTCAATGAAAGTTTTGTGGACGCGATCAATCAAAAAAAAGCACCGGTTGATGAACCTGGATTACAAGCACTTATTGAGTCTAGCAAAAATTTAACCGCCACCACGGATTATGAAACTGCGATTTTTGAAAGCGATATTAGTTTTATTATCGTTCCGACGCCAAGCTTGCCAGATGGTATGTTTAATAATGCGTATGTTTTAAAAGCAGTCACTGAAATCGGCAAAGTATTACGAAACAAAGCAAGCTATCATCTCGTCGTGATTACGAGTACCGTCATGCCAGGATCCACGAATACGGTCATTAAAGATGCGTTGGAATCCGCCTCACACAAAAAATTAGGCGAACACCTTGGGCTTTGCTATAACCCAGAATTTATTGCATTGGGCACTGTTATTAAGAATATGTTGACGCCTGACATGATCTTAATTGGCGAATCTGATGCAAAAGCAGGTAGTATGATGGCCGGGATTTATCAAACCGTTTGTGAAAACAATCCCCCGATCATGCGCATGAATCTCACCAATGCGGAAATCACAAAAATTGCCGTCAACACTTATATCACGACAAAAATTTCTTTCGCCAATATGTTATCAGATGTTTGCGATCGCATCACGGATGCTGATGTTGACGTCGTCACCAATGCGATGGGCTTAGATCAACGAATAGGTCAAAAATATCTGAAAGCCGCCACGGCATATGGCGGACCTTGTTTTCCGCGAGATAATATTGCATTTTCAGCACTCGCAGCATTGGTACACGCAAGAACGGATTTAGCGATTGCAACCGATGCCATTAATGATTATCAACTCGATCGTATGATTGCTTTTATCAATACGCATGATAAAACCAAAAGAATCGGCGTTTTAGGCCTATCTTATAAAGCTGAAACGAGTGTCGTCGAAAAAAGTTTCGGAATTGCCTTGGCCAATCGACTTACAGCAAATGGATACACCGTATCCGTGCACGATCCTAAAGCGTTACCAAATGCTGATAAAGAATTAGACGCTGCGATTGCACAACACCGTTTTGTCGAAGATTGTGTCAACCATTCCGATATTTTAGTGATTTGCACTAACTGGCCTGAATATCAATCAAATCTTACAAGAGCATTATTAGATCGCCCATCAAATCCTCGCATTATTATTGATTGCTGGCGCTTATTACCGTATGACGTTATTTCAGAAATTGCAAAAATATTATATCTTGGTCGTGGAAATGATTTTTTCGCTGAATCTATTGGGGAATTAAAATATGCATAAAAATGATTTGATTGTGGTCACAGGCGCGGGTGGATTCATTGGCGGACATTTAATTGCAGATCTTCGACGCCAGGGTTTCACATCGCTACGTGCGGTTGACCGAAAACCACTTCATCATTGGTATCAGTTATTTGAAGATGTCGAAAATCTCATGCTTGATTTAAAAAATGAAAGTGCAGCTGATATTGCATGTAAAGACGCGCGATACATTTATAATTTAGCGGCTGATATGGGTGGAATGGGATTTATTGAAACCCATAAAGCAGCATGCATGCTCTCCGTATTGATTAATACCAATATGTTGAATGCGGCTAAAAAATATCGCCCAGAACGTTTTTTATTTTCTTCCTCCGCTTGTGTTTATAATGCCTCAAAACAAACAGAAGCAAATGTCACGCCACTCAAAGAGTCCGATGCATATCCTGCCATGCCGGAAGATGGTTATGGCTGGGAAAAACTTTTTAGCGAAAGAATGTGCCGACATTTTAGCGAAGATTTTAAGCTGATCACTCGCGTCCCACGATATCACAATGTATACGGACCGTTTGGCACTTATGATGGTGGTCGAGAAAAAGCACCCGCCGCACTCTGCCGTAAAGTCATTCAAGCAAAACAGGACGGGACGAATGAGATTGAAATCTGGGGCGATGGCGAACAAACGCGAAGTTTTATGTATATTGATGATTGTCTTTATGGCACGCAAGCGATCATGATGAGCAATATTGAAGAACCGATCAATTTAGGTAGTAGTGAATTGGTTTCTATCAATCACATGGTTGATATTATAGAAGACATTGCGAATGTAAAATTAAAACGACGATATAAACTCAATGCGCCACTTGGCGTTCGTGGACGCAATAGTGACAATACATTGATTAAAGAAAAACTCGATTGGGAACCACAAATTGCTTTACGTG
Source organism: Gammaproteobacteria bacterium (assembly GCA_013287885.1). Lineage (GTDB taxonomy): Bacteria > Pseudomonadota > Gammaproteobacteria > DSM-16500 > DSM-16500 > JABDCZ01. Next base: position 4,859 of record JABDCZ010000061.1, read on the forward strand.
TAGGGTTAGAAAAAACGTATCGCTGGATTTATGACAGCATGCTAAAAACCTCTTCGGTAAATGTTTATAATGATGCGGATTTAGCTTTGGCTTCGGAACGAATGTAGTTTTTAAACATCCTATTAGGACAGCTTCTGTCATTCCCGCGAAGGCGGGAATCCATTATAAATAGATTCCCGCCTTCGCGGGAATGACAGGAGTAAGTTTATGAATCTATCAGGGAAGACCTGAGACAATGTAAAAGATTTAAGAGATTATAATGCAAAAAAACTTTCATTTAAGTATCGTCGCCACCTCGCGAAATGATAATCATGGCGGTAGTTTAACGAAACGCATGCAGCATTTTGTCGATGGATTTGTCGCGCAATGTATTCGACATGATTTGCAGGCAGAACTTATTTTAGTGGAATGGAATCCACCACCGGAAAATGTTCCGTTAAAAGAGGTGTTGCGATTTCCAAAAGATCGCGGCCCCTCAGAAATTCGTATTATCACGGTTCCTCGGGAACTTCATGACAAACTGAAACATGCCGAAAGTTTACCCCTCTTTCAAATGATCGGCAAAAATGTTGGGATTCGTCGTGCACTAGGAAATTACGTTTTAGCAACCAATATTGATATTTTATTTTCGGATGCGATCATGCAATTCTTGAAAAAAAATCTCGACGAAAAATTTCTCTATCGCACCGATCGCGTGGATATTACATCTGAACTCCCGGAAAATTCTTCTTGGGAAGAAATTTTACATTTCGCAGAACAAAACGCTTTTCGTATCAACGGAAAAAATTCAACGGTCATCAAACGTAATGGTCAATTTGTTCCAACCATTGCTAAAAAAAGTTTATTGCAAAGATTGGAAAAATTGAAAAAAATCCGGCAAAAAAATATTTTCAAATCTATCACAAACTATTACCTTCACTATCAAAAAAGAAAACACTTGAATCATCTGCACACAAATGCCTGCGGAGATTTCACTTTACTTTCAAAACAACACTGGCAAACGCTTCGAGGTTATCCAGAATGGGAAATGTATTCGTGGCATATCGATAGCATTTTGCTCTATCAAGCCCATTTTCATGATATTCCACAGATGAATTTACCGCAGGATCACTGTGTTTATCATATCGAACATCATGTCGGCTCGGGATTTACGCCAGAAAATGCGAATGCATTATTCGATCGTCTCCGTCAACAAAACATTGGCTTTATCGATGATAATGCATTGCATCAACTCTTCGTCGATATGATGGAAAAAAGAAAAAAAGGGGAAAAAGTTTTTTTCAATGCTGAAGATTGGGGATGGCGAGATATTGTGTTGCATGAGGAGTGGGTCTAGTCGCCGCGCTCAGGATGACACTTTCGCATTCGGCGCCGGCGCACATTCTTTGCCTTCGCACTTTTCAATCATCACAAGCGCCTTCATCGCCGGTGGATAGTATTGATCAGCAGATCGCTTAATCCAAAAGAGACCAGACGTGCGATCTAGCGGTACGCCATAACCATAAAAATACATATAGCCGACGGCATATTGCGCTTGTCGACTTCCTTCGACAGCTAAGGGTAACAATTGACAAAACGCTTTTTTAAAATCACCCGACTCAAAAGTCAAACGACCGAGCTGTAAATTTTCCGCCATATAAACTTTTCTAAACGGCGCACAACCACAGAACAAAAAGCAAATCATTAACACTATTAAAACTATACGACCGAAAAAAAACATTTATGCCCCATTCAATAATTTTTTTGGCATTCCTTGGAAAGTAAGTACTTCGCGCTTTAATGGCAATTTCTCCAAACGCCCACTGTTTTCGAGTATAACCCCATTTGGCGTGACAGCGTTAATTCGAATCGAGCCGACGTTATCACCGACACGATAAATTTTCCCGAGCCCCCCGGCTTCAGAAATAATCACTCGCGACGTGTGATCGTCCAAACCTGCAAGAATACCAATTAATTGCAGCTGCAAACTACTGATGGGCACATCTCCTGTGGGATGAAGGGTGGCTTTTCCGAATAAATGTTGCGCCGGAATTTTCGAAATAACTTCCATCGATGTTTCTCTCACGCGAGGATTGTTTTCTGTTTGATTCACGGGAGTGTTTTTGATACTGAAGTGATTTTCTCGAAATTGTTTTTGCATGTCAAAAACAGCAACGCAAATCAAAATAAAAAAAAGCCCCATCAATCCGTAGCTTGAACGCTTGCCCCATGGAGTAAAAAGCCACGAAAACGTAATCATACCTATACCTTATTGACATCCTTCTTTTAACCAAATACCTACTGTTTTCGCGAAATAAGTCAAAATCGCATCTGCACCCGCTCGCTTCATCGCAATTAAAGATTCCATTACGACGGGTCTTTCATCCAACCATCCACGCTCTACGGACGCTTTTATCATGGCGTATTCGCCGCTTACTTGATAAACCAATGTTGGCACGCGAAATAATGCTTTCGTTTGATGCACAATATCAAGATATGGCATTCCCGGTTTTATCATTACCATATCAGCGCCTTCTTCGATATCCATTTGCACTTCGTGCAATGCTTCATTTTTATTTCGCGGATCCATCTGGTATTGATATTTGTCCGCTTTTCCTAATAAATCTTTCGATCCTACTGCTTCGCGAAAAGGCCCATAAAAACTCGACGCATATTTCGCAGAATAGGCGAGAATTCGGGTTTGTGTAAACTTATTTTTTTCAAGTGCAGCACGAATCGCACCGATTCTGCCATCCATCATATCGGATGGTGCAACAATATCCGCGCCAGCTGCCGCATGCGATAATGCTTGTTTGACTAAAACCTCAATGGTTTCATCATTTAAAATTTCACCGCGATCATTCACCACACCATCTTGTCCATGTGAAGTATAAGGATCGAGCGCGACATCGGTAATGACGCCCATGTCAGGATATATTTTTTTGATGTGACGGACCGCACGTTGCACCAAACCTTCTGGGTGGTAGGATTCTTCTGCCGTCAGTGATTTTTTATTTTTATCAATCATGGGGAAAAGCGCAATGGCAGGAATTCCAAGGGCAACGAGTTCTCCCACTTCTTTTTCCAACAAATCAATCGTAAAACGACAGATACCTGGCATGGAGGCTATATTTTCACTGCGATTTTCGCCTTCAATGATAAACATAGGATAAATGAGATCTTTGCTGGTAAGCGTCGTCTCCGCCATTATTTCCCGCGAG
>JABDCZ010000062.1:0-8016 GCA_013287885.1 Gammaproteobacteria bacterium
AGATAATGGTAGAGTATTAGGATATGATAATTGTCATGGACGTCATCATCGACATTTTATCGGAAAAGAAAACGATATAGATTTTTTATCCTTTGAAGATATCCAAAATAGATTTGAGAAAGAATGGGAGTCATTACATGCGAAAATCAAAAACCAAAAAATCTTTTAAATTAGTAAAAGTGAAAATTGGATCAGTTAAAGATTTTTTTGATAGCGCAAAAAAAACAATGCGTGCTGCTGATCAAGGCAAATCCCTCCCCAAACGATGCGCTATATTAACTTTTGTAGATCCCTCCGAAATGTTACACTTTTTAAGCGCGTCCAAAATAAAATTAATTAATAATATCAGGAAACACCCTGATTCCATTACTAACATCGCTAAAGCCATCAATAGACCTCGCTCAGCCGTGAGAAGAGATATCCACGAAATGGAAAGCGTAGGAATAGTAAAAACACACGAGGAAACCAACCCTACAGGACACGGCAAACACAAAATTGTTGAATTGGTTGCTTCTACCTTAAAATTGGAAGCTTATATTTAACAATAAGAAGTGGTGGTTTTCATTTTTTTTGCAATCTCTTCCTGTGTTTTCCCAGCTTTTAACCGTGCTTTTAGCATCATTTCCAATAAACCAAACTCATCTTCCAAAGAATCATATGCTTCTTTGACCCCAGCCTTTTTAAAGGCCGCTTTCTTTAGCTGTGAATGGGTTTTTCTAGCCATTTTTCTTTACCTCCTGCATTCGTTTTTGTGCTAAAGGTAAGGCTTTTGATTAACTACCCCAAAAGCATTTTCGACATTCGCGGTTAATGTTTTCGATAAATTGTTCACTTCTGAATTTTTTATTTGTGATATTTCTTCTGGAGATAAAGTTTTTTCAGTTCTTATAACTTCTATATTTCCCTTAAATCCAGGAGAAACTGTATGTTCCGTTTTTAGAATAAGGATCTCTGCAAAAGAATTTGTAGTTATTAAGCAACCCAGTACCAAAGAGAGTTTTTTCATGATTAATGCCTTTTTAATAATAATAGAAATGGATTTTATATTTTAATTTTCCTAGACATGATATCGTAAGTAAAAATTATAAAAAAATTTATGTTTTAATATCGTCGCTCTCACCTCATGCTGAGATTGGATTGTCTAACAAGATTGATTAATGAAATTTTTTAACTCTTCCGGATGACGTTCAAGAATTTTTAACAAATTGCTAACTGCAGGAAGTGGTTTTGTTTCCCCTCGTTCATAACGGCTAAATCCATTTTTTCCACCACCAAATATCTTACCCGCTTCTTCTTGTGTTAAATGAAGAACATCTTTACGTATGTGACGAATCTCTTCTGGTGTTAACAAGCCATCCACTTTTGTTTTGAATTTTTCAAAATCTTTTTCAGTTTTGGCAATATCATCACCATTTAAGATTCCTTCTTCACAAGAATTACACCACAAACCGAGTTGTTCTAATGTAATGGATTTACCTTTATAGGTATAAATCTGCGATTTTTTCGTGTGATGTAGTGTACCTTTACAGCAAGCATGGCATCTCATGGTCTACCTCTCCTTAAAAGAAATAATAAAATGTCCCATGTGGAAAACGATTCTTTTATAGCTTCCAAGTCATAGGTCATTACGCGCTTTTCCATAACTTAAGTATACCCTACTAGGTTATTTTTTCAAAATTTAATTACCTTATTAGGGTAATGATTATACTAACTACTTGATTATAGTCTACTTCTTTAATAGAAGAATTTTTTACATTGGCATATGTTTGCGAGATTCTATGAGCTGTTGCGGGGTCTTTCTGTTATGCAAACAAAAACAGGCCCTTCTAAAGCCACCTATGCGGCGGTGAACGTGGCCTATCCCTAATAGCTTTAACTATTAGGCTATTTATATGTTATTGAATATATGATATTATATTGTATATATTTGATGAAATATAACTTTCTGCAACGAGCGTTGCAGAAAGTTTAAGAAGGCAAAATGGAAGCCCTCGTCTTCTTTTATGGCCTGGCTCTTATTTTTAATATCACAACAATGTAAGATCTTTGCAACGGCCGTTGCAAAAAAACTGAGAGCAAAGCTTTGAGATGTAGAATGGATTTCGTCATCACCTATGTCATGCTCACTAGTGTCCGGTAAATTCACGCCCCCTTTGAAAAAGCGTTGTTGCATAATCAGAGGCTTTGTCATCCTGAACGAAGTGAAGGATCAGTTTACTTCTATAATATGGTGATGAATTAAACCGATCCTTCACTTCGTTCAGGATGACCTTATTTATGCAACAACGCCTTTTCAAAGGGGGCGTGAATTTACCGGACACTAGTGATGTCATGCTAGCATGACATAGGTGATGACGATCACACTACCTAGGTTTAAAAGTACTTGCTTCTGGATTGAGGCCTTTTTTCTTTTGTTTTTTCTTTTGCGCATCTTTTTCAATCGCATAAGAAATTGTTTTTCTAACATCGAAAAGACGATGCCCCTCTCCTTTTGCGTAATCCAAAATGATTGAGCAAAGATCTTTTGGAAATCTTAAGTCCAATAATAATTTACAGGTGAGAGTTGGGCTAGAGTATGAGTAAACACCCATATAGTTTTTTTCACCAATATCCCAAAACTTTATTGAGGTGGTAACAAGGAAACGTCCATCTGAAAAAAGACGAAACTTGTCTGCGTTTTGTGCAGCATCCTTAATGCTGTCGTAATCCTGGTCACATGTCAGAATCCGAAGAGGAGGAGGCGCTCCGCGATGACTTATATCTATATCGTAGATCATATCCCCATTGATCTTCCAAACCGTTATATAATATCCGCCGCCATCCATCTGAGCTTTCACCGCTCTACTAGCAGCAATGTTATTTTCTTCTAATATTACAAGTTCCGAAATATGGAAGGCAGTCTGCGGGGAACTATACTCAAGAACTATTTTTTTTTCATTACAGTCATATAAAGCAGGCTTTTTATTCCATGGACGACGAAATTTACCTAAGATTAAATTTTTATCGTTATTAACAGGCGCAACAAAAGTAAAAGCTTCAATACCCGATTCAATAGCTGGACCTTGGGACAATAAAGTCTTCGAATCAAAAAACCTTATGGTTGATGATCTTGAATAACCAGGCTCAGGATCCAGGACAATGTAAATATCTTGACTAGGATTAGACATAATCCCGATGTCATATACTCGATAATCAGTTTTGAATTCACTGTAGACAATTAGACTATCCTGATTGACCGGTTTCTTTTTGCGCTGTTGCATCACTTACTCCACTTTTGCTAATTTTGCTTGAAAATTATACATTATTCTCATCTCTATTTCAAATGAACGTTATGTGACATGACATGGCGGAAAATGTAGGAAAATGTACCACCCTCATTTTCCTTTCCTTGCTTATTCAAGCCTCTATGTTAAAATTAGACAAATTTTTAACTCAGAAAAACAAATGTCTCATCAAGTACCTGATTTTACTAAAGCTTCAATCTTAGTTATTGGCGATGTCATGCTGGACCGATATTGGTTTGGGGATGCCGCTCGTATCTCGCCTGAAGCGCCCGTACCTGTGGTCAAAATCCAACAAAAAGATGAAAGACCCGGCGGGGCGGCCAATGTTGCCTTAAATATTGCAGCATTAGGTGCCAAAGTCACCTTGGTCGGTATTACTGGTAATGATGAAAAAGCGAATTCTCTCGAAAGCGAATTGACTGCCGCTAAGGTATCGCATTCATTGTTGCGCCTATCTAACATTCCAACCATCACCAAGTTGCGTGTGATTAGCCGACAACAACAGTTATTGCGCCTCGATTTTGAAGAAAAGATTCCGCAATTGAATAATGACTCTTTACTTCATGTTTTTGAAAAACACTTAAATCACTGCAATCTTGTTATTTTGTCCGACTATGGTAAAGGAACGTTAAGCAATATTTCCGAATTAATTAAAGCCGCTAAAAAAGCAAATGTCCCTGTATTAGTAGACCCAAAAGGCAACAATTTTCATATCTATCGTCATGCTGATTTCATTACACCCAATTTAAAAGAATTCGAAGCCATCGTCGGTGAATGCGAGTCGGAGCATGACATTATCCAGAAAGGTCATCAATTTTTAAAAGAATATGATATCGACAACATACTTTTAACACGCGGTGAGCGTGGGATGACGTTGATTCAAAAAAACAAAGAAGAAGTACACCTTCCTGCCCATGCGAAAGAAGTTTTCGATGTGACCGGCGCGGGAGATAGCGTAATTGCAGTGTTGGGAACTGCCTTAGGCGCCGGCAGCACCATTCAACATGCCATGGCGCTTGCGAATTTAGCCGCAAGTATTGTGGTATCCAAACTTGGCGCAGCAAGCGTCAGTAGTGCCGAATTACAAGTCGCAATGTCTGATCACCATCCTGAAGCAGGCATTGTGAATGATGAGCAATTATTGTTAGCGCTCACGGCCGAACGCATGAAAGGCAAAAAAATCGTATTTACCAATGGCTGTTTTGATATTTTACATGCCGGTCATGTGACTTATTTACAACAAGCCAAAAAATTAGGTGATTTTCTCATCGTGGCAGTCAACGAAGACGCATCCGTCAAAAAATTAAAAGGCAAAGGTCGTCCCATCAACAATGTCCAGCAACGCATGGCCGTACTCGCAAGTTTGGGAATGGTCGACTGGGTCGTTTCTTTTGCAGATGATACACCGATACGTTTATTGAAATACTTAAAACCAGACATTTTGGTCAAGGGCGGAGATTACGAACGACTCGAAGATGTCGTCGGCCACGAAGTAGTGACGGCGTACGGTGGTGAAGTGCGTGTTTTAGGTGTCATTAAAGATATATCAACCACTTTAATTATTGATCGAATGCAGAGAGAGGCGACGGACGCATGAAAGCACCCGGAAATCTTTTTATCATTGCAGCCCCGTCAGGCACCGGCAAAACCTCCCTCGTCAAGGCGCTCGTCGAATCCATTCCGGATATTATGGTTTCTATTTCCCATACGACAAGAGCCAAAAGAGCTGCTGAAGTCGATGGGGTGAATTATTATTTCATTTCCGAAAGTCAGTTTAATTCGATGCGCGAAAAAGGGGAATTTTTAGAACACGCGGTCGTATTTAATCAATATTATGGTACCTCCCATCAATGGGTGAAAGAAACGCTGTCGAAAGGTATCGACGTCATTCTGGAAATTGATTGGCAAGGTTCCCAACAAATTCAACAGCTTTTTCCAGATTGTCATAGCATTTTTATTCTTCCGCCATCGCTTGCTGATCTCGAAGAACGCTTAAAAAAGCGCAACCAAGATAAACCCGAGATTATTCGCGAACGTATTCATAATGCGGAAGAAACCTTGCAACACATTCATGAATTTAAATACCTTGTGATTAATGCAGATTTTGAACATGCCATTGCCGATTTGACGTATATTATTCTCGCCAATCGGTTATTACAAAAAAAACAAAGCATTAAATTTTCTAAATTATTGAATGATTTCTCGAAATTGGAAGAAAAAAACACTAGCGAAAAATAGATCTCCTCGTTAGAATGAACACCTTTGTATGAGGTTTATATGGCACGAATTACTGTCGAAGATTGTTTAGAAAATGTGGAAAACCGCTTTGAATTAGTTATACTCGCCGCAAAACGCGCTCGTCAATTAATGAGAGGTAGTGTTGATCCTACGGTTCCTTGGGAAAATGATAAAGCGACAGTCGTTGCATTACGTGAAATTGCAGCAGGTCATACCGATTTCAGCGATGCGCACGAAATTGACATGATTCCCATCGCCACCACCCAACAAACTATCATTATTACCGAAGAACCAATCATCTCTGACGCTCCTGAATCTACTGATCATTTCGACGAAGCTGAATAGTTTTAAGTCATTCAATATGAATGACTAAAGCCTAAAAGTGATACATAATAAAATAAAGAATATTCATCATGGCGAGGAACAGCATTTTGGACGGTTTGGATGCATTAATTGCCGAGCTTAAAGTTTATCTTGATGATAATGAACAAACTATCATCAATGATGCTTATGAGCTTGCCAAAACCGCCCATGAAGGCCAGAGACGCCATACTGGCGAACCTTACATCACTCACCCCCTCGCTGTTGCCAAAATATTAGCCGAAATGCGCATGGATCCCCCAACCATCATCGCGGCTATTCTGCATGATGTCATTGAAGATACTTATGTTGAAAAATCAGACATTGTGGACAAATTCGGGAAAGAAGTCGCAGATCTCGTTGACGGGGTAACCAAATTAACGCAAATTGAATTTGAAACACGTGCCGAAGCACAAGCGGAAAATTTCCGTAAAATGGTCATGGCAATGGCGCGTGATATTCGCGTGATTTTGATTAAACTGGCCGATCGATTACATAACATGCGCACCATCGGCATCCTGCCACGCAAAAAACGTCGGCGAATTGCGAAAGAAACCTTAGAAATTTTTGCACCGATTGCCAATCGTTTAGGGATGCACGCGTTTAGAGTGGAATTTGAAGATTTAGGTTTCGCAACCTTGTACCCCATGCGATATCGCATCTTAAAAGATGCTTTGCAAAAGGCGAATAGCAGCCGGCAAGAAATGATGGAATTTATCGATGACGACATTCAAAAAGCCTGCAAAAAACACAACGTTCGCGCGCGTTCCGTCTTCAAGCGTGAAAAACATCTTTATAGTATTTACAAAAAAATGCATGACAAACACCTTTCTTTTTCTGAAGTCATGGACATGTATGGATTTCGCGTTATCGTAGATAAAATAGATACCTGCTATCGCGTGCTCGGTGTTTTACACAATTTATATAAACCTATCACGCAACGTTTCAAAGATTATATTGCGATCCCCAAAGTGAATGGCTATCAATCTTTACATACGACGCTTTTCGGGCCCTATGGTGTGCCGATCGAAGTGCAAATTCGTACGGAAGAAATGCATAAAATGGCGGAATATGGCATCTCCGCGCATTGGCTTTATAAAACGGAAAAAACGGTGCTAGGCGATGCACAACAACGCGCCCAAGAATGGTTAAAGGGTGTGTTGGAAATGCATAAAAGCTCCAAAAACTCCCTTGAATTCATTGAAAATGTCAAAACCGATTTATTCCCCGACGAAGTTTATGTCTTTACCCCAAAAGGAAATATTCTTGAATTACCCGCAGGCGCCACTGCGGTTGATTTTGCTTATGCGATTCACTCTGATATTGGCAACACTTGTGTTGCAGTCAAACTCGATCGAAGACTTGCACCCTTAAGCACACCATTAATCAATGGACAACAAGTAGAAGTGATTACCGCTGCTGGCGCGAGGCCAAATCCCGCATGGCTAAGTTTCGTCGTTACCGGCAAAGCACGGAGTACCATTAAACATTATTTGAAAAAACAACAACGCGACGAATCCATTGAACTCGGCAAACGGTTAGTCGAAAAGTCTTTACATACTTTTGGATTGACGTTAAGTCAAATTGCAGACGAGCAATTCCAAGAGATTGTGACTACCGCAAAATTAGAATCGATTAGTCATTTATTTGAAGAAATTGGCATCGGCAATCGAACAGCATTATTAGTTGCAAAGCAGCTTGCTAAACCTTCTCACACCTCTTCTCAAATTAGCGCCATCACCTCCCCTCTCATCATTAAAGGAACGGAAGGCATTGTAGTCCGTTTTGCGAAATGCTGCCGCCCTATTCCCGGCGATCCGATCGGCGGATATATTGAATCTGGCCATGGTTTAGTGGTTCATATCGAATCCTGCCCTGCTTTAGATAAATTTCGTCACAATCATGATCATTATGTCTCTTTACACTGGGAATCCAAGATTCAAACCGATTTTCCTGTCGATTTAGGCGTCGATATTTTTAATCAACGCGGGAGTTTAGCGGGTTTAGCGCTCGCGATTTCAGAAGCGGATTCTAATATTGCAAATATCAGAGCAGAAGAATTTGATGAAAAAGATTTTTCTGTGCACCTCACCATTACTGTCAAAAATCGTATTCATCTCGCTCGTGTGCTGCG
>JABDCZ010000063.1:0-7972 GCA_013287885.1 Gammaproteobacteria bacterium
GGTTTTGGCGATGAAGAAAACGGGAGTAAACATCAATTGTAAATCCTGTGCCAATTGGGTATTGCTTTTGAGTTGTTGCAGAACAGTATTATCTTTCATGTCAGTTTTTAATTTATTGACATCTAAGCCTATTGATTTTGCAGTAGTGTAAATGCGATCTTCAGAAAATGGTTCCTTCGTTGACATTAACGCATTATGAAATTGAAAGTATTTACCCTGTTTTTGTGACGCGAGAGCGGCTTTAGCAATAGTTTCAGATAAGGGTCCACGAATCGGAAATTCTTTTAAAACAACACGTAAGTTAGGATTTTTTTTGATAACACCTTCAACTACTGGCGCCATATCCACACAATGCGGGCATTGATAATCAGAAAATTCCACGAGGGTAATCGTACCATTGGGATTTCCTGCAACAGGGTCATTATTTTGACGGAATATACGATCAGAAAATTTTGGCGCCATCGCTTGAATTTTGTCAAAACTTTTTTGTGTCTGTTCCATTTGTTTTTGTTGATAAGATTGTAAAGATTGCACTAATACGTCGGGATTTTTGAGAATGTAATCATGTACAATGGTTTCGACCTGACTTTTTTGTACATCATTGGTATTTTGTGCAATAGCGTTCATGCTCCATAATGAAAAAATACCAGTTGCAACAGTTAAAAGAATACGACTTGATTTCACGGGTTTTCTCCAGATTGTCCTAAATGATGATCCAGGGTATTAAAGGCATCTTCGGAAGTCAAGAGGGATCTGTCATGCCAGCATGTTTTTAGCTGGCATCCAAGAGGCTCCGCTAGATGCTGACTGGATGCCAGCTAAAAGCATGCTGGCATGACAAATTAGAAGTAGGCGTGGCGATCCATACGGCATTATGGATTGCCACGCCTACTTCGTAGGCTCGCAATGACGTCCATCCGTTTTTCAAAAATTTTATCCGAAATCGCCTTCCCTGATAAATTTTTGTCTTCAGTAATTTTTTTTACATCAATATTTTTTGCCGCTTCCGAATATTTCTGCAATGTATCTGCGGTTTTTAGTCCGCATGCACGGCACGCCACAATAAAATCTTGAAATCTTGCCTCTCGACGAAATACATCTAATCGAACCAAGAGATCAACTACTTCAGCATCGTTAAGGTTTTCGACATGTTGACATGGTTCAAAATATTTAATGACCATTTCACCTAATTCACGATATTCGGTCGGAAGTCGATATCGATTACAAAGTTTCAAATAATTATCTAATGACAATGACGCGGTTAATGCTGCAAAACGAACACTGGATTTAGTTGAAAGTGGAATAGCTTTTTCTAATGCTGACCAGGATTGTAACTCAGGAAATAATACTTGATCTGCCCTGACCGCATGTAAAACATTAAAAAACTCTTCTGGAAAATTTTCACATAATGCACGATCGAGTTCTTTAAATACGCGTTCTGGCACTAAAGTATCTACTTCCCCGTTTTCTACCATTTTTTTCATTAACAAAATAGTATCGGGGGCAACGGTAAAACGAAATCGTGCCGCAAAACGCGCAACACGAAGTACACGAACGGGATCTTCAGAAAATGCGGGGGAAACATGACGTAAAATTTTATTTTTTAAATCAGAAGCACCATGATAAGGGTCCACAATAGCACCCTCTGGTGTTTCTGCCATGGCATTAATGGTAAGATCGCGTCTTTTTAAATCATCTTCTAACGTGACATTTGGTGAAGTATTAAAAGCAAAACCCGTATATCCACGTCCGATTTTTCTTTCCGTACGTGCGAGGGCATATTCTTCGTGGGTTTCCGGATGTAAAAAAACAGGAAAATCCTTTCCTACTTGTTTAAATCCAAGTCTTAACATTTCTTCAGGGGTTGTGCCTACCACAACCCAATCTTTTTCGTTAACAGGTAAACCTAACAATTGATCTCGAACTGCTCCGCCGACGAGATAAATTTTCATAAGTTAAATAAGTCCTTAGAAGTCTGATTATTGCGAAGTTAAATAACTTCTTTCATACTAAGACGAATCTTACCCTGTTTATCAATTTCTAACACTTTGACTCTAACTGCTTGACCTTCCGCTAATCGATCACTCACTTTTTCGATGCGTTCTTTTGCGATTTGCGAAATATGTACTAACCCTTGTTTATTTGGTAAAAAGGTTACAATAGCACCAAAATCCATGAGTTTCACAACCGTACCTTCATAAATATTGCCTATGACCACATCGGCGGTAATATTTTCGATTCGACGTATGGCTTCTTCGCACGCAGCAAGATCTGCGGCCGCGACTTTTACAATACCATCATCAGAGATATCGATGACAGTGCCAGTTTCTTCGGTGAGGGAGCGAATGGTCACACCACCTTTACCTATCACATCGCGAATTTTATCAGATGGAATACGCATGGTGATAATTCGGGGAGCGTAAGCAGACATTTCAACGCGTGGCCCTTGCATCGTATCAGTCATGATACCAAGAATATGCACTCGACCTTCGCGCGCTTGTTCTAATGCATCACGCATAATAGATTCGGTAATACCGTCAATTTTAATGTCCATTTGAAGTGCAGTCACACCATCTAATGTACCTGCGACTTTGAAATCCATGTCACCTAAATGATCTTCATCACCTAAAATATCGGTTAATACTGCATAACGTTCGCCTTCTTTCACGAGACCCATCGCAATACCTGCGACATGTGCTCGAGTCGGAACGCCTGCGTCCATCAGTGCTAAACTGGTGCCGCAAATAGATGCCATCGAGCTTGATCCATTGGATTCCGTGATTTCAGAAACGACTCGTAAGACGTAAGTAAATTCTTTTTTGGAAGGTAAGACGGCCCTGACACCGCGTTTTGCTAAGTTACCGTGTCCAATTTCGCGACGCTTTGGGCTACCCACAAAACCCACTTCACCCACAGAATAAGGGGGAAAGTTATAGTGAAGCATAAAGGTTTCTTTATATTCACCGCTTAAGGAATCAATTACTTGTGCATCGCGTTCGGTACCTAATGTTGCAACAACCAACGCTTGGGTTTCGCCTCGGGTGAATAACGCTGAGCCGTGCGTGCGAGGTAAAACACCAACCTTAATATTGATCGGCCGAACGGTTTTGGTATCACGACCATCAATACGCGGAGAGCCTTCAAGAATACGACCACGAACAATACGGCTTTCGAGATGGCTGAATACATATTTCACATCTTCAGTCAGGACTTCTTCATCTTCTTTTGATGTATTTTCAGACAAGATTTGATCCGTAATGCGATCACGAAGATCAGCTATTGCGTCTTGTCTTTCTTGTTTATTGCGGATTTGATAGGCCGCAGTTAAGTCTTTTTCTGCCAATTCAACAACGCGTTTTTCAACGGTGGTATTCATGGCGGGTGCTTCCCATTCCCATTCGGAAGCGCCTACTTCTGCAGCCATTTCTTTAATCGTTTGGATCACAATTTGCATTTCACGATGCGCGAACATGACAGCGCCGAGCATCACTTCTTCGGAAAGTTCTTTTGCTTCGGATTCAACCATTAAAACGGCATGCTCAGTACCTGCAACGACCATTTCTAATTGCGAGCTTTCTAATTCCGTTGCGGTAGGATTGAGAAGATAACCGTTATCACGATAACCCACACGGGCGGCGCCAAGCGGCCCCATAAAGGGTAATCCAGAGAGAGAAAGTGCAGCGGATGCTCCAATCATGGCTGGAATATCAGAATCCACTTCAGGATTCAAAGATAATACCGTGGCCACGACTTGAACTTCGTGGTTAAAGCCTTTCTTAAACAACGGACGTAAAGGTCGGTCGATTAAGCGTGAGGTTAAGGTTTCTTTTTCGCTGGGTTTGCCTTCACGTTTAAAATAACCACCAGGAATGCGGCCGGCAGCATAGCTACGTTCTTGATAATTCACTGTTAAAGGTAAAAAATCGCGATCCGTATTTCCACTATCTCGTCCTACCACAGTCACTAAAACGATGGTGTCGTCCATATTGACCATGACAGCAGCCGTCGCTTGCCGAGCGATAACACCTGTTTCAAGAGTTACCGTATGATTGCCGTAGCGGAATGATTTCTTTATAGCTGTCACTGAATGTTTCCTATATTAAAAATGATAGAAACCCACCACCTGAAAAATCTTATTTTTTAATAGCTTAAAGAAGAAAAAAACAAGAACTTTCAGGAAGATAAGTAAGAAGAAGTTTTCTATTAACCACGTATATCCAATTTGGCAATAAGATCACGATAAGCTTTTGGGTTAACTCTTTTATAATAGTTTAACAACCGACGTCTTTTGCTGACTAATTTTGTCAAGCCATAACGGGTGTGAATATCATGGATATGAGTTTTTAAATGTTCTGTTAAATATTCAATTCTGGCCGTTAAAAGTGCAATTTGCACTTCGGAAGAACCAGTGTCTTTGTTTGCCCGTTGATAGGTTTTTATAATCTGCTCTTTCGCAGCAGTGTTTAACATGTATTCTTGCTCCTAAAAATCTTAAATCTGTTAATTCAAGACCGGCTATTGTAGCGAGGGAAAAGGATCTGGACAAGTATTATCAGCAGTCCTTAAGAAGATCTGGGTCTAACTGAGGTTAAGGGTCGGGAATATGGGTCATCATCTGGCACTTTTTTATCCATTTTATGGACACCGAAGAGTCTGAAGCGAATTCTGCAAGGGGCAAGCGCTTTATCAGGCAACGGCTGAATTTTTGCTTGGGTTTTGTTCCATCTTTCTTTCCAGGTATCCTTGTCTTGGTAAAGCTCAAGTTCAGTTCTTCTTAAGGTATTTCCGGCAGGAATCTCAAAATGAGATTCATACAATTTCTCTGCGTCCCATTCATAATATTCTCCATATTGCGTCACCAGGAATTTATATTTATTTTCCTTAAGAGAAAAATAATAGCCAAAAATAAGCGCCCAATGTGCGCCATATTCTCCATTAGAACTGCCAGGAAAATAAGAATCTTTTATATTTGCACTGGCAATGACGCTCATTCCCTCTTTTAAATTGGTACAAATTGTTTGAATATAATCTTCTTTTTTGATTTCTTCATTGTCATTAATTATTTTGCAGTTCGGAATATTAAAATGCGTTGTCAGCATGGGAAATGTATGCACATCGTGAATTTCCCCAACTAATGTTTGGTCCTCTTTTTTTACAATTTCGCGATAGGAAGTCTCGTCTTTATTTCCCTCTTTTCGCGCGGGCGGGTTTTTAATGGTATCTTGAAATCCATAGGTAACCGCTGTATTTAGTGCATAAAGACCACAACATGGGCCTCTTTGATCGATAGGAAGTGGCCATGTTGCTGGTATATAAGATTTTTTAACATCCATTTTTTTTAGGATTTCTGAAAAACTAATTTCTTCTGATTCAGTAGATTCCGTTTGAATATGTTGTGTTAACTCTTGAAATAAATAATGGGCTTCTTTTTCGTCTTTTGTTATTCCGCGTCCATCTTTCATCATCGATGCTAAATGAGATAATGCACCGAGATGATTATGCAGAGCCGCTTTTTGAAAAAAACCCGCTGCTTTTTTTTCATCTTTGATTTTTCCTGATTCATAGATTTTACCGAGATGATATTGCGCGTTAATATGGCCTTGTTTTTCTGCGGCATGATACCAATGTAACGCCTCTTTAATATCCCTTTTTACTCCAATTCCATTTTCGTATAAAACGCCAAGACGATTTTGTGCTTCCGCATGATTTTGTTTAGCAGCTTTTTGATACCAATATATCGCGTCGCTGTTATCTTTTTTGTCACTACGTTCATGTTCTAATAGATAGCCGAGATTATATTGCGATGAGACATCTCCTTGTCTCGCCGCACATTTAAACCAGTGAACTGCTTTTTCATTATCGAGAACTTTATCTTTACTGAGTGCATATAATTCACCAAGGCTTAATTGTGCAGGAATTAAACCTCGCTTTGCGGCGAATTTATACCATGCGATCGCTTGATCTCTATTTTCAGCAACGCCTCGACCTTCTAAAAACATGTCCCCCAGCCGTTTTGCTGCAATGAGGTTTTTTTGTTTTGCCGCTTTGTAAAACCAGCGAAACGCATCTTCATCACTTTGTAAAACCCCACAGCCTACCGCATACATTTCTGCAATTTTTAATTGAGATTTCAAAAACCCTTTTTTTGCAGATAAAATAAGGTAATAAGCTGCTAACACTTCTTTTTTTGGATTAACGTTATTTCCTACTAAAAGATCAGTCGCTAATTGAAATAAATCAGCTCCGCTGAGATGACTTACATTTTGTTGAGATTGCATATTGTTGTGATGGCCCGAATTATTGTTTGCGTAATTATAGCAAAGGAAATCGTGTTCTGCACAGGATTTATGCAGAATGAGAGTGTTATTACGAGTAATATTAGCTTGGAATATGTAATTGATTTTTATATAATTTTATTATTTTGTAAAATACCATATGGTGTATTATAATATATGAAAGCAAAGTTAATTTATCGCAATAAAATAATCACGGAAGATCGAATAACAGAATTTGTTATTTGGCAATTACCTAATAAAACACCTGACAGGCCCCATGGTGTAAAATATAGACTCTATCATGGTGATAAAAAGGGACATTGTATTATTCGTTATGATAATGAATCTGGCAAAGGTGACCATAAACACATAGGTAGTAAAGAAATATTTTATCAGTTTGTAAGTGTAGAAGAATTAATGAAAGATTTTATTTTTGACATTTCCAAATTCCATCATGAGGATATATTAAATGAATAAAAAAATAACGGTTCGAACAGGAACAATAGAAGAAGCAGCAAAAGAGTTTGTTAAGGTATGGCATCAAATAGAAAATGGGAATGCAGAATTAAAAACTACTGAAAAAATTAGTTTTAAAAATCCACGTTTGTTGTTTAAAACGCTCACGCCAAAACGGTTTGAAATATTAAAATATATACATTCGTGTGATGGAACAAGCATTCGTTCTTTAGCCATTGCTTTGCAAAGAGATTACAGCAACGTTCATCAAGACGTTAGTATTTTAGTAAGTTTAGGTCTCATACTGAAAAATGCGAATGGTTTGTATGTACCTTGGGATGTCATTGTGACAGAAATTCCATTGACCACCAATAAAATAAAACGTGCGCGATCGCAAAATATTCCCCGCAAACCTCGGCGTGCGGCGCAAGGGTAATATGTTATTTAAATGCATTAGGTGTCTTTGAATAAGGAGAAATGGAAACTAGGTTTACACTTAGTAATTTTTCTATTATAATTTGGTTAAAGAATGAGGAGCGTTTGTATCAAAAATGGAAAAACCTACTAAAAAATCAGATAAAGAATTATGGAATTTAATTGAGCAACAAATTCGTAATGGAAATTATTTATTTTTACCTCATGCTAAAAAAAGACAGAAAGATCGTAGTATCAATGATTATGAAGTTTTAGAAATATTAATAAATAAAGTTAATCGCAAAAGGCAAAGAAATAAAAGAAAAGATATTTTTATAAAAGGTTTCCAGGATTGGAATTATTGTATTGAAGGTTTAGATGTGGATGAAAATAAAATTCGAATTATTATTTCTTTTGAAAAAGAGGTGACTTTATTAATAATTACCGTT
This sequence comes from Gammaproteobacteria bacterium, assembly GCA_013287885.1. Lineage (GTDB taxonomy): Bacteria > Pseudomonadota > Gammaproteobacteria > DSM-16500 > DSM-16500 > JABDCZ01. Next base: position 7,595 of record JABDCZ010000063.1, read on the forward strand.
ATTCGATTGGAGCAATAATATGACAAAAAAAATTGTTAAAACATATATTTATGAAGGATTAGGTTTTCCAATAGAACTAAAAAATATCGAAATGATTTTTGTCAGGGGCGAGTACGCTCCAAAAATTGATGTAGAGTCTATTGCAGAAAAAGCCGCAAAAAATTTAATTTTACAACAACCTAAATTAACTGGTAATCAAATCAAATTTATTAGAAGTTATTTTTCTCTTAGTTTAAGAGAATTCAGTAAAATTGTGAATGAGAGTCATACAGCTATTAGGAAATGGGAGAGTTTTAAAAATAAACCCACAAATATGGATCCAAATATTGAAGCGAGAATTCGTGTCTATATTTACGATAAGGTTTTTATCAGATCCAC
>JABDCZ010000064.1:0-7723 GCA_013287885.1 Gammaproteobacteria bacterium
GTCAAATTCCCAATAGCAGATATAAAAAATCCAATGCCCTCTAAATTTTCAGATTTTTGTTGATTGTATACAGCTACACTCATTAGATTACCTAAATCCTGTAATCCATGTAACAAAATGTCCATTGCATTATCTGTGTGCCGTCGTAAAACTTTTAACTCATCTGAATTACATACCAATGATTGTATTTCGTTCGACAATATTATGCGCTTCTTTAATAAAAAAAATAATTCTGTAAAAGGACTATCGGCATTTTGAAATGTAACAGCATTATATACACCCGACATTAATTGAGTCTCCATGACTTTTATGATCTATTTTAAATATGGTAATACGCTTTAAAAAATATTGTTTTTAAATTATTTTCCTAAAAAACAATACCTAACATTTTTATCCGGCCTCAAATATATGTGCGTCTTTACTATAAGTCAAATATTTTATATGCGAATTTAATATATAAATTGATTAATAATAATGGCAATTTTAATATTTAAATTGTAATATCTCAAAAATTTATGGGTGATATTAATATAATTCTAAAATTGAGGGATCATTATAATGAATATAAAACTTATCGGCTCCGCAACCTGCCCTTTTGTACAAAGATGCTTAATCTTATTTGCCTTAGGAAAAGTTGAGTTCGAGATGATATATATAAATTTAATTAATAAACCTGATTGGTTTTTGAAGATTTCACCCACGGCAAAGGTACCAATATTAGAAATCGATGGTTCTCATATTTTTGAATCTTTAGTCATTAATGAATTTATTAATGAAAAATTTAATCTTAATTTACAAACCTCTAATCCTTTGCAAAAAGCATTAAATAAAAGCTGGAGCGAATACAGCTCAACTCTTATTTCATCCTTATATGCACTAATATGCGCAACTGATAAAGATAATTACGAGTCTTTAATAAATCGATTAACTGCCGGATTAAATTGGATAGAGAATTCCGAAATAAAATTACCCTACTTTAATGGAGATGAAATAAGCTTAATCGATATTGCTTTTGCACCATTATTTTTTAGATTTAATATTTTAAATGAAAATTATTCGACTAATTTTTTCATTGGTACACCAAAAATTAAAAAGTGGGCTGCAAACTTACTTGAACATGAAATAATACGCCATACCACTCCTTCGAATTATAACAATTTAATTAACACGAATATTTTAAATAAACAAGGTTTGCTTACCAGCACAAGTCGCTTAAATAAATCTTAGACAGGAAACTTCATGCAAATTAAAACAAATGATGCATGTGCATGTGGTAAAAGGATTAAAATGACAAGACTCCTAGCGGGTCTTTCAAGAAAAGACATGGAGGAAACATTTTTTGTAAGCGCCAGCACTTTACAAGCTTGGGAAATTGGAAAAAATCCGTTAAACGAAAAAGCAGCTAAAAAATTAATCGATATTTTCAGATCAAAAATGCTGATCTGTTCATCTGAATGGTTATTATATGGAATTGGTAATCCTCCTCAAATTTATAATCAACCACACTATACTCAATTTAATTCCAATATAGATATTTTAGTTAATTGGGATGATGAGATTTCAATTCAAAAAGAAATCGGATTTTTTTCAAAAACAAATAATGATGCTATTGTGATGTTAGTTACTGATGATGGGATGGAACCATTTTACTTCCCCGGAGATTACGTCGGAGGTAAAAAACGTTTTTCTAATCATATAAATTCTGTAATAGATATGAATTGTATCGTACAACTTAAGGATCAATCTATCTACATTAGAAAAATTAAAAAATCCAAAAATGCAGGATTGTATAATTTATTTTGCAATAACCCTAATACCATATTGCATGAACCAGTTCTTTATGAAATAGACTTAATTTTTGCAGCACCTATAATATGGCATAGAAAAAATGACCCTAAAACAATTTAATAAACCCATATAAAAATATGAATAAAAATAATAATAAAGCAATTTTGGCAGCAGGAATGCACTCACGCTATTATCAGCAACTGCATATACTGTTTTTTTGATATACATGCCAACGCATTTAAATATGTTTAAACAATTAGATTTATTAACTTCTATAAAATTAAATACTTTTAATCTATGTTTTTATGCAGCACTACTGCCCATGATGGGCATACTTTCGGATATCATCGGAAAAAATAAATTGATATTATTCTCTTGTTTTATGATGTTATTTTTTTCATACCCATTATATTTTTTGCTTAATAACGCAGAAAACATCATTACTCTGGAAATACTTCTTTTAATTAATGTCAGCCTAGTTGCGACATTGAATGCTTCTCTACCCGCTTTTTTATGTGAATTATTTCCAAACACAGTCAGAGCAACCTCAATGGCAATTGGATTTGGGATCAGTATATCAATTGCGGGTGGAATGGCACCATTAGCTTGCTTATATTTACCTCTTTTAACCAATAATATTAATTCCCCTGCAATTTATATAATGATATTTACAGTGATACCAATTTACTTTCTATTCACCCACTTAAATAACCCTAAGCGATTTAAATATTTACCATCTAACCCACAAAAGGCATAACAATATGATTAAATATGAAGTAAATTTAGAAATTAACAAGACGATTGATGAGAACTTTTTAGAATGGTTACCTCACCATATCGATGAAATATTAAAATTTAAAGGCTTTCAAAATGCATCAATTTTTACGGACAATTCTTGCGATTCAGAATTATATTGTAAAATCACGGTCCATTACGAACTTGATTCAAGGGAAGATTTACAAAATTATTTTGATAATCATGCAACAACAATGAGGGATAAAACAGTCAAAATGTTTGGTGACAATTTTAAAGCCTCGAGAAGAATATTAGAATTAACTAAAAAATTTTATAAATAGAATAATGAGCTTGACATGGAAAAAAATATTATCTTACCGTCAAATCCATTCACGGAAGATTTAGAGCTGCAACTTTTCTCATTTTATAAGCAATTTAGCCTATATGGGTGCACGTATATGTATTATACAATTACAGACCCAAATAAAGGCAGAATAAGATTCACTACCAACGAAGATTGGATCAGATTATATTTAGAGGATAATTTAGTATCTCATGATCCAATCAAAATAATTTGCGAACAGAAAAGGAATGCAATCTTATCATGGAAAAACATTCCCATTTCTAGCCGAAGTCAAAAAAAAACAATGGAAGGTAGAAATTCTTTTGGTCTTCATGATGGCATGAATATTATTCATTTTGACGAAAAAAATGGATTACATAAAATCCTTGCTCTGTGCACTGACTGCAAATCTCATAACTTTTCTCAAGAAATTTTAGAAAATAATCCTTTATTTAAAGAAAATATTATGAAAATTTTTTCTCTTATATAATCGGGGCACATCCATTGCATTGGCGTGTGCCCCTCTGCTTTGCAATTAAAACGCGTAATTAACACCTAAAAATCCGGCTTGTTGGGTAGGTAATTGATTTTAAAAAAAATTAATTTTACCAACTCTGGCTTCGAACCAGGTGGTCGGGAGTTCGAATCTCTCCGGGCGCGCTTAATAAATCACACCTCTCTGAAAATTCAAAATACCGGCTGCAGCAAATTTGTAGCGGTAGTTATGTAATTGCTCTTCAAGCATATGTTTTTTATGGCTTTATTTTAAAAAATAAGTAATGCCTGATATTAATTTATTCTTGTTTTTATAATGACTGAAGGTACAATAGCTCATTGAATATTTATAGATTTTTATTTTTGGATCAAATAACTCATGCCTACTATTAGTACTTTTTATGGAATTTTGATTAAAATGTTTTTCAATGACCATCTTCCGGCGCATTTTCATGTAGAATATGCCGAATTTAAGGCTACAATTAATATAGAGAAGCTGGAAATTCTCGAAGGGGAGCTGCCGCGCAGAGCATTGGGACTTGTGCTTGATTGGGCAGAACTTCATAAAGATGAATTACTCGAAGATTGGAATTTATGTCAAACAAAACGGCAGCCTAAGAAAATAGATCCATTAAAGTAGAGAATTAAAAATGTATTGGGATGTAATTGAAGTTAAAACAAATAAGAGCTTAACTCTCGAGGTTCGCTTTGCAGATGGCACAAGCGGAAAGGTACGGTTCATGCCACAACATTTAATTGGTATTTTTGAACCATTAAATGATCCTCAATTTTTTTCTAAAGTATTTATTGATCATGGTGTTGTCACTTGGCCAAATGAAATTGATTTAGCTCCCGATGCGATGTATCAGGAAATAAAAAAACATGGTGAATGGATTTTACTATAGTTTGCATAAAAAGGATTTTGAAAATCTGACATGTATATACGCATTAAAAAAACACCACGTAATAAAAACATTTCGGTACAATTAGTTGAATCTTTTCGTTTAGAAGGAAAAATTAAGCAGCGTGTTATTCGACATATTGGTACAGCAAAAACAAAAGAAAAAATAAAAGAATTAAAGCGAATTGCAGAAACCATCAAAATTGATATCACTCATAAGAAACTCGGTCAGAGCGTTCCTGACGATAATAATACTAGAAAATTTCTAGGCGAGACACAGGAGGTGTCTGATAAGTTATTAATTAATGCTTCCTCTCTTGAAGAATGTCAACGTTATATTTTAGGTATTCACGACATTTATGGATATATTTATGATCATTTAGGTTTCAGTAATCCTTTTTGTCAACCCAAACGTCGTGAATTTGCAGCAAAAATTTTACGTGAAATTGTTTTAGCCCGTATAGCAGATCCCAGCAGTAAACGTTCGAGCGTTGAATTGCTTAATGAAAAATTTGGTATTCATATTAATTTAGATAATGTTTGCCAAATGATGGACAAAATCGATGATAAATTTTGTGAAAAAATACAAAAATCAGCCTTGAGTACCGCATTACGATTAACAGACGATAAATTGCGAATCTTATTTTATGATGCAACCACACTCTATTTTGAATCGTTTTCTGAAGATGAGTTAAAACAAAATGACTATAGTAAGGACATGAAATTTAATCAATCTCAAGTTTTGCTTGCTTTATTTGTTACAGAAAAAGGGTTGCCGGTTGGTTATGAAATATTTCCTGGATCAACTTATGAGGGACATACTTTAATTGCGGTCCTAGAAAAATTAAAACAACGTTATCAACTTGAGGAAATTTTTTTTGTAGCTGACCGAGGTCTTCTGAGTGATGAAAATCTTAAGTATTTTGAAGATAACAATTACAAATATATTGTTGGTGCTAGAATAAAAAATGTATCTGCAAAATTAAAATCTAAAATTTTAAACAAACAAAATTATACAGTAATGCAAAATAATCCTGATCAAAAGATTGCTGAATTTGACTATATATCTAACCGTTTTTTGATTGTAAATTATAGTCCAGAACGAGCAAGAAAAGATGCATATGATCGCGAAAAATCTATAGAGAAATTAGAAAAAAAATTGAAAAAAAGCAAAAATCCTCAATCATTAGTAAGTAATTATGGATATAAAAAATATATTTCGATTACTGGAGATGCAGCTATTGAAATAAACAAAATTAAGATCGAAAACGATATGCAATGGGATGGCCTTGCCGGCATCATTACAAACATGAAAAACACTACTGGCGAAGAAGCATTTTCATACTATCGCGGGTTGTGGCAAATTGAAGAATGTTTCAGAATCAAAAAACATGATTTAAAAATAGGTCCCATTTATCATTGGACACCGCAGCGAGTAAAGGCACACATTGCTATAAATTTCATAGCATTTGTTTGTATACGCTATTTAGAATATCGTTTAGCAATACAATCTCAAAAGAGTTCGCCGGCAAAAATTCGTGATTCTTTAATGCAAGTACAGGCTAGCATCATTAAAGATAATAAAACCAACCAGCATTTTTTATTGCCTTCCAAAATACATCCACTGGCAAAAGAAATTTATAGGATATTGAAAATAAAAGCGCCAAAAAAAATAATGACACTTAAAGTGTAATGCCTGAATTAAAAAATCATTTCAAATAAAATCATGTGCTTAATTTAAAAACCACTCAAAGTCAGGAAGTCACATTTAAGCAAAATGCCGTATTACCTCTTATATAATCGGGGCACATCCATTGCATTGATCTGTGCCCCTCACTTTGCAATTAAAACGCGTAATTAACACCTAAAAATCCGGCTTGTTGGGTAGGTATGCGACCTAGCTTCACATTATCATCAGCATCAACGGTAATATTTGCAGAATTGCCAGAGTAAATGCCTTGATAAAACACCGTCAACATGGCATGTCTTGTCACGTTATATCCTAAACCGGCTTGTAATTCGCCGTTGATTTTTCTTAATGTATCATCATCTGAAGTTCTGTCCATGAACTGCAATTGACGGTAAGCAATACCACCTTTCGCAAAGACTGAAAAATTAGATTCTTCGCCAAATGAGTATTTAAGAATGACCAGCAAATCAACTAAAGGTTTTAAAGTCGTTTGCACAGGTAAACCGCCAGGACTAAAATCAAAAAAATCTGGAACAACAAATCGCATATCATTGCCCCACTGTACGCCTGTTTCTAACCCTAATGAAAATGCTTTGAAGTTATATCCCTCTGCGCTCAAAGCTAAACGTCCTTGCGTAAATTGTCCATCGTTTTCATAAGCGCCACTAACATTTCCATAACCACCATACACACCCAAATGCAGCCAAGAAGGAACATCACAGGGAATGATTTCTCCTTTATAATTGGGAGGGGTTTTCGCGAAGGTGGGTAAAGTAAAAAGTAATATTAGAACACATGAAGGTATTTTTTTTAACACGATAAATTCCTTAAAAAATTGTTTATCCAAATGGTTGCATTAAAATTTTTAACAAAAAACATGCTTAACATCAATAAGTAAAAGTATGGACAGCGCGCACGCCGAAAGCATTGTCTTTGGTAGCTGTTGAGATGTTACTATTATATGACGCTATAAATGAGTTATTAGCAGTAGTCACAAAATATGCATAATCCCTAGACAAAGTAGTACCAAGCTGATTTTCCGAGGAACTCCAGTATGCGCAGAAATCATTATTAGAGCAGCTACCAGCGGAAGTATTCGTGGCTAATTGCGTATAGTGCAAAGGCGCTGTAATAATTCCTAGATTGATCATTTGATCAAGATTCAAAACAAGCATGAGTTCATTTTCAGAAGGTAAATACCACGTTCCTACCGGATCACTGCCGGGATGGCCTAGATAACCGCCGGTAAACGTATTAGCTGCAAATGCGGCACAATCGGTATTGCTGGTACAAAGAGTAGAGTGAGCAAGAATCGTATGGGAATTACCAGGAGTCGGCGGTGAAACATTCACAATATCAGTATTCGTTCCTGTAAAAAACGCTGGATATCGAGCTGTCGGACCGAGAATAGCTAATGCATTGGTATAAGGAACTCCGGGTGAAACAGATGGGTCCACCGCATCCATAAGCGCTGCAACGATGCCATGACCGTTACCATCGGTATAAATGACAACCCCATCTGGATTTTGTGCATTTGGAAATAAAGAACCGACCGCAGGAGCAGCAGCAGGTAAGTTATTAATTTGTGTTTGTAGAAAGGCAGCTTTTTCGTCGACGTATCCTACTGAGGCGGGATTCGCAGGATTTTGTGCATAGGCTGCCCCCCCCCCCGAACACATTGACTGATAAAGTTAAAATATTAATCAGATAAAAATAAGATTTTTTAAGCTTCATACCTTCCTTCCTTTTGTCATTGTCGATTGAGAAATCA
>JABDCZ010000065.1:0-7341 GCA_013287885.1 Gammaproteobacteria bacterium
TGCACATAATAATTTTAAGAAAATCTTAAGCAAATTAGCATACATTAAAAAAATAACACTAAAAAAATCGTGTCCTATACATCGAGGAGGTATATATGACTTACGATCAAATTAATGTAATTCAGCAATTAAATCATTATTTAAAATCTCAAAAAAGATCGATGGTATTAACCCATGGATTTTGTCATGGATTAACATTACTTTGGCTTCATCACATGTCTTTCCATAATGAAAATTGGTTTTATCACACCATCAAAAAAATTATTCGCGGACCTTTGCATGAAGATTCAGATGTTGAAAAATTCTTAAATCATATGGAATGGCTACAAAATCCCGAAAAATATGTCAATGGATTGCGACAAATGGATATGGAAAGCACGATGGAAAAACAAATTGAGTTACGATTTTCAGGAATTTTCTCCATAAAAGAATTGAAAAGAGTTTTAAAAATGACAATTGCAGAAAATAAAATGATAGTCCTTTCCGGATCTTCACATACCATCGGGGTTTTGCAACGAGATCACATTTATTATATTTATAATCCTAACGCAAAAGGGGGAATTGCAAAAAAAGTTTCGTCGTTAAGAAAATTACATGCAAAAATTTTGAGATATTTATATGAATTTTCTGATGAAACGGATTATTTATCTCTCATCGTTCATGTGATTGATAACCAAAATAGTGAAAATCCAGACAATTCTGCAGAAAAATCTACACGAAAAAAATTATTACATTTTATTTTTCTTCGAAAAAATTATGTCGATCGAACCGATGATGAAAAAATATCTCCATTATATCTTGCGACAGAAAGTCATGATGCGGATTTAGTCAAAAAATTATTAAAAAAAAATGCCCCACCAAACATTGCGACTTTAGACGGACGGTTGGCGTTATTACATGCGAGTTATTCGGGATATCAGAGAATTGCGAAATATCTTTTAGAGTACGGTGCAGAACCTGACATGGAGGGAAGAGAGGGTACGCCGCTATTTGTCGCGAGTTTTTACGGGCATGTAAAAGTTGTGAAAACACTTTTGAATTTTGGGGCCGATGTGAATAAAGCAGATCGTGATGGAGAAACAGCGATTTTTGCAGCGATCGAAAATAATCATCCCGAAATTATCCAACTATTATTAGCAAACCATGCAAATATTCATCATCGACGAAAAAATGGCGAAACACCGATAGATGTTGCACTTAAGGCTAATAATGAAAATATTTTAACGTTATTAACGAAAAAAAATTATTCGCAGCAATTTTTTGCAGAGGCTAGTGAAGACAAAAAGTTCACTAAGCCTGATGTAAATAACCGTCGTCCCGCGATTTATTCGCGGGATCCAGAGAGGTAGAAATGTAGGGTGGATTAGGCGTTTTTTGCCGTAATCCACCTTTTTTAATGGATGATATATTTTGGTGGATTACGTCGTAAAAAACACGACTAATCCACTCTACAACTGGATCTTGCAGCCTTGGTGGATTTTATACTAGTCAAATGTTGACACGCACCCCGCGTCCCTGTTAGCTTTTCAGGTCCTATTGATGGAGATTTTATGAATTTTAAACGCACAATAACTCCAATTGGTCTCTTATTCGCAGGTATTGGCAGCATTATCGGCTCAGGTTGGCTTTTTGGACCCCTATACGCCGCCCAAATTGCGGGGCCTGCCGCGATTGTGTCTTGGATAATCGGCGGAGTATTAATGATTATCATTGCACTGACATTCGCTGAGCTTGGCAGCGCCTTCCCTGTCGCTGGTGGTATGATTCAGTTTGCGCAATACAGCCATGGACCCTTGCTCTCCTTTCTGATTGGATGGATGGTTTGGATTTCAAGTGTTGCGGTCGCGCCAGTCGAAACGCTTGGCATTATCCAATATCTTGCAAATTACATTCCTGGGTTGATGGAAACAAGCTCCGGCGTTCATCTTTTAACATATTTAGGCATGTTTTTAGCGGCTATGATTATGTTTTTGATGTGTTTTTTAAATTTTTATGGCGCACAATTTTTTAGTCGTTCCAATAGCATTATTACGGCAATTAAATTAATTGTTCCTATCATGACGGTTGTCATTTTATTAAAATTAAATTTTGAGCCGTCGCATTTTTCCGACGAAAAAACGGGAGGTTTTGCACCATTTGGTTGGCATGGCATTTTAGCCGCATTGCCCTTAGGTGGCGTTATTTATTCATTTATTGGCTCAAACACCGTTTTACAATTGGCAGGTGAGACCAAAAATCCACAACGTAGCATTCCGCTCGCACTCATCGGTTCCATGATTTTTTGTATCTTTTTATATGCATTTTTGCAAATGGCTTTTATCGGTGCGGTTTCCCCTGAGGCGTTTGCATCAGGTTGGAATAAATTACATTATGAAGGAGATACCGGACCTTTTAGCGGTTTGATCGCAGCGCTCGGTTTAAGTTGGTTTATTGTGATCATTTACGCGGATGCATTAATTTCTCCATTTGGCACAGGATTTGTTTTTACCGCATCGACCGCGCGTATTAGCTATGGTTTGAGTCAAATTGGTTTTTTACCGAAGACGTTATTACGACTCACGCAAAAAGGTGTGCCGTTACGGAGCATATTTTTAAATTATTTAGTCGGTTTATTATTATTTTTACCATTCCCAGCCTGGCAAAAACTGGTGAGCTTCATCATTTCCTGTTTTATTCTTTCATACATTATTGGACCGATTGCATTAATAGGTTTGCGAAAAAGTCAGCCGGATACGCCGCGGCCTTTTTTCTTGCCTTTTGCGAATGTGATTTCTCTTACTGCATTTTATATTTGTAATCTTTTAATATTTTGGACGGGATGGGAAACGGTTTCACGAATGATGATTGCATTAAGTATCGGATTACTGTTTTTTGCGGGCTTCTGTTATCGTCACAAAAATAATTTGTGGTGGAAAGAGTGGAGAGGCGCATGGTGGATTTTGCCTTATTTTTCCATTTTGACTTTATTTTCTTATTTAGGATCATTTGGAAACGGTAAAAATATTTTAACGTTCGGATGGGATTTTTTATACGTATTTGCGCTGACATGTGTCATCTTTTATGCGTTCAAAAAACCGCGAAAAATTATATAATGTATTAATTTAAACGCTGTCATCCTGAGCGAAGCGAAGGATCTCCTGAAACTGACAAAGATTCTTCGCTTCGCTCAGAATGACAAATAGAGAAATTTTCATGAAATTACTTGAAACGGATATTGCAATTGTTGGCGGTGGTATCGCCGGATTATGGTTGTTCAATCGTGTGAAACAACAAGGATTTTCTGCGATTTTGCTAGAGTCTGATGCGTTAGGATCAGGTCAAACCATAAAATCGCAAGGCATTATTCACGGTGGTATGAAGTATGCTTTGCTTGGCGAGATGACAGAAAGTGCGCGAGCATTAAATAACATTCCAAATATTTGGCGCGCATGTTTGGAGGGAAATGGAGAGATTGATTTATCGAGTGTATCCATTTTATCTTCCGCGCAATATTTATGGACCACTTCGATTTTGTCAAAATTTGCCGGGATTTTTGCAAGTAAAACATTAAAGAGTGATACGAAAAAATTAGAAAAACATGAGTACCCTGAAATTTTTCGGAGCCCCCTTTTTAAAGGCGAGGTATATGCACTCGACGAAATGGTATTGGATGCACGCGAAATTGTTCAAGCACTTGCTGAACCTTATCGAGAATACATTTACAAAATGGATCCGCTGCATGATATTTCGCTTGATGAAAATGACCACATTATTTCGTTAAAAACAAGCGATGGCATTACGATAAAGGCGCAAAAATATATTTTTACGGCTGGCAGTGGTAATGAACAGCTCTTGAAAAAACTTAAAAATTCCCCCCTCGCCATGCAAAAAAGACCATTGCACATGGTAATGGTAAAACATGATATTGCTACACCTGTGTATGGACATTGTTTAGGTTTAAGTGCATTACCAAGGTTAACTATCACCACGCATCGCATTTCTTATGATAAATATATTTGGTATATCGGTGGGCAAATTGCAGAAGCTGGGGTAAAACGCGATAGGGTTGCACAAATCGACGCGACTAAAAAAGAATTGCAAGAATTATTCCCATGGTGCGATTTATCTCGTGCGGAATACTCAAGTTTTTTTGTTGATCGCGCAGAAAATAAAGAGCCAGATGGTAGCCGTCCCGCGCATTGTTATTTCAAAGATTTTGGCAACATCATCGTCGCATGGCCAACGAAGCTTGCTTTTGCGCCACAATTAGCCGCAGAAATTTTAAAACAATTGAATATAACACCCGCCGATTGTCATCTTGATGACAATGTTTTGTTGCCAAGACCCAACATTGCAAACCTTCCTTGGGAAAGTATGTTTTAAATTTTTAATTTCAACTGTTGATTTTCTTCTAAGTTTAAATGAAAGCTCGCCAATTCTTCTTTGGGCACAAGATAAGGTGAAATACCTATCGGCACAGGCGGTTTTCGATTCAATATCGATACATCCAATTCGATGTGCCGTTGTATGAGAGCTGGATCGATAGTATTTAATTGTAGTTGGGTAATGGGTTCTTTAGAGTAACCCAATGTGAGATGTGGTACAAAATCAGGTTGTTTGGGAATGACAATGCCATATTTCTTAAATAATTGTATGCAACTTTGATAAATTCGATGTAATTGATCTCTCGGTTCAATTTCCAAACTTATAAATTTATTTGTATTATATTCTAGTCCAAGCGCACTAATTTTCGTAAAGAGAACTTTTGTGGGTAGTGAACAAAGTGCAAAAATGATTTGTAAATCTTTAATGAGACTTTGTCTTAATTTTTCATCATTAAGCTTTAAGTCTTCTACAAAAAACAATGAAATATGTGGTTGCGAAAGCAATTCTTTGCTCGGCTTAAAAGTTTTGATTTTCGATGTTATTTTTTTTGCGAAAGCATGAAGATATTTATTATTTTTGCAGCGAATCAGTAGGCCATAAGAATAAGGGATCGTATCTGTAGGCGTGTTGCTGAGTGCTTTTGCTACCGCTCGCACCATTTCAGATTTAAAGAATCCTAGTTGTTGATGCGAAGATGGTTGTATTGGCCCGCCAACGTTCGTCATGCAGGCAGGCTTAAGCGCTGTATTTTTTTTCTCTACGGGTGAAGCTAAATTATCTTTGTCATCCCCGTGAAGACGGGGATCCATTTGGTTGGATTCCCTCTGGAGTTTATCCCCAAATGTTTTTATTGGGGATGGGCATGACATACTATTTTGCGATACCGACGGTATATCTATGGTAGGACCTGCGGATGAAGCAGATTTTTCTTCTTCTGTTAATTTTGTCTTTAATTTTGGTTTTCGCTTTTTCTTCTTGCTGGATTTTGCAACGGTATCTCTCTCTTCGTCATCTAAAATTTCTACGACATTATTTTGAGGCGTTGGTTCTACAGGTATAGCATCCTGTTTTTTTTCTACGGGTTGTTTTATAACAGGTGCAGTTTTTGACGTTTTTTTTCTACGATTTTGTGGTTGAAGAATGCGTTGTAATGTCGCGATTTTATCATTCACGCCTCGTAATTCTTTATCCATCGTAATAATGTATTCATTTATTTTAGCAATATCATCTAGCGACGCTTTATCGACTAATTTCTTAAGATTAGCTAATTGATCCGAATATTTTTTTATCGATTGGTTTTTTGAAAATAGATGCGCTTGTTGTAATTTTTTATTTTGTTTTATTTCAGCTTCTTTATAAAGTGTTTTTAAGATATTAACTTGATCGGAATTTTCTTGATACTTTTTATAAAAGTCATTTTGTATGGTTATAAATGGGAGTGCTATTTCATCTCGCAATTGTTGTAATGAACGATCCAACGGAGGATCGAATTCATTTTTTACATTTTGCAATTTTCTTAAAACAATTTATTTTTCATGCATATTATTATTTTTAATAAAAACAACATACAACGTTTGAAATTCATTTATGGTATGTTTGATATGACCATCTTTGCTTGGAGACTGTTGAAGCACTTGAATGCTCTTTTTAATATAACTATTTAATACCGCTTCGTGATTCTCTAATTTTTTTTCAATAGTTTCATTCAATGCCGTTGATTGAAATTCTTTTTTTAGTGCAGTAAAACTTTTATGATGTTCAATCGGGGAAAATTTATCAAATTTGCGAATCTCATGCGATAAAGATATTTCAAGATTTTTGGTTTCTGGTTTTTGAATGCTTTTGATGGGTGTTTTTAATCCTTTAAGCTTTAACTCTAATTCATTTCTAATTTGAATCAATGGATTTCCAAGAATTTTTTTAAATTCAATCTGTTGTTTTAATTCATGATGAAAATTTTTAGCCGCGAGATAAAATTTATGGTCTTCTTGGACGAATCTTTCTATTTCTTCTGACGTCAATATACCTTGAAAATGAAACTCATATGGGTGTCCTGATTTTTCGAATGATTTACCGTATTTCAAAAATTTATCTAATGAATAAGATATTTGAAAATCATCTACCATCACTATGACATTTTTTAGATTTTCTTTATATTTATATTCAAATTTCGCTATAGAATGCTTATCACCCATGCGAATGTTGTTAGGACCATTAAACATGACCATTAAATCTTGCAAATCTGCAGGCGGAAGAAAAAAAGATATGGGTCTTTGATATTTTTTTATGATTTTAAAAACAACAATAACCAAAAACCATGTCGCATCGATTACTTTTTGGTGCATATGCATATGAGCTATATAGAAAAAATAATAAGGATTAAAAGCATCAATATTTTTATATTTAAGAAAATAGCGCACTTCCTTATGGTAAGCACTCATCGTCCTAGAAGCTTCAATACTATTGTTCTCGTCTAAAGCTTTATAATCACCACGGTTTATTTCATTTTTCATTTCTATTAAAGCTAACTTTAAGGCATCACGAAAAAGTAAATATTCTTCGAAATCCACGGGGGATTTACTTTTTAGTTTAATTTCTTCTTCTAAAGGTAAGCCGGGGGGATATAGATCAGTGATTTTTTGTGCTTGATCTTCTTTTTTTTGTTTTTGATCTTGGTCTCTATCTTTATCTCTATTCGTATGCATAATATTTGTTTCTACATTAGAAAAATGTTTGTTATTTTAGCATAACGTGGAGAGTTTTAGCAAAAAAATGCACAGATCAGATATTTGTACAGGTCTCTTAAATAAAATATGTTATTTCAATAACTTAAGATAATTTTGATAACGGGAGGGTGCAATTTTTCCTTCATCAATTGCTTTTAATATTTCACAATCAGGCTCTGATTGATGTGAGCAATTCCGGAATTTGCAGAAGCCTGAATATGG
Organism: Gammaproteobacteria bacterium; assembly: GCA_013287885.1. Classification (GTDB taxonomy): domain Bacteria; phylum Pseudomonadota; class Gammaproteobacteria; order DSM-16500; family DSM-16500; genus JABDCZ01. The sequence goes on from JABDCZ010000065.1 coordinate 7,314, forward strand.
CTTAAATTCAATAAAACAATCCATGATG
>JABDCZ010000066.1:0-750 GCA_013287885.1 Gammaproteobacteria bacterium
AACTATAAAAAATTAAGCTGCTTATAGCAATGGCGCTTGCAACAGGAACGCCAACGGTGACTAAAGATGAAGGAGTTGATACCGGCGTTGGTGGAAGAGGGCAACCTTTTGCGTCAGCCACCGTTAAGCATTCTGCATGTTCAGTGAGTGTTGGCATCGTATGCAAATCAGTAGAATAAAGTGGATGATTGCTAGATTTAAGATGACCAATGAGCTTATCATTTCGATAAACTTTTTTAAATTCCTTCATAATTTGTTCGCGCAATTCAAAGTTCATCATAACAACACCATGGTAGTCATTGTCATACGTGATTAAATCATGCAAGAAATCATTTAATGCATTATAATTTATGTTATCCATTTTAAAATGTGCTTGATCAAGTTTCTTAGCCAAAGGTTTGTAATTTTTAAGAAATTTTTCTTTTGGTATCAAAAAATTTATATACTTTTTTTTAATATGTTCAAAGAGATTAATTTCATTAGTGCTTGGATTTTTTTTAAGATAGATAGAAATAATATTGTCCTGCACCGATAAGCCGGCTAAAGAAGAGGGAGTATAGTAGTGGTTATTGACAATAGGTGAAATTAAATAATCAAAACGAAGCATCGAATTTTGTCCTTAAAATTATTAAAATTATTAAATTTGTATTATAAAAATATAAAATACCATCAAATCAAGCAATCACCCACTTTATTCTGCAGAGTTGCATACGATGCCAACACTCACTGAACATGCAGAATGCTTAACGG
>JABDCZ010000066.1:760-7336 GCA_013287885.1 Gammaproteobacteria bacterium
TCATAAATGAATAAAATGTACAAATAAATACTTGTGTTTAAATTTTTTTATACCGTATAGTGATAACTAGCTATTTTATCCGAAGATTTATTTTTCGGATTTCTTTTCAAACAGCGGTAAAAGCTATAAAAAATTAAGCTGCTTATCGCAATGGCACCTGCAATAGGACTGCCAGCTATCGTCAAAGGGTCAGGTGTTGATGGAGAATTTAAGGTGATGTTACACCCTTTTGATTCAGGTATCGTTAAGCATTCTGCATGTTCAGTGAGTGTTGGCATCGTATGCAACTCTGCAGAATAAAGTGGGTGATTGCTTGATTTGAGATGACCAATGAGCTTATTATTTCGATAAACTTTTTTATATTCTTTCGTAATTTGCTCACGCAAATTAAAGTTCATTAAAGTAACTGTTTTTCTATCACTAATATAATGAGAATAATGATTATTATGGATGATTAGATCATGTAAAAAATGCTCCAAAACATTCGGTTCTATACGCCCCAATTTGAAATGTGCTTGTTGCAGTTGATGATCTAAAGATTGATATTTATTAAGAAATGTTTCTGTAGGTATCCATGAATTTTGATATTTTTCTATAAAATATTTAAAAATTTCATTTTCATCACGACTTGGATTTTTTTTAAGATAAATAGAAATAATATCATCCTGAATTGATAAGCCGGCTAAAGAGGAGGGGGGAGTATAGTTGTCGTTATTAACAATGGGAGAAATTAAATAATCAAAACGAAGCATCGAATTTTGTCCTTAAAATAATTAGAATTGTTAAATTTGTATTATAAAAATATAAAATACCGTGACATCATAAATGAATAAAATGTACAAATAAATACTTGTGTTTAAATTTTTTTTATGTTTATTACCTAGTCTAACTTTTTTTGGTGATTTACTTTAAAATATAAAGATAAGCTAAGATTATATGAAGGAGACATTTTATGGGTAAAAATAAAAAAACCCCCTTTAAAGATGAAAATCACGCACCCGGTAGAGGTTCTGATAAACAACATCCCGAAACGCCACCCGATGCAAATGAAAGATTTCAAAAAAAAGAAAAAGGAAAAGTAGAAGAAAATCCAGGTTCACAAGATACGGGTTAGCATTTTTTTTCAAACGGAATTCATTTACAAAGACCGGGAGTGCGCATGAAAATTTTTCTGAAGTGTTTCTGGATAATTATTGCCATCACTTTTTCGCATTCTATTTTTGCCAATCCAGCAGCTGTCGCTGCAGCGGATCCATACAGTGTTAAAGCCGCCGAAGAAATTTTTAAAAAGGGTGGAAATGCAGTCGACGCGGCTGTTGCTGTCGCATTTACTTTAGCAGTCACACTACCGGATGCGGGTAATATTGGTGGTGGGGGATTTATGACGCTTTATATCAATCATAAACCCTATTTTTTAGATTATCGTGAGCGCGCACCATTTAAGGCTACCAAAAATATGTATCTGGATAAAAACGGGAATGTTATTGAAGGCATGAGTTTATATGGTATACGTGCCGTGGGAGTCCCGGGTACCGTCGCTGGATTATGGATGGTTCATCAACGTTTCGGGAAATTACCCTGGGCGGAAGTATTAGCGCCCGCCATTCGTTATGCGGAAAAAGGATTTACGGTAAGTGAATACATTGGAAATATGGCAAATTATGCAGAAAAAAACTTCGTGGGCAAAACAAATTTTCTAAAATATTTTTCGAATTTAAAAACAGGAAATCTTTTCAAACAAACAAAATTAAGTATAGTGCTGAAACGTATTGCGAAAGAAGGCGCGAAAGATTTTTATGAAGGAAAAACAGCGGATTTAATTGTTGCAGAAATGCAAAAAAATAATGGCTTGATTACTAAAAAAGATTTACAAAATTATAAGCCAGTATGGAGAAATCCAATTTTGGCAAAATGGAAGGATTATGAAATAATTACGGCACCACCACCAAGTTCGGGCGGAATTGGGCTTGTGCAGTTACTTAAAATGAAAAATGATTTAAAAAAACATTTTCAAAATGTGCCGGTGAATTCTGTAAAATATATTCATTACATTTCAGAAATTGAAAAAAGAGTTTTTGCCGATCGCGCAGAATATTTAGGAGACCCTGATTTTTATCGTGTGCCCGTAAATCAACTCATTGATAATAATTATCTAAAAAAACGTGAGAGCGAAATTGATTTTGAAAAACCTTCCCTCACAAAAAATGTTAAACCTGGTTTAGCGCAAACGGTACAAACAGAAAAAATGGAAACCACACATTTTTCTGTGATTGATAAATGGGGAAATGCAGTTTCGAATACCTATACATTAAATGGGCCTTTTGGTTCTGGTGTTGTCGTTGCTGGTGGTGGATTTTTATTAAATGATGAAATGGACGATTTTTCCGTAAAACCAGGCGTTCCTAATTTATTCGGTGTGGTTGGAAGTGATGCGAATGCAATTTCTCCCGCCAAGCGTCCTTTATCATCGATGACCCCTACCATTTTAACGAAAGATGGCAAAGTTACACTTGTCATCGGCACGCCTGGTGGCTCTCGCATTTTTACTTCTATATTTCAGGTAATTAATAATATTTATGATTATCATATGCCATTGAAAGATGCCGTTTCGGAATCTCGTTTCCATCATCAATTATTGCCTCCGAATACTATTTTTATGGAAAAATATAAGCCCATAGAAGGTTCAGTTGCGGATCAATTAACATCCATGGGATATGTATTAAAAACCCAAGATTTTAATGGGGATATCCAAGTCATTAAAATTGACGGTAATAAAGTCGAGGCCGTATCCGATCCACGCGGGACTGGGGTGGGGCAGGTTATTCATTAGACTAATCGCTTTGATTTTCTTCACTTGTCATTCCCGCGAAGGCGGGAATCTATTCAGAATGGATCTCCGCCGGAGTGAAATCCTCGAAGGGGACGGAGATGACAAAACTTTGTTTATTGAGATTATGAAAAATATGCTGGCATGACAGCTGAATTATTTTAATTGACTCATATCAAAAAAAATCCGTTGATGACGATTTACCGGAATCGATTTTCTTATTTCATAAAGTTTATCAAGATCAATATCCGCATAAATGATGCCGGGTTGTATAGCATCCTTATGAGCAATGATAGTTCCCCAAGGATCAACGATAATCGAATTCCCATAGGTTTTCCGGCCATTCGCATGAGTCCCGCCTTGGCAAGCGCCAATCAAATAACAAAAATTTTCAACTGCACGACTTCTTGTAAGCAGTTCCCAATGCGCTTGCCCAGTGGTTGTAGTGAAAGCAGAGGGAACCACAAAAATTTCAGCGCCCATATTAAATAAATAACGAAATAATTCAGGAAAACGTAAATCGTAACAAACTGCTAAACCAATTTTTCCGAATGGCGTATTGATAAGTACTACTTTATCTCCTGGATCAGTAGTATTTGATTCGTTATATTTTTCATTTTGAGAAATAGTGGTATCAAATAAATGTATTTTGTCATATCGATCGATAAAATTACCGGTATCATCAAAAACTAAAGAGGCGGCTTTAATTTTTTTTGGATTATTTTCACTTTCGATTGGAATGGTTCCTCCAATAATCCATACTTTATTTTTTTTTGCTTGTTCGGATAAAAAAGACTGAATAGGTCCATTTAAAAATACTTCTTTACTTAAAATTTTATCATTATCCGTTAATCCCATTATCGCAAACATTTCAGGTAACACAATTAACTTTGCACCCTGATTTGCGGCTTCCGCAATAAGTATTACTGCAGTATTTAAATTATCATCAATAATGTGTGACGAACACATTTGAACAGCCGCGATTTTAGTCATAAATATCAATGCCTTCTTTCTTTAAAAGCCCAGAACAAATATAAATAAAAAATCAGGGGGGAGGTTATCTATTAAATGACATCTCAATAAAGAATATCATTAAAAAAACACAGCGGGCGATACTCCAAATCGTCTTGATAAATTGCGTATGTGTTCTAAAGTTAGTTGACGCTCGCCTTTTAAAATTTTAGATACTAATGATTGACTACCAATCTCTGGTAAATCACTCTGTCCAAGGCTATGTTCATCCATAAGAAATTTTAGCATTTCAATAGACGATATTTTTTTGGTGGGATAATGCCGATTTTCATAAGTTTCAATGTTGCTAGCAATTAAGCTCAGTAAACTGGTTGCATGATCATCTTTATGATGACGTGACCACTCCATGAGCACATCTGCAAAAGCCAGAAGTTTTTCATATTCCTTTTCATTATGTGGTACATGAGCATAAGGAAAAATATATTCCCAGTGCTTTATTGTTTGTTGTACTGCTCTCATAATTTACCTCTCTTCATAGCATCGTCATTTTTCTTCATGCTATATTCAGCATGAGTCCAGACGCGTTTCACACTGACAACTTTAGCTGTATAATCAATTTCTGTTATTAAGCGATATTTGTTTCCGCCTATATCAAATATAGTATATTGATGACAGACATAATCCACGCTCGGAAATGTCCGCTTCAGCTCATTAAAGCTCTTGTAGTCTGTTTGTTTGATTGCCTTTTCCCATGCCGATAATGGATTTCTGCTATGTGGATGAGCTCTTCCAAACTCTACAATTATTTTTCTTCCTATTAATATCATCATTAAAATATATGACAATTTGTCATATATGTCAATAGACTAAGCAATGATTGGGTTTGAAAAGAAATCTGAATGAAGGCCCTAGGTTCTTTCTCCCGGATTTTGTCATAAATACCCTCCATTTTGTTCTAATTTTGTATAAAATGTAGAAAAAGTGCTATAATTTAAGTAATTAGGCAACCTGTTGATTTTTCTGAGTGGTGAATGATATGTTTACAAAATTCTTTAAATCCTTTTCCGATTCTTCCAGTTCATCAGATGAAAAAAAGCTAACACATTGGGCAAAAAATGAAGCGTTTATGAAAGCCCTACAAAGTAATGGTATTACTATTTCCATTTTAGATAAAAAATCTTTACCAGAGTTAAATTCACTAATGAAAAAAAACAAAGATGATGATGGCTTTCTTCAAATGCAAACCGCGATACGGAATTGTACTGATTTCAAAAAAATTGTAGATAAAGAAATTCCAAAGCACTGTTTTATCGCACGTGAAAATTCTCCCGATAAAAAATTAGTGGGTTTTGTTGTCATCGCAAAAGTTGAATCATCTAATATGGGTGCCATTTCAGAACTTGGTATAGATAGAGATTATCGCAGAGACGCAAAGAATCAAAGTGTGAAAAAAGCCGGCTCTTCGCTTTTATTTGTAGGTTGTAATGAATTATTTTTACAAAAAGTTGATTCCATTGGTGTCATCGCGTCTGAAGAAAACTCTGTTGCCTTTTACAAAAGATGGGGTTTTAAGGTTGCTGAAGATGGAGATGATGAAGAAGAACTCCTGATTAAGCCAAAAAAATATTTGTCAAAAGAAAATGAATTTATAGAATCGAGTCTAACAAAATCGGAGCCTAAAAAAACATTTTCTCAATCATCATAAAAAGTCAGCGAATCCCTCCGAAGATTTTTCGGAGGGTATAGTTTAAATGAAATTAACGATCTTTTTTTCTAACCATTGATTTTTCATCTTTTACATCTTTTACATCGTTTTCATAAGACATACCAAAGAAAGAAAATAGACGGTTACAACAACTCTTTTCTTTTTTAATTTTTCTCATTTCTTCTTTAGTAAACGTAACCTTATTTTTCATTAATAATTCCATTACTTCTTGATCACAATTGCTAATCGCTTTTTGTTTCGCAAAATCTTTTAATAAATGTCCGTCGCTATCACGCAGATTTAATACATCTGCTGACTCATGAAATCGGAATAGTGGACTCAGAAAACGTTCAATATTTTTTATTCTATTAAATTGAATCTTAAATTTACCATTCTTATCTTCTGCTATAAACTGAATGAATTCAGATTCAGATCTTCTTCCGAAGTATTCATCGTTAATGCTTGGAATGAATTGCTTAAGCGCATCATCAAACTTATTATAATTCAATTTAAAAAATAGGGGTAATTGTCGATGATATATTCTTAAATACCATAAGTCAAACAATTGAATCTCACTTTTATGTAACATTGGAATAAAAATATGAATATCATAGTTCTTAGTATTTATAATGCTGTGCTCCATGAGAGATATTAGAGTGGAATCAATACATAAATTAAATTTTTTCAATAATAATAGTAAATCTACACGATAATCATCAGAGGGTAACTTATTTAATGCTTCAATTAAAAGATACGGTCTAAATTCTGTTGCTCCTTGCGAAAATAATTGTTCAATCATTTTTAAAAATTTTTCAGGATGCATAATACTTTGCTTAAAAATTAAATCTAGGATAGTTTCCTTATTGTTGTTTTTATGATTCCAAATAGTTCGGTCATCTTTGATTTCACTGCTTGTATAACGATCTATTAAATCTGAAAGATAGTTCATATTATTACTATTTACGGTGAACCTCATTAGTAACGTATTATTATCGCTCTCTGGAAGTACAGTTAATAAAGAAAATCGTTGTTCAATCATTAAATAGAGCCATGGCTCATCCTGGGAGCCTTC
>JABDCZ010000067.1:0-7176 GCA_013287885.1 Gammaproteobacteria bacterium
ATTATTTTTTGCGAAACCGGGATCATTTTCACTGCCATTTTACCTGGCGATTCACTGCTATTTGCAGCCGGTGCCCTTACCGCGAATGTGTCGGGCATCATCAATGTACATTTCCTATTTATTCTATTAGTCATCGCCTCAGTGATGGGTAATGGGTTGAATTACTTTATTGGTAAATGGCTGGGGCCAAGGGTCTTCCGATCGAATCAATCCTGGATTTTCAACCAAAGACACATTGATAATGCGCATCACTTTTTTGAACGTTATGGCGGCAAAACCATTATTATTGCGCGATTTATACCGATTATTCGTACTTTTGCGCCTTTCATTGCTGGCATTGGTTACATGACCTATCGCCAATTTTTTATATACAGCGTGATTGGGGCTTTCTTATGGATTGGGCTTTTGGTTTATGGCAGCTTCTTATTTGGCAATATTCCGATTGTTAAAGAGCATTTTTCCATTGTCATTATCGCGATTGTGGTATTGTCCATTTTGCCTGCCGCTATTGAAATATTGCGCCGCAAGCTTAAAAAACAACCAACGGAAACCGTGACAGACCAAGTCCCCTAATTTCTGCTAAAATGCGCCCATCTTCGTCGAACTAGACAAATCGTGCAAGATCGTGCAAAATTGTTTTCTTCATTTATTAACTTCATTTGGATAAAAAAAACCTATGGATATGCGTAAAATCCGTAAGCTCATCGAGCTTATTAAAGAAACCGGCATTGCAGAAATCGAAATTCGTGAAGGCGAAGAATCTGTTCGTATTAGTCGCGAAGTCAGTCGTGCAAATGCCAGTCCCGTGATTTATCAGGCACCCCCACAGGTTGCTGTCAATGCGCCGGAAGCATATGCGCAACAAGCGCCCGCTGCAAAAACCGAAGACGCAACGGCCAACAAACACTCCGTGAAAGCGCCGATGGTCGGAACCGTTTATTTATCCCCATCCCCTGGTTCAAAATCTTTTGTTGAAGTGGGTCAAACCGTCAAAGTTGGCGATACCTTATGCCTTATTGAAGCCATGAAAATGTTTAATCAAATTGAAGCTGACAAATCCGGCAAAATCGCAGCGATTCTCGTCGATACCGGTGTTCCTGTTGAATTTAATCAGCCATTATTCGTGATTGAATAATCAGGAGTCTTCGAATGTTAGATAAAGTTGTCATTGCTAATCGTGGAGAAATTGCATTGCGCATTTTGCGTGCCTGCAAAGAACTGGGGATTAAAACCGTCGCTGTGCACTCCACCGCTGATCGCGATTTGATGCATGTGCGGCTCGCGGATGAATCCGTTTGTATCGGCCCACCGGCTGCAAACGAAAGTTATTTAAGTATTCCTGCCATTATTAGTGCCGCTGAAATTACGGATGCGGTTGCCATTCATCCAGGTTATGGTTTTTTGGCAGAAAACGCGAGTTTCGCCGAACAAGTTGAAAAAAGCGGCTTTATTTTTATTGGTCCAAGACCCGACAGCATTCGCCAAATGGGGGATAAAGTGGCTGCGATTCAAGCCATGAAAGCACTGGGTATTCCTTGTGTCCCCGGTTCTAGTGAGCCTATCGGTACTGATGATGCTGAAACGTTGCGTATGGCCCGAGAAATAGGCTATCCCATTATCATTAAAGCCGCAGGTGGTGGCGGTGGACGCGGGATGCGCGTTGTGAACACCGAACCGCACTTATTAAATGCGATTGCGATGACAAAAACCGAAGCACGTGCCGCTTTTAATAATGATAAAGTTTACATGGAAAAATACTTACAAACGCCTAGACATATCGAAATTCAAGTGATTGGCGACGGGTTTGGCAATGCCATTCATTTAGGTGAACGCGATTGTTCTATTCAAAGGCGACATCAAAAAATTATTGAAGAAGCCCCAGCACCCGGCATTACTCCCGAACAACGCGAGGCTATCGGTGAACGTTGCGCGCAAGCTTGTCGTGATATGAAATATCGTGGCGCGGGTACTTTCGAGTTTTTGTATGAAAACAAAGAATTTTACTTTATCGAAATGAATACCCGCGTACAAGTAGAACATCCTATTACCGAAATGATCACCGGTTTCGATATCGTCAAAGAACAATTGCGTATTGCCGCAGGTGAGAAGATTTCTATTGCGCAATCCGATGTGAAAATCAAAGGTCATGCGATTGAATGTCGTATTAATGCCGAAGATCCAAAATCATTCATTCCATGCCCCGGCACCATTACCTACTTTCACGCACCGGGTGGCCCTGGCATTCGACTGGATTCTCATATATATGGCAGTTACAAAGTTCCGCCGTTTTATGATTCACTCATCGCAAAAGTCATCGCTTACGGCGAAACTCGCGAAATTGCCCTCAGTCGAATGCGAAATGCACTCGATGAAATGGTCATTGAAGGTATAAAAACTAATCTAACCCTACATCAGGATATTTTACGGGGAAATTCATTTCAAAAAGGTGTGGTGAATATCCATTATTTAGAACAATGGATGAATGTATAATATTTTTGCTATGTAACTTCCTGTTTTTTATAAAAATACCAAAAATTGACAGGAAATCGCTCAAATAAGAATTGATCGAACAACGATCAATAGTGTATAATCCTGACCTGAGAGAATTTTTTAACCCTGAGCTTTGATTATTTATTGAGAGACGACAATGGCTATTAACAGCACAACACCGATAGACACAACAGAAACTGCGGCAAAAACACAGTCACCGTTTATTGTTGCGCACAAAAACCAACCTTTGCATGATAGCGTGCGTCAAGCACTCGAAAGCTACTTTTTGCAATTGAAAGGACAACCACCAACCAATCTTTATGAAATGGTATTGGCGGAAGTTGAAGTTCCTTTACTTGAAGCTGTCATGGAATACACCAAAGGTAATCAGTCGCGCGCAGCAATATTGTTAGGTTTAAGTCGCGGTACATTACGCAAAAAACTCAAAATCTATGGAATGTTGGATTAGTTTTTTAATCTAATCTTTTCCGTAAGATAAGACAGAAATCCCGTTCGCGCGGGATTTTTTTTGTGTATAATCGCAGTTAACATGCTGGAAGAGGAAAAACTGCGATGCAAACATCAAATAATGAAAAATCTGCGGTTCCACATCTACACTTGCATTTGAATGCAAATGCCTCTCACATTGAAAATGACCCTCCCTTTATTCTCACCAAAAATACCGCACTGCAACAACCCATGATTTTGCATAGTAAATTTATTATTCATCATCATAAATCAGGATTGAATCCACTGGTTGATGCAGCAGCTTATGTCTTTTCAAGCATTGGCAAAATTAAAACCCTAAACCCTTTTTCCAACTTGAGCAAATTACAAAAAGAATTCATTGAAGAAATTAATACCTTCGAAGTGAGCGCAAAAGCCCAAGGGTATACCTCGGAATATATTGTGGTTTCTCGATATGCGCTCCTTGCGACCATTGACGATATTATTACAAACACCGATTGGGGCCGCGAAGATTGGAACCACTTTAGTTTACTCGATGTATTTAGCCAAGAGAGTGGGCGCGAAGAACGGTTTTTTATGATTCTTGAACGCATCAGCAAGGATCCCAAGCTTTATATCGATGTCATGGAATTAATGTACATCTGCCTCAGCTTGGGCTACAAAGGAAGTTATCGCCACACGGAAGAAAAAAACTTACAACTAGAAAATGTCACGCATGCACTTTATCAACATATTCGAGCACATCATGGAGATTTCAGCAAAACGTTATCTCCTTTTCCCATTCGACCTAAACAACATACCAAAATGAATGCTCCGAAAATCTCCTATTGGTTTTTGTTTTTCTTAACCGCTTGCTTCATCATGCTTCTATTTATTGGTTTAGGATATTTTCTCGATCATATCTCCAATCAATCTTTCGATGCATTAATGCATATTGGGAAATCGATACTGTATGAATCCAACGCTACTTAACATTTTAAAAAGACAAACCATTTTAATTATTATTTTTACTCTGCTAACCATTATTATTTGGTTTAGGGGACCGACTCTCGTATTAAATGGCTTATACCCATTTTATACGATTGAACAACGCTGTTACGCGATATTGTTGATGGGATTATTGTGGTTTTTAAAATTAATTTTTGTTGATCTCCATCCTAATAATCGAGCCATCAAAAATCCGCCTGAAGTGCAAAAAAAAATTGAACGTTTAAAAGGTCATTTTAAAGGCGCGATTGAATTTTTAAAAAAAACTACCATTCAAAAACATGATAAAAAAATTAATCTCTTAAGCTTACCTTGGTTTTTATTTATTGGCCCTGAAAATTCTGGGAAAACGACTTTACTTGCCAATTCTAACATTCATTTTATTTTGGCAAAGTCACTCAAGTCTTCTCAAAAAAAAATCGTCCCTTCTGATATTTCTGATTGGTGGGTCACCAAAGATGCGGTATTAGTCGACACGCCCGGTGGTTATATTCTATCGAAAACAAAAAATGGTACTTTTAAAAGCACGCTTTTTCATCGACTATGGCGAGAATTGATACTTCTCATTGTGAAATACAGAAAAAAACAGCTAAAAGGCGTCGTGATTGCTTTACATTTACCTGAAATTACTCGAGGCTCGAGACAACACAAAAATCAATTAATATTTGATTTACGAAAAAGAATTTTAGAATTACATAAAACCTTTGGGGGGCATCTACCCATTCATCTCCTTATCACCAAATGTGATTTAATTCCGGGTTTTTCTGAGTTTTTTAGCGAAAGCACCACGGATGAAATTTCTCACAATTTTGGCATTACCATTCCGCCATTAATGATAAATGAAAATATTCATGAAGTTTTTACAGAACGCTTTAATGTTTTAATCAAACGTTTAAACAAACAGCTGATCACTCGCTTGCACCAAGAAAGAAATCTTGTCGGAAAAGCGCGGATCAAAGATTTTCCTTTGCATATTGAACATTTAAAAGAACACATCGTGCAATTCTTAAAAGCGATCGGACAAGCCAAGCTGCCTTTAAGAAGCGTTCATTTAACCAGTGCTGCACAAAAGAATGAGAGCGCGCAACCAACCATTATTGCAGAAGTTGACTCGACACAAAGTTTAAGTATTCTCACCGCACCACCTAGGGTAGAACGTGCTTATTTCATCAAACAGTTCTTGCTTCAAACATTACTTGTCACGAGTATCACCCCTCATTCCAAAAATTATCATCAAAAATTGTGGACGAGGCGTATTGCTTATGCCGCCTCGATTACTTTAATTGTTGTGTCCGCGATTGTTTTTGGTCGTGATTTTAAACAAGGAATGGATGCATCCCTTGAGATTCAACAGCATTTGAAACAATACGAGGCGACCTTAAAACAAAGTCAACAAAGTAATTATTTAACAGAAGCCTCATTAGATTTATTGAATGCTTTACAAAAAGCCGCAAAAAATAAATCGCATTCATTATTTTATGCGAATCAATCTGCTGACGTTTCCGCTAAACTTTATCAACAAACATTACAAACCATTGTTTTGCCGCAGATTAAAAATTATTTCGAACGATATTTACAAACTGCGACACAAAAAAAAGCGGAAAATGTTTATCCGATTTTGAAAGCATACATCATGCTTGGCGATAAAAAACATTTTGATACCGATTTTTTAGCAAAAACACTTTCACAACTCATGCCTAGCACTGTCGATCAACACACCATTCATGCATTAACGCAGCATGTGAAAGCAGCAGTCCAATCAGAAACTTATTTCAAATTAGACCCTGATCTCATTTGGAAAGTTCGCAAAGATTTTTATCGATTACCGAAAATTGAACTCGCTTTTATTTTATTAAAAAATATGGATAACAATAATGCGGATCAATCCATCGTGTTGGGCACGCATCTTACCGACACCCCTATTTTAATGAGCAAAGCACTAGAGCCGCAAATTCCTGCGATGTATACCGCTAAATCTTTTGAAAAAATTATTTCTGAAGAAATTAATCAAGCCATTGATGAAATTTATGAAGGCAATTGGATATTGGGAAATAATCCGTATGAGCCGACGGATGATGAAGTCGTTGCATTAACGACGGACGTGCATACGCAATACATCGAGAAATACGTAGATATTTGGGAAAGTTTACTCGCGAATATTGAAATTCGCACACCTAAAAATTTAAACGAAATGGATGCGATTATCACAGCCTTAACTTCACATCAGTCACCGTTATTACAACTTTTGCATACCATTCGTGATAATACGAATTTTATTCCTATTTTAGATGGAAGCCCAAAATTACAAAGGCTCGGCGTATTATTAACTGATGTCAATAATAATGGTTTATACGATATTTTCGTGAGTCTGCAGCAATTACATCACGAATTACAACTGATGTTACAGGCATCCAATCCATCGGACGCTATTTTCAACGCAACAGTTAAACGCACACAAAATATTGCAGAAAACGATTCGCTCCATCAACTTCGAACTATCGCTGAAAATGCCCCAGAACCCTTAAAATCATGGCTATTCATGATCGCGAAAAATACGTGGCAACAAATGCTTTTAGAAACGGCCACATTTATCGAAGCAAAATATCAAAGTGATGTGATGGCTACCTTCCGCAGCCAGATTATGAATCATTATCCATTTCACACGACTTCACTTTTAGAAGTAGATTTGACGCAATTTACGAATTTCTTCGGTAATCCGGGACAACTAAATCAGTTTCATCAACATTACTTAAAACCATTTCTCGATGAATCTGGCAAAGCGTGGCGCGTGACTGATAATCAAAAAATCCCGTTAAATGAAGCAATTTTAGGGCAAATTGAGCAGGGCATGCTTTTACAACATGCTTTTTTCCCCAATGGGGATAATAAATTGTATGTCACTTTCTCCTTGCAGCCGATGAGTTTAGATAAAAGTATGCGAGGACTCACCTTAAATATTAACGGACAAGAAATTCGTTATGAAAAAAATCACGAAGAAACCGCGCGATTATTATCGTGGCCTGGCATAAATTCCATGCACGCGACCACGCTTAATTTTGTAAGCATGAACAATCAGTTGCGCACGAGATCCTATCAAGGCAATTGGGGCTGGTTTAAATTGGTGAGCGCTTCAACCGAAACCGTTCGCTCCAAAAAAGAAATCGTGCTTTCTTTTAACGTGGATGGGTACTCTGCAAAATATGTTTTATTTACCGAAGGTAAGCTAAATCC
>JABDCZ010000068.1:0-7174 GCA_013287885.1 Gammaproteobacteria bacterium
GGATATCAATGATTTATTAAATTTTATTATCAAACTCGGTTCATCTCATGATGTAATTATCCCGAAAGTAGAAAGTGTTATTCAGCGTTTAGTGACAGATTTTGAAGCCTTACATTATAACGATTATTGCTTTACCATGGAGCTTTATTTCTATATTCATCAGGCGATCAAAAGAGAACAACAACGTATAAATTTTTTGTTAGGCACACATCCACGGGTCGGTAAAGAATCGGCTTTGTACCAATCTCTCAAAACGAATAAATTATTTGATAAAAATATAATGGCTGAAATATTTCGGTTTACCAATTCATCAAGAGACTCGCAATACACAAGTATAATTAAAATATTAAAAACCTCCCCCCTTTCCGAAGAAATGGTTAATGAAATCGAAGATTTTTTAAAAAATACGATTAAAACATTACGACTTGAAACACAGTTTAACATGATGGAACATGTGATTAGCTTTTCTGTTAATTTCAATCATCTTAAACTTATCAAAAAATTAACATTGATTCCGAATATCAAAGCAGCGTTCGATCAACTACGAAAAGGAGAAATAAAATCTAAGGCGCTTTCACCCTTACAACGTTCTTTGATAACGCAAAAGTATCAACTCGCACAAAGAATTACAAATGCGGATTGGCTTTACCCTAGCGATCTTGAAAACATTATTCATACTTTTAACACCAACACTGAAAATTTTTTTAAACTCATTGAAATATTATTAATTAAAAAATTATCTTGGGGACATCAGAATAATACACGAAGATTACTTGAATTTTTTTTACGTCAAGATCAAAGAAAAGTATTGAATGCGTTTACACTTTTATACGAGGGTCCCGCACCTACCTCAGATAAAGCTGGATGGTATCCTTTAGAATTTTATAAAAAAAATAAAAATTACTTTTACAAATTAAAATTTGTTTTAACTTATAACCAAAATCAAGAATTTATCAAAGAGCGTGATGAGGCAGAAACACTTACGCCAAGCATGATAGAAAATCTTTATCATAAAATTCGTGGGTATCATAATCCATTTTCTTTTTGGCTGGAACAAGGAAAGGAACAAGTTGATTGCTACTTGAACTATCGCGATGTAAAACATAATTAGTTGATGTTGCGAAACTCAAAAATCGTCAATGAAGAATTTTCTTATTGCGCAACACCTACTAATTAGTTACACTCAAAAATGTAAAAGTAATTTATTAAAATAATAATAAAAGGAATTAAATATGTTACATCCACCTATTAAAAGAAACTCAACGCTTCACTTAATTCAAACGATTAAAAACGTTAAAAAACCCGAATCAAAAATTAAATTGAGTACCGAAAAAAAAGCAACACAGAAACAAAAAGAAGAGATAAATTATCAACTCCTTTCAGCAAAAAATAAGCTCATGGAGTGTCATTTACAAACCGAAACTAACCTGCAATTATTAGACTCACATCCAAATGAAGCTTTTATTCTCGCCTCCGCACTTATCGAATTAAAAGATGAAAAAATAATTGCAACACATCGTCCGCTTTTGGATCGTTACCCCAATTATGCATTCGATCTTGCTAAAATTATTTCTATTCTCTATAAAGCAGATCTTATCAAAGAAAATAGTTGGGATGCATTTCAAGAATCAAAAATTAATATCACCGAATCTTATTATTTGCATATGATTCTCAAAAAATTGCATGACGCCTCTATACTAAACAAAGACAACTATGATTTGGTATGTGAAAATGCTTATTATGCTACGCAAATTTGCTCTGTTATTTATACGTTAAATGATATTGACCAAGATATTTTTCAAAAACTTATGCGATTCGCGCCTAAAGCGGGATATATCGTGACGAGACTCATGGTTCCTGATTTTTCTGATAGTAGTGAAATCGTAGGAGATCATCATCGATTTCAGTCGATCATTAAGGAATTAGCGATGGCTGAGAATATATTGGAGTCTCAATCTTTGTCATCCTGATACGCACGTGAAGGATCGGTTTAATTCATCACCATATTATAGAAGTAAACTGATCCTTCGCTACGCTCAGGATGACAAAGCATCAAATGAGGAATTCCCGAGGTGAAGAGAAAAATTTTATGTTTTTTAGAAACTGGAATGCTAATAATACCAACGATGATCAATCAAATATTGAGATGCAATATACACTATTAAGTGCCAAAAATCCTACCAATCAAATTGAAAAGGAATATCTATCGCTAAACAACAGCGATCGTGAATTATTAATAACTATTCAAGAACCAAACATCGATCGATTATCTCATGTGCCTACCGATATAGTGAAAAGAGTGATCGCGCCTTTTCTTGAAATTTCCGATATCAAACAATTGGCTTTGACCTCTCATCATTTTTATAAAATGAAATATCAAATGTTTGGGGATTCAATTTTCCAAAAAAATATATTTTATGCATGGAAAAAATTAGATAATGATTACCGTAATCAGCAAAGCAGAACGAACGCAAAAAGACTAAGGGTGGGATTTTCTACCATATATCTCATGGGGATAATCGGTTGTAGTGTTAGTATACCTATCATCAATTATTTGTGGCATAAATATGACCGTCTAGATGACTTACGAGAAATTTTTTTAAATCCTCCCTGCGTAGGAAACACACTGTATCGGGATTCCTATGATTATGAAAATTATTGTAACCGTTATGTCATACAAAATCGATGTAAATGGATCCAGCCTCCCTGTGATTCTATCGTGCCTTTCTGCTCCGATGCTCTTAATCAAATTTTTGAAACACAATGCATGACATTTTCATTGGAAGTATCGATCACCACCATGCTACTTTTTTATTCTATATGCTTTCTTCTTCCTATTTTTATTCACAATTTTATTAATCCACCAAGTATATTCTCGCGCAGCAAATTGAAATCTCCTTCTGTAATGGGTGATTTGTTTGTATGTTATGAAAAAGAAACAATAAAAAAAGAGTTCAATAACTTGCCTTTGCATATTTCAGAATTACCTCTCAATCAACAGTCATTTGATCAACAAAAAATTACCGATATAAAATCAGAACTTGGCTTGTTTGCAATTAAAAAAAGACAATCTGGTGAGCAAGGAAAAGCATTCATATTGTTAGAGGAAAAACCAAATCGACATCGCACATCTTGCTCCGGAAGGTGTGTTATCTTGTAACTGCGTTGTTGCATATTCGTCATCGCGAGGCCGTAAAGCCGTGGCGATCCAGGAAGCCTCTTGGATTGCCACGTCACTGCGTTCCTCGCAATGACGAGAATTTTATTCCTCTCTTCACGTACTCCGTTAATAACGTCGTCCCGCGTCTTTTTTCAAAAAAACAAAAAGTTTCTCAACAACTCATGCCCTTGCTCCGTCAACACCGACTCCGGGTGAAATTGCACGCCAAATACCGGAAATTCACGATGTTGAAGCGCCATCACTTCACCTTCTTTCGAACGCGCAGTGACGGCCAAAACATCGGGAAAGTTTTTTTCACTCACAATCAAGGAATGATAACGCGCAGCTTGCATGGGATTTTTTATTCCGTGAAATAAATTTTTTTCATCATGCAAAATCGGTGTCGATTTTCCATGCAAAGGAAATCGTGCGCGTACGACCTCTCCCCCATAAATTTCGCCAATGGCTTGATGACCTAAACAAACGCCCAATATGGGAATACGTGAACCAAAATGCTGAATGACAGACTTTGAAATGCCAGCTTCCTTCGGCGTACAAGGACCTGGAGAAATAATAATTTTATCGGGTTGCAGATTTTCGATATCTTGCAGCGTAATATCATTGTTTCGTTTCACCAAACGATGAAATCCTAACTCACCAACATACCGGGCAAGATTAAAAACAAACGAATCGTAATTATCAATCAATAAAATCATGGGTGAGTGCTTTATGTAACGCTTTCGCTTTTGTTAATGTTTCCTCATATTCATCCGCAGGATGTGAATCCATTACAATTGCTCCACCAGCTTGAAAAGTTGCGATATGATTTTTGATGGCAATCGTACGAATGACAATGGAAGTATCCATATTTCCATCAAAACCGATATATCCGATACTACCGCAATAAGGACCTCGAACGGTTGGTTCAATTTCTGCAATAATTTCAGCGGCACGAATTTTGGGTGCACCCGTAATTGATCCGCCAGGAAATGCTGCTTTTAATAAATCGATTGCCGAAAATTGCTCTCGCAATTCGCCTTCCACCACAGAAACCAAATGATGCACCGTTGCATAACTTTCTAAATCGCAAAGTTTTGGCACTACCACACTTCGATCCTCGCAAACACGAGATAAATCATTTCGCAATAAATCGACAATCATGACATTTTCAGCGCGATCTTTTTCGCTATTCAATAATTCTTGCGCTAGGGCTTGATCTTCTTCTTTCGATTTTCCGCGCGGACGGGTGCCCTTTATTGGGCGAGTTTCTACATGATTATTGTGTAATTTCAAAAAACGTTCGGGTGATGCAGAAAGAATGAAAGTCTCGGCAAAACGTAAAAACGCAGAAAAAGGCGCAGGATTTCCTTGTCTTAATTGCTGATAAATTTGAAAAGGCTCCGCATCTTCAAATAATGGAGCTTGAAAACATTGCGAAATATTCGCTTCAAAAATATCTCCCGCTAAAATATATTCGATGACTTTTTTCACGGCATTTTCATATTGTGCTTGTGAAAAATTTGCGGTGATTTTTTCACAAAATTTTTGCGGAGTAAAACAAAGTGGTTTAACTTTTTTTAATTCTTCTACCACGAAATTTATTCTTTTTTGTGCGCGTTTTTCTCTCGCCTTTTCTTCAAATAGTGGAAATCCGCTTGAAAAAATAAATGCGCGTTTTAACAGTTCATCAAAAGCAATCACGAGATCGTAAAATCCAACCATCAAATCTTCGTAATGCATATTATCGATTTGTGATGATTTTATTTTTTCTACATGTTGAATTAAATCATATGAAAATAATCCTGCAACACCGCCTTGAAAAGGAGGAAGATCGGGCAAGATATTCATCGAATATTTTGCAAGTTGGTTTAATAAAACTTGAAAAGGATTTTCTTCTACAACTTGATCGTTCAACATAACGCGACCATTTTTGCTCGTCAACTTTGCAAAAGGATCGAACGCAATAAAGCTGTAACGCCCACATCTGTCGCGTAATTCTGCACTATCTAAAAACACCACGCTATCCCATGTTGAAAAATGGGAGAAAATGTGAAGTGGGTTTTGATAGGAAATTTCTTGTATAAAAGGATAAAACGCCATATTTTAATACTTATTTAATTTCAAAAATTATAATTGAATATCAAAGAAAAGCAACTAGACATTACCATTTTTAAAAGTTACCATTCGAAAATACTACAAAAATATAAGGAAATAATAATGAAAAATCGTTTTTATTCAAATGCACTTAAAGCCGCTAAAATCAGCCCCGACGCTTTCGCCTTAGAATTTAAAAATCCTGAAGCATACGCTAACATTCAATCATATTACAATCGATCATTAGGGTATTATGGTGGCCCATTAATTCATACCATTATTGAAGAGCTTCCGGATAATAAATTACCTGCTATTTTGACCATTCTCATTGAAAATAACGTTGACATAGAAATACAAGATCCACTCGGGAAAGGACCACTCGCTACAGCGGCAAATTATCATAAACTAAAGGCAGTCAATTTGCTCATCGCAAATAAGGCAGAAATCAACACTCACACTTGCCCCCCTTTGTGCTCAATTATTCAGAGTAAACTGAATGAAATCACATTCAAAATTATCGACACACTCATCGCGCATAAAGCAAATATTGACATACAAGATAAATTTAGCCGAACACCATTAATGATAGCTGCATCCGAAAAATCTTTGGCCTTGATAAAATATTTACTGTCACATCAGCCTAATTTATTTTTGAAATATGGCTATGCAGGAGAAACACAACACCAAACAGCAATTGGTATCGCTTATGATGAATATATTTCAGCAAAAAAATGTTTTGTAGAGAGTCATGATTTTACTAAAAATGCTAAAGCATGTTTAGATACTTTGATAGATGCCGCCAAAGAGTATTTATTTAAAGCAGCGCTAAAAGAATCTGATGAAATATTTTTGATGACAAATGTCATCAAGAATTTATCTGGAAAATTTCAAAATATTTATCCTGAAAGTAATAATAACGCTGTCACCAAATTATTAGAAAAAGAAATGCAACCGGTTGTATCAAAAATTAGAAACGAAAAAATTCAGGCTTTTTGTTTAGGATCTTATTTAAGAAAACCAATAGACAGAAAAATACCGCCAGTTTATTTCTTTTTTTGTCAGGACGGTAGAAAAGATTTGACGAAGCATATTTTTTCTTTTGTTCATGCGAAAAAGAAATAATTGACTTTATCTGTCATGCCAGCATGCTTTTATGCCACCTTTAAGCATGCTGGCAGGCATCCAAGGGGCTTCGCTAAATGTTGATTGGATGCCAGCTAAAAGCATGCTGGCATGACAGAGCTCTGGTCTGGCGGCATTTTTAAGAGAAAAATATATGACCAAAAAAGACTGGCTAAATACCCTCAAATGGTTACAACAAAAAATTGATGACCTAAAAAAACAGTCAGAAGAAAAAACTAATACTATATTACATTTGTACATTCTCGTTTTACTCATCGAAAATTTTCTGCAGCAACAAAAAATTTCAGAATTAAAAAATAACGATGCTCTCACGTTTATCGATTTTGCGAATTATACAAAAACCATGAGTTTATCGACGTTTTTTTCAAATGGTACTTTTGATGAAGAACAAAAAGAAATCGTACTTGATCTATTGAGCAATTGCCTGAAATATATTGAAGAAATTCGCCAAAAAAAACTTCCGCCCCCTAGACTCCCCAAAAGCAAAAGCGAGCCTTGTTTTTTTGCACCACAAAAAACTTATTATTTATTGAATGCTAAATCAGTGGTTACCATTTTAATGAAAAGTGATGCCGCTGAATTAATGAGAATTTTTGAGCAAGAAGAAAATATTGTTAAAATACTTCGAACGAGCGATGATCTTATTCCCGCATTAAGAAATTTGTTACCGATCGGGCAACAAATTATTATTTATCGAAAACTTTATGACGCTAATTTTTTTTCACACCGTTTGACTTACCTGCAAAATTTTATTGGAAAGTTGCATGCAATTGAATT
>JABDCZ010000069.1:0-7121 GCA_013287885.1 Gammaproteobacteria bacterium
AAAAAAACGACTCCCAATAAACTGAGAGCCGCCAAAATATGCAAAAATTTAATAAAGTAAACGAACATTACATCCAATAAACAAAGACAAATAATAATAACCAAACCACGTCAACGAAATGCCAATACCATGCCACTGCTTCAAAAGCAAAATGGTTATGGGCGTGGAAATCACGGATAAACATACGATATAAAATCACAATAAGTCCGATGGTACCGATCGTGACGTGCAAACCATGGAATCCCGTTAACATAAAGAAAGTGGTGCCGTAGATTCCCGATGCGAGTGTTAATCCTTTTTCTAAATATGCTTCGCCATATTCGTAAGCTTGCATGCACAAAAAGGAAATACCCAACAATATTGTCATCAATTGGAAAGTAAGCATGGTTTTACGACGATTTTTAAGTAATGCCCAATGCGCTACCGTAATCGTGGCACCGCTGGTTAAAAGGATAAGGGTGTTAAGTGCAGGAACGCCCCAGGTATCCATGACAGATTCAGGGCCTGCATAGAGTGCAGGATTGGGGTTTTGTAATAAAGGCCAAGTGGCTTTAAAGGCGGGCCAGTCCACTATATGGCTTATATCTTGCGTACCACCAAGCATTGGTATGACGATGACGCGGACGTAAAATAAAGCACCAAAAAAAGCGCCGAAAAACATGACTTCTGAAAAAATAAACCAGCACATGCCCCATCTAAAAGAGCGATCGACTTGTTTATTATCAAGCAAGCCTGCGCGATTTTCGCGAATAACCGTCCCAAACCAGCCATAGATAAGATAAAACAACATGCAAAATCCAAATAAAACAAAATAAGGACCAATACTTGATTGATGCATCCAATTGGCTCCGCCTGCGACGATGCAAATTAAGGCGATACAGCCCTTCAAAGGCCAACTGCTTGGTTCTGGTAAATAGTATCCTTTCGTTGCTTTATGTGTCATTTTAACCCCTACCACAGACTATAATCTTTGTTTGAACTTTCAGTCATCATGTATTTGACTGCAGCTTTAATATCCGCATCAGTGCAAGTTGCGCAACCTGCATGTGGTGGATGGCCATTTTTACCCGTAATGGCATTAAGATATGTATTGATGAAACCAGCATCTACCATGGGCTGCCAGGCTGTTTTATCGCCCAAGCGTGGCGCATTTTTGAATCCGTCTTTATGACAAACACTGCAATCCGCTTCATAAATGCGTTTTCCATCCGTTAAGGTAAGCTTTTTCATTTCCCTGACGACTTTCCCTTCCTTCCCAGCGACGGAGGCTATCATGTAATCGACGGCGAGTTTAATCTCATTATCATCACATGAGTAACAAGTACCTTTCGCTGGCATGCCATCAATACCTTTAATGGCATTTTCGTATATTTTTTCTTTACCTTGTTTTAACGGCTCGTTCCAATCCGCAGGATCCCCATATTTTGGAGCACCACCAGCACCCGTAGCATGACAGCCTTCACAATAACTTTGATAAACCACGGCACCCACACCGCCTTTACCTGGTTTAGGTCTGGGTGGGGTCTGGCTTTGGACCGATTTAATATAGGTTGCAATGGAAAGCAAATCTTCTGTTGTTAAAAGCTTTAAGCTATTCATATTAGCTTCGAGCATCGGGCCTTCAATTTTACCGCCGCCCACCATTTGATTCTCAGTAAATACTTTAATGATTTGTTCAGTTGGAATATTTTCTAAGTTTGTTTTGGTAATGTTCGGCGCAAGAAATCCTTGTACTTTTGCACCCGTTAAATTGTATTTGTGAATAGGAGCGCCCAATGGGATTTTTTGACTAAGCAAATAATGAGATGGCGTATGGCACATCGCGCAATGTCCCAATCCTTCTACCAAATAGGCTCCTCGATTCCACTCAGCGGATTCTTTAAGATTCGCTTCAAATGGACCAGTTTTATTCGGATAAAAGAACATTAACCGCCAACCGATTTGTAAAAAACGCCAGTTAAATGGCCAAACCATTTTATTTTCCAGATTT
The DNA here is from genome assembly GCA_013287885.1 of Gammaproteobacteria bacterium. Classification (GTDB taxonomy): domain Bacteria; phylum Pseudomonadota; class Gammaproteobacteria; order DSM-16500; family DSM-16500; genus JABDCZ01. Next base: position 1,991 of record JABDCZ010000069.1, read on the forward strand.
TTTTGGCTAATCGGTGGAATGCTATCAAGATAAGCTTTAATCGCTAATAAATCTTCGGTGGCCACTTTATTGAAATAAAGATAAGGGAAAGCGGGATAATATAGCGTCCCATGTGGCGAAACACCATCACGCATCGCGTGTAGGAAATCATCATCGGACCAATTACCAATCCCTGTTTCCTTATCTGGCGTGATATTAGGAGAATAAAGGGTTCCGAAAGGTGTATCCATCGGCAATCCACCCGCAAATGATTTACCTTCATCGAGGGTATTCGTGTGACAAGCAATACAATCACCCGCTTTTGTTAAATATTCACCGCGGTCGATGAGCGCTTTATTTTTACCGTCATAATTAGGTTTTGGATATTCGGGTACAAAATCTACCGAACTATCGGCACCTCGAGACATTTTTTGAACATTCTCTGCAATTTGATTGAATGTGTAATAGGCTATAATGGCCACAATAATGAATATAAAGGCCAGAATGATCTTTAATTTTGTGGAGAAAAATTTTTGGATATTCACGAAGCAATCCTTGTATAAAATCTTTTCTGTATTCTGTCGCACATTTTATATCGAATTTGTTCGAATGCAAACTATAAATGTTCTTGTAATATTTTGGAAATATGATTTAATTGTTGCGCGTTCAATCAGGAGTATAACTCTACATTCGGTGGTTGGAATCTATATTATGATTCGATTAATTCTTTTTTTGAGTACATTAGCGCTTGCAATAACAAGCTATGCAGTCCCTGCATTAAACATGCCTTATGGGGTATCTCCCATTAGTCGTGAGATTTATAACTTGCATATGGCGGGTTTTTATATCTGCTGTGCTATTGGCGTTGTTGTTTTTGGCGTACTAATTTATTCGTTAATTAAGTTTCGCAAATCCAAAGGTGCGAAAGCGGCGCATTTTCATGAACATATTGGATTGGAGATTTTGTGGACAGCTATCCCATTCTTTATTCTCGTTGCACTCGCGATTCCAGCAACGATTGTCCTTGCACATATTCATGATACCGAAAGATCGGCTTTAACTATTAAAGTCGTCGGTTACCAATGGAAGTGGAAATACGAATATTTAGATCAAGGCATTAGTTTCTTTAGTAATCTTGCAACACCGCAAGAACAAATTTTGAATAAGGCACCAAAGAACGAATGGTTTTTATTAGAAGTCGATAAACCTCTTGTTGTTCCTGTTAATACCAAAATTAAATTACTCATTACTGCAGATGATGTCATTCATGCATGGTGGGTACCTGATCTCGGTATTAAGCAAGATGCGATTCCTGGTTTCATTAATGAGAATTGGATTTATATCGAGAAAGAAGGTTTTTATCGCGGCCAATGCGGTGAACTATGCGGCGTTTATCATGCATTCATGCCTATTGTTGTGCAGGCAGTATCCCAAGCTGATTTTGCGAAATGGGTAGTTGCTAACACACCAACCCCTGAATCGATGGCACTTGCGCAAAAAGAAATTTTAAAACCTTTAACAGAAGATGAGCTTCTGACTTTAGGCAAAACGCAATACGAAAAATCCTGCATCATGTGTCATCAGGCAGAAGGCGAAGGTTTGCCACCGACATTTCCACCCTTGAAAGATAGTCGTGTGGTGACAGGACCTTTAGCGGTCAATATTGGATATGTTTTAACCGGTGTACCGGGTACCGCAATGCAAGCTTTTGGCGATCAATTAGATGATAGAGCCATGGCTGCCGTAGTGACTTATATCCGCAATGCTTGGGGGAATGAAATTCCTATCAAAAGACATAAATACCCAACCATTGTACAACCTGAAGATGTCGCGAAAGTAAGACAAGAGAGTAAAAAATAGTGGAGTGAAATACTGATGAGTCACGAATCACACGTACATGAAGTAGGGCATGGGCATGATCATCACCATCATGGACCACCCAAAGGATTTTCGCGGTGGGTTTATACTACAAATCATAAAGATATTGGCACACTTTATCTTACTTTTAGCTTAGTCATGTTATTTATTGGCGGTATCATGGCTTTGGTGATACGTGCTGAATTGTTTGAACCGGGCACCATTTTAGTGGATCCAGACTTCTTCAACCAAATGACGACGATGCATGGCTTGATCATGGTATTTGGTGTCATTATGCCTGCGATGGCGGGGCTCGCCAATTGGATGATTCCGCTCATGATTGGGGCACCAGATATGGCGTTGCCTCGTTTAAATAACTGGAGTTTTTGGTTGCTGCCTTTCGCGTTTTCGATGCTGATGTCGACGATGTTAATGAAGGGGTCAGCGCCTAACTTTGGTTGGACATTCTATGCGCCACTTTCCACGATTTATGGGCCTAATAGCACTGACTTCTTCATTTTTTCTATCCATTTAATGGGCGCATCATCCATTATGGCAGCCTTAAATATTGTGGTGACAATTTTCAACATGCGCGCCCCCGGTATGACATGGATGAAAATGCCTTTGTTTGTGTGGAGTTGGCTTGTCACGGCATTTTTATTGTTGGCAGTGATGCCCGTTCTCGCGGGTTGTGTCACGATGATGTTGATGGATCGACATTTTCATACGAGTTTTTTCAATGCAGCGGGTGGTGGTGATCCTTTATTATTCCAGCATGTTTTCTGGTTTTTTGGTCATCCTGAAGTCTATATTCTTATTTTGCCGGGTTTTGGGGTTATTTCTGAAGTTATTCCTACTTTCTCTCGTAAAGTGTTATTCGGATATCGTTTCATGGTTTATGCAACCGCATCGATTGCCATTGTTGGCTTTGTGGTTTGGATGCATCATATGTTTACGACCGGTGCGCCTTATGCCGCGCAACTTTATTTTATGTACGCCACGATGTTGGTTGCGGTCCCCACGGGTATTAAAATATTCAATTGGTTAGGAACGTTATTTAAAGGATCTATCACATTCGAAACGCCGATGTTGTTTGCACTTGGATTTTTGGTGATGTTTACCATCGGTGGATTTTCTGGCGTAATGTTGTCATTAGTGCCCGCGGATTATCAATATCGCGATAGTTATTTTGTCGTGGCGCATTTCCATTATGTATTAGTTTCGGGATCGTTGTTTACGATTATTGCCGCTGTTTATTTCTGGTTGCCAAAATGGACAGGTAATATGTACAGCGAAAAATTAGGCCAATGGCATTTTTGGCTCTCGGTAATTGGTATGAATGTAGCATTTTTACCAATGCACTTTTTAGGATTGGCGGGCATGCCGAGAAGAATTCCAGATTATGCTTTACAATTCACGGATTTTAATCAGCTATGTACGATAGGCGCATTCATTTTTGGATTTGCGCAATTAATATTTTTATACATCGTGATTAAAGCGTGTTATGCGAAACGAAGACATAAACTCAGTGATGAAGTATGGGAGGGTGCAAAAGGTTTAGAATGGACGATTCCAACGCCTGCGCCATATCATACTTTTGAAACAGCGCCGGTTGTTCATTAAACGTTATGTCAATGAATCCGGGAAGAAAAAATAAGGTGAGCCACACTCGCCTTGTTATTATTCTCGTTGTCGGCATTTTATTCATGTTTGGCTTTTGTTACATGTTAGTACCGCTTTATAATTTTATTTGTAAAAGGGAAGGCATTAATGGGAAGGCTGCCAACAGTGCGACGGCCATTAATCCCAATATGCAAATTGATTATTCAAGAACCATTAAAGTCGATTTTACAACTACGCTTAACAAAGACTTAGGCTTCAAATTTATTCCGTTAAGCAAACATATTGATATTCATCCTGGTGAACGAAAATTAATTTATTTTTATGCGGAAAATTTAACAGGTCATGATATTACAGTTCAGGCCATTCCAAGTATTACTCCTACCGATGCTGCACGCTTTTTAAAAAAAACGGAATGTTTTTGTTTCACTCAGCAATATTTTTTCAAAGGTGAAAAAGCAGATATGCCAGTGTATTTTTTTATAGAACCTGAAATTGGAAAAGATATCAAGGAAGTCACGTTATCATATACTTTATTTGATGCAACTCAGTACGCCAAAAAAGAAAAAATAGTGAATACTGGAAGGGTTCGTCTTGAGATAAAACGGTGAGTCTCATGCAATTTCAATTTTGTTCAAGACATTATTCACTAAAAATGCATAAAGGTTTTTTATTGTTATGCTTATTTTTTGTGGCAGTTTTTATATTGATGAGTGTGTGGCAATGGCATCGTTATGATTACAAAAAAACGTTAATGAACAAATTCGAAGCTCGATTGAAAACACTGCCCATGCCTTTCCAACTTCTGCAATTCCAAAATGATTTACAATTTCAACCTATTGCGGTCGATGGTGAGTACGATAATGATTTGCAGTTTCTCCAAAATCGTTTACATGATGGTGTGCTGGGCTTTGAAGTTTTAACACCGTTTCGTATTGCAGGATCACAAAAATTATTGTTGATAGATCGCGGCTGGATAAAAAAACCTGATAATGCATCGCTACCTTTTATCCCTGTCGTATCATCGCTGGAGCATCTGACAGGTTATATTAAAATCTTAGATGAATATCAATTTATACTGGGAAAAAATATTATAGAACCTGATAAAAAGCCCTTGATCATGCAAAAAATTGATGTAGAAGAAATTAGTCGTATCACGAAAAAAGATTTTTATCCTTATATTTTGCGTCTTGATCCTATTAATGAAAATGGATTTGTAAGAGATTGGGTGATTTCTTCTACATTACCTGAGAGACACTTGATGTACGCTTTACAGTGGTTGGCATTTTCATTAGTGGTCATATTTGGCTTTTTTTATTTTTCATTGGAGCGCCGTACTCATGAATAAAAAAATGATTCCTGTTTTACTTTTGTTAATTTTTATTATTCCCATGATCGGAAGTTATATTTTATTTCACTACCATGAAAAATTTCCTTTAAAACAAACCAATCATGGTCAATTGATTTCACCGCCAATTTTGACAAATTTTTTGCATAAATGGCAAATGATTTATGTGTGCGATGAAAATTGTGACAAAGTATTCCATTCGCTTCAGCAAATAAAAAAAGTATTTGGCAAAGATAGCAATCGCATTGAAGTACAACAAAAAACATTAGACGAAATGCAAATGAATGTTTTACAAAAAAATAAAATCTATTTAATTGATCCTCGCGG
>JABDCZ010000070.1:0-6940 GCA_013287885.1 Gammaproteobacteria bacterium
GTGGGTGAGGATACTTTATCATGTATCTTCAAAAAACTTTGTGATGACACTTTTGGGAGAGGTAAATTTTTATGAATAGGTTTATCTCCTTTTATATATACCACATTATCTCCAAAAGTAGCTGCAATGGCTTTTTTTGCAGATTCAACATAATTTATTTTGGATCCATCCCCTCCTAAGTAATACTCTTCTTTTGTATCGTGATGATAACCACCTGAAGATGCATTGAGATGCATTTTTAATCTACCATCTGGTTCTGTCACAAAATAAATATCGCCAGCGGCAATGACGTAAGGCGACATGGAGGCAAGAAGTGCATGATTTCCCTTGCCAATAAATGCCATCGGACCTTCTTTAGTTAAGACCACGACATAAGCACCATCTGCATCAAAAGATTGTTCTTGTTCTAATAATAAATTTCCAACTTTATTATCAGATTGTGCAATCGCACCTTTTAAATTTTCGAAGAACATTTTTTTTTGTTCGTCTTTCAGAAGATTGAGCTCTGATGCTGACAGTGTTTCAAATTCAATTTTTTTGGCAAGCGAGAGAAAAGCTACATTATCCTTTTCCTCCATCAACGAAAAGCAAACATAAGGTTTTAAATCTTCTGTTGATTTATTCATGACTCTTAAACATTTTACGCCACTATTCATCCAATGCGTAAGATCAACCGTTTTAAACGCGCCAGTCATTTTAGGTTCACATCTAATCGGTGCAAAGCCTTGCTTTGCCATTTCAAGCGGATCTCGCACTAATTCAACCGGGAGGGAGGTATTCGTGGACGTTCGCCGGGATTTTGGTCTATTCGACGGAGGCGTTTCTGATAATCTTCTTATTACATTACTTGAAGTCCCTTGCGATACAGATAAATGACTATTAGGGCTCTCTGTTGGTGTAGATGTTTTACCATTACTACCTCTTTTTTTTCTACGTCTAGGCGAACAATTGGTATTGATGGTTAAACCCCAAACCGCATTGACAATTTCTATGGGATTAGAGAATTCTATATAGGCCAGCAATTCCGGGGTTTTTTCAGATTTTTTTAAAATTCCTTTAACCTCTCCTTCAAATGAACCGAAAGTTACTGTTGGCGTAAAAGGAGAGCTAGCAGTACTTACCATAGAATGACTCGTATCTATGTTTAATGTTTCTGATAGTGGTATAGAAAATCGTCGTTCTTTGTTAAATCTTTTGATGAGAGGGAGAGAAGAGGATTTTGTTAATGCATTGGATTCCTTATTTTTAGTTAAATTTTCCCGTAGTTTTCCACTCCTCATTTCGCCCCCTCATTATAAAATTATTATTATTTTAATTTTTTCAGTGTCGTTATTTTTTTAAGGCTAAAAAGGCTTGCTCCGCCGCATTCCATGTTTTTTGTAATTCAATATCTCCATGCATACTCGATAAAAATCCTGCTTCAAAAGCCGATGGTGCTAAATACACCCCCGCGGCCAGCATGGCATGGAAAAATATTTTAAATTTTTCGATATCGCATTTTTTTACATCAGCAAAAGTATGAATGTCTGTTTGATCGGTAAAAAATAATCCGAACATACTGCCGATGGATTTTACTTGGAAAGGAATATCCATTGCATCAGCTCTTTCTTTTAAACCGGCAAGCAAGGTTATCGTTTTTTGCGATAGATTTTGATAAAAATTTTCCGCATCTAACAGTTGTAATGTCGCAATGCCAGCAGTCATCGCAACTGGATTGCCGGATAAGGTGCCTGCTTGATAAACCGCACCGAGTGGCGCGAGCGTAGCCATAATATCCGCACGTCCGCCAAAGGCGCCGACTGGCATACCACCCCCGATAATTTTACCTAACGTCACAAGATCCGGCTTCACGGAAAAACATTCTTCGGCGCCACCTGCTGCCACCCGAAATCCTGTCATCACCTCATCAAAAATAAGTACGCTATTATATCGATCGCAGAGAGAACGCAAACCCTCTAGAAAACCTGGAACTGGCAGAATGAGATTCATATTGCCAGCCACTGGTTCAACAATAATGCAGGCAATGTCATCGCCATATTTTTCAAATAATGCAACGACGGAATCAAGATTATTAAATTCAGCGACTAAAGTATGTTGAACAGCACTTTCAGGAACACCTTTTGAACTTGGAATACCTAACGTTAACGCCCCTGAACCCGCTTGCACCAAAAGATGATCGGAATGGCCATGATAACATCCCGCAAATTTGATAATTTTATTTCGACCAGTGAAACCGCGGGCTAATCGAATCGCGCTCATCGTCGCTTCCGTCCCCGAATTGACCATGCGGACTTGTTCGATCGTTTTCATACGAGTACAAATCATTTCCGCGAGTTGCACTTCGAGATGCGTCGGTGCGCCAAAACTCAATCCTCGTTGAACACAATCCTGCACTGCTCTCACGACTTCTGGATGGGCATGCCCGAGAATTAAAGGACCCCAAGAACCAATATAATCAACGTATTCTCGATCATTTTCATCAATGAGGTAAGCGCCTCGACCAGATTTGATAAAAAGTGGCTCACCCCCGACCCCATGAAACGCACGAACCGGAGAATTCACACCGCCTGGAATAAAACGTTTTGCTTTTTCGAATAAGCTTTCTGCAATCATCGCTCGTCTCTTTATATTAAATTGTGGCGATATTTTATCTCCCCATCGTTCACTATGCAAAACCATTCGCTTTCGTTATGATAAGCGCCTTTCGAGGAGGAGATAAAATGCCATTCAAAAGATTCATGTGCTTACTTTGCGGTTATATATATGATGAAGCCAAAGGCTGGCCGGACGATGGTATTGCGCCAGGCACCCGATGGGATGATGTGCCATTGACTTGGCAATGTCCTGAATGTGGTGCGTCGAAAGATGACTTTGAAATGATGGAAATTTAAGTCTATCTTACATAAAAACGATCAAATTCTTCCCAAGGTATTTCCTTGGATTCAACCGTATCGACTCTTGCAAGCGGTGGGCCGTGTTGCAGCCATGTATAAAATTGCATCACTTTTTCTTTGTCACCGCATGCCACGACTTCTACATGCCCATCCTCGGTATTACGGGCGAATCCAGTTAAATCAAGTACTTTCGCTTCATCTTGGGTGGAAGCTCGAAACCATACGCCTTGCACAAGACCTTTGATCATAAAATGCATACATATTTTATTTTGCACAATCTGTGACTCCTGAATCAAATTTCTGCTATCATAGTTGACTGCTTTTTTATTTTCAGCAATAGGTTATGCGTAATATTACACTTCTTTTTTCAAAACTTCGTCTCTTGTATCCAATTTATTGGCCTGCGTGGATCGCGTTGGGCTTGTTATGGATTTTTGCGCAATTCGGGAGTCGCGTCAAAATGTGGGTGGGAGAAAGCTTAGGGAAGCTATTATTTTTAATTCCCACACAAATGAAACAAACCACTAAGATTAATTTAGCACTTTGTTTCCCAGAATTATCGGCAAATGAAAGACGCGCACTACTTAAAAAAAATTTTGCTTCCCTCGGCATTGCTTTGATTGAATCTGCCATGGCATGGTGGCTGCCAGATCAGCGATTAAAAAACTTATATAAGGTGAAAGGTGATGAACATTTACAAGCTGCACTCAAAAAAGGAAAAGGTGTCATTTTAATCGCGCCGCATTTTACCTGCCTGGAATTAATTGGTCGCTTAATGGGAAATGATTATACTTTTGGGGTAATGTATCGCGTGCATAAAAAATATTTTGTGAAAACGCTGCATGCGCTCTTTCGAAAAAAACATTACACCACTTATATCCCCAGTCACAGCGTACGAAAATTATTACAAGCGCTGGGTGACAACCTTCCGATTTGGTATGCGTACGATATTGATGCGGGTAACAATCGTAATAGTGTCTTTGCGCCTTTTTTTAATATTGATACCGCAACACTCACCACTGTCTCTCGCATTGTGAAATTAACCGATGCAGTGGTTTTGCCAATGAATTATTTTCGTCTGGAAAATGATTTTCAATATGAAGTCGTCATCTCGCCGCCTTTAGAAAATTTTCCTGGTATTAATGTTTCAGAAGATGCTGCACGCATCAATGCCATCTTAGAAGATGCCATTCGTAAACATCCAGAACAATATGTTTGGCAATACAAACGTTTTAAAACGCGGCCTGACGGACAAAAACGATTTTATTTTTCTAATCGATAAAAAAAGACTAGCGTTTTGCAAAAAGTTGCAGTATAGTTTGCAACAGGAATGAGGAGCTAAGGAATAATTAGAGGCAAGTGATGCCAAACAATAAAAATAAATAAAAATAACAACGGAATGTAGAAATAAAAATGATAATACTAAAAAATAATTTTCAAATTATACTCGATAAAGGATACTTTTGCAGCGCTTTCAGCGCAATTCAACTGACGCAACGAAGTATCCCATCAAACCCACACTCAAAACATCCTTCACAATAAATTTAATTCTCACTTATCAAACAAAAATATAAGGATTTATTTTTATGATCTCTCATCAAGATAATAGTACTTACGAAGAATTTGTATCATTCATACAAAATCAACCCGAAGAAGATAGCATTGGATATTTAAAGGAAATGAAAAATGAAGAATGCGATGCCATTGCACTGATTCAAAATAAAAAAAAATTTAACTTAATCGAAGTTATTCGTGACACTAAAAAAAATAAATTACTTTCTGCGTTTATTGAAAAACTTTCCCCGGAAACTATCGAAAAAAGTTGCTGGCCCATTCCACCAGAAGGCGGGACTTTTGATTTCATGGCGGATAATCCGAATTTTCAAGCGTTTGTGGATAAAATTCATTATGAAACTCTTGATAAATTGGTACAAAACCTTGGTCCCCATCGCAAGATTGACGACATATGTAGTTTACAAATTATTGCTGAGCATCAATCTTCGGAAGTATTTGCTTATGTATTAAGTCAAATTTCATATGTGACTTGTCAAAAACTCGCGCCTATTTTTTTTAATGCATTCGATGTGCAATATGTAAAAGTAGAAAATTTTAACTTATTTCTAAAAAAAATTACCTCTATCATCAATGAATATGTTTTATCTAATGAATATGAAAACAAAAGATTTATTTCTCACTTATCCAATCATCAAGAATATTTTTTTACATTACTTGATTATTTACAAACTCGAAGCGTCACTTATATTTTACAAAATATCTCTTTACCGGATGAAGCCTTCGCGAGCATCAGTCTTTATAAAAATTTTTCAGACATTTTTAAAGCGAATAAAAATATCGGCTTAAAAATATTGAGCAGTGCGATGACACACCCTGAAATACTCAAAAAATTAAAACCAAATGCCACACAATTAAAATCTATCGATTTTTTTGATGGTGGCGAATCAGAAGATTTATGGTCTCCCATTTCACAATCTTTATTTTCTTATGCACCAAGCATAAAACCTCACCCAAATCGCACCAACATCATGAATGACATTTCAAAAATAATCCCCAATAGTAAACTTGCCTCTAAAATCCAATGGGATAATCATACTTTTTTAAGGGTACAAGGCAGAACCATACTTTTTCAAAATAAAGAAGGCAATATCATTGCCGTTAAAGTACAAAAGAAAAATGAATCGATAGTTGAGTTAGAAAAAGAATATAAAACCACTTTTTATTTAAAACAAAATGCTGAAAAACTTAATTTAAAAAGTGCTATTCCCACTCCTATTGTCGTCGAACATCAGCTCATCAATATATTAGAATATGTCAAGTCTAAAATCAGCGAAAATGATTTTAAACAATTCGCCAATATGATTAATAATCAATTAGCGCATGCGGCATACATCTATGAAATCAATCCCAAACAATGTGATTATTTTACTTATTTACATGATGCGCTAGTGAGTGATGAAGTTTTCAAAAAAGCGAATCGCGACATTGTCCATGATCTTTTCCTTTTGTTACAAAAAGGCATGGTTTTCACACAACTTGCCGATGTTTTCCATAATAACGAAAATGGACATGAAAATCGACGTGATAAAGGACGTTACATTGTTTTAATCAATCTTCTCAGTAATAAGAATCTCGGTAGCGGACGTTTAACAGGATGGAAAAAAGCGGTGCAATATCCAAACCTTCGCGTGTCGGGCCTCGCGGATTTAGGTGACTGTATCAGTTTACAAGGGTTAACTAACCACAGTGCTTATTCTGACAAATTTCCTGACTTCATATTTAAAGTAGCTGAAACACGCGGTGGTAATTATTTAATTGGAAATGTCATCGCAGAATATCAGTATGTTTTATTTTTAATTATTGGCTGTCGAGCAGAATCTTTAATGTGCCGGGCTGTTGAACAAAAAGCACCAGAACAAATCATTGACGACATTTGGAAAAAAGCCGCTACACAAATTTTAGAAAATTGCGTATATGCTGCGAGCCTCCTCACTCAACATTCAGAGGAAAAAATCATGGAACATTTTACTTCGATTATTGATGTTACTCGCTTATCGACACAGATGCGCTATTGGATGACAGGCGAATATATTCAAGATCTCATGAATAATAAAGTTCGTAATGATATATACGAACCCAAAACAAAAATCGATGTAAGTTTTAAAGATTTTCGCGTCGGTACCTTTCACGCCAAATTTGGTTTTTCTTTAAATGGCACCGATCAAGATTTAGGAGCAGTGAATGGACAAGAACCCATTAAGGAAGTGAATAACTTAATTTATCGCATGGTAAATTATATTTTTACGTCGCATCACCTTTTGAACGAAACATTATCGGATCTTACTAAAATTATAAAAGAAAAGGATGTTAAAAAATCAGAAAAACTTCGAAAAGAATCATTTTCATATTTACCTGAAATGCTGAAAGACAATATTCAGTTTTCTTTGGGGAAAGAGCGACTTAAAAAAGCGACATTACCTAACGATATTAAATCCGATATTCAGAAAGAACAAAAACGTATTGCTAGCAAT
>JABDCZ010000071.1:0-6694 GCA_013287885.1 Gammaproteobacteria bacterium
TCTCTGGATTTTTAATTTGATGTTCTAAAATTAATTGTCCTAAAACAGATGGGTTACTGGTACCTTGACCATATTTATTTTCAATTAATTGACTTCGAAATTTGAAACTTCGATAAATGGATTGCGCACTTTCTTGATAACCTGTGCCATTTCCCATTGCGCAAAAAAGTACATGACAAAAACTATTTAATTCAGCTTGGCCCATTTCGGGAAGATAAATCAGCTGACCTCCGCCCATTTCTTCTAAACTTAATGATTCCAGAAATAAACATTGGGCACAAAAACAACATGCTGTCATCAGATTGCTGATTTTATTATTCGTGTAATCGCCATCGCGATTCACAATTTCTTGATACTCTCTCGCTTGGAAACTACAAAACTGGCAAGTATATTGATCGCGGTTTAAAACTTTATTTGCAACTGGCAGAAAAGCTTTATCTGCACGACGACGTATAAAAATACGCCATCCACTTAAATTGACTGCCAGTTGTAATTCTTGCATAAATCTTTATCTACTTTTTAAAAACTTGAAAATCCTGAAATACCTGCTTGTGTTCCACTAGAACCAAACAACGTTGCACCGCCTGCGCTAAATACGCTTGGAATGAAAAGTAATGCAGCTGAAATAAATAATAAAGCAATAGGTTGGCTCACGTGAATTTGTGTTGGGTTGTCTTTGTGCGCTTTGAACTTAACAACTGCAGCAACACCAAAAGCCATCCCTGCAACGTAAGAACCTGCAGTAATCAATTTTGCGAGATCATTTAGGTTTGTTACCGCGGTGGCTGCAACAACACCAATACCGGAAGCCGATGCTCCAAAAGCAACTGCCCCAAAACAACTCAATAACCCTAGTAAAATTAACATGGTTTTTTTTGTAAACTTATAGCTCATTGCGTTCTCCTTAAAAAATAAAAAAATAAAAATCTATTGTGGTGGGCTCGGTGCAAATGCCGATCCTAATCCAAACGTGTCATATATCATTTGCAGCGTATCAAAAAGATCAATTAAAAATATCCCACCAATAATGTGCGCCATCGCGCGCCCAAATTGGCCATGCTGACCACCGCCTTGTTGACCCAAATGGGTCAATATGACCAAACCTCTGATAAAAGCAATAAGACCTACTAATTGAACGACGATAATGCAAGCATTATAAAGATCTCGCCATTTGTCATTGATCTGTTCTTCATAACCATAGGGGGATGGATTTAACCAAAAAGTCGTGAGTCCGGCATTTAACGTAGATGGCAAATATATCATGGCAGCGCCAACAAAAATATAAAGTAAAGGCCCACGCATGCTCGCTTCACTTGACATCATAGACCGCTGTTCGGCATATTTTTTCATTTTCATGACCCCTTCAATCACGAAAAAAAAGCCGATGACATAACAAATAGCAGTGATTAACAGCCACACTTGCGGTAACTGTGTGGCGAGATTGGTAATAAGCTGGGTTAAACTGACCGAGTTATATAAATCATTATCTGCCGCTATTGCAGCGCGCATAAAGAGAGGGTTCATCATGATAATAATAAAAAGCTTGCATACCCAAGGAGGCATCAAAAAATTGTTAGCATGCTTCATAAAACCCTCACATTCTTTCTTGATTTATTCCACATTCATTCCATAGGATAAAGCAACCACGCGATTTCCGGTATCAATTTCAACAATACCGTCATAAGGATCAATCTTAGTGATGCGGCCATAATTCCGTAGAATATCACCCTCGGCTACTGTTACTGTATCACCGGATTCTGACTTAAGCCAAGCCCGTCCTGGAATAATTGCTTGGACGGTATAGTTGATTTTGGGCTCACCTCGGTTTGCCACCCCGCTTGAATGGGTAACTGTGACAGCGGGTTCTTCCCGTGCGGCTTGACTGATTTGCTGTAAATTGCTTTCTATGCGGTTCATTTTTTTGGAGATTTCATCCATTTTGCCGCGCATCATGTTTTCTTGCATTTCGTAATCGGATATTTTTTGAGCATATTCCGTTTGCAAAAGATTCATCATCGCGGAAGTTTGTTGTTCAAGCGCAGTTAAACGTTCATCTATTTTTTTTATGTCTTCAGCCCCTGGAGGTGGTGTCGGTGCAACGACTGTCGCCATCGCCGGTTGTTGCTGTTCCACCACTTTGGGCGGTGGAGGCGTTTCTTGTTTCACTACGACAGGTTCTGCAGGCCTCGTCACCGGGGTAACAGCAGGTGCGGTTTTGATTTCACTTAATACATCTGCCGTGGGAGATTTGGAAGGGCTTAGCATTTTATAAACCAATGCCATTAACACAATAAATATAACACCACCGATAATAGCTCGACGGCGCGGGTTGATATTGCTTAATTTGGCAAGAATCGATTCCTTAGGCGGTGCTGCATTGCCATTTTCCGCAGAGGCTTTCGGAGACTCATCAACATCAAAATTCATTTGATCATCAGAAAAATGATACTCTTCTTCTTCATCTTCATAACGCTCTTCGTCTTTTTCATTTACCATAATTTAAGCCTCTCAAATGACAATTTTTTCCGCAATGACATTCTACGGTGTCGTTGATACTGTTGTTGTCGTCACTGCATTGGGTACTGTGGTCGTCGTGACCGTTTTAACGGGTACATCTTCATCGGTCACTTCCGATGCAAACAATATGCCTATACCGACACCGGCATAAATTTTGACAGTCGTGGGTCTATTCAAATTCTCAAGTGCAATTTCATTCAAGTTAGTACCGATTTGACCGATACCCACTGCAATTTTACTACCAGGACTCAATTCTGGATGATCGGTACTGGTACCGAAAATACCTGTCGTGCTTGTACCAGCATTCGTAATTGCGCTTGAATATCCCTGTACAAATGAAGATGCCATCATGAGACCCCATCTTGACAAATAATGATGATCGACCTCGTTTGCCATCACCGTTCTTGCCGTGTCAGGATCGATAGCATAAGCCGAAATAGATTTTGCAGAAGGCCAGTCTGTTTCGTCCATCTGCGTGAAGTTTAAGCTCACTTTATCTTGGCCTTGGGCAAGCGATAATTTTCCTAATAATTTAGCGCCCTTAAATTTGCCTTCGATAATGGTTGCCATCACTGGTGTATCTGGATAATCGCTATCAACCGCCGTATCTAACACAGCAAAATAAATCGTACCGGATTTGATGAGGGCAGGTTTTTTGATAACTTTTTCGCCGGCACCCCCCGCAATGGCACCGGGTAACGTGCCACCAGGGCCTGCGCCCTCTCCTGGTTTTTCAGGATTGAAACTGCCTTCCGAATGACTCATGGTTGCCGGTGCCCAAACGGTATTTATTAAATTTTGCGCCTGTCCAGACATCGCATTTTGTAATGCTTGAATTCGTTCTAAACGATTATCTTTAACTTGTTCGGCCGCTTGCACGGGAATATTTTCAAAATTTTCTACTGGGGCTGCGGTTTCCGCGGTTGCGTTTTGTACGCTTTCTTGCAAAGCAGCATATTCTGGTAATACGGTTTCTGTACCCGGTACTGCCCCGCCCGTCGGACGAATACTTGCTTGGTATTGTTGTAACAATGCTTGCGCTTCAGTAGGCGAGATAATGCCGGCTTGCACTGCTTTTTTTAATTCATCGGCATAAGCACTGGGTGTCGCATTATTAGCTTGCAAACTGAGTAAACGTTTAGCGAGATCACCTGCGGCTCCCCCTTTCGCAACCAATGCACCAATAGGACCTGCCGCTTGGATGGTTCCTTGTAATGATTTGTAATCATTGAGTAAAGCGTTAGCCGTTTCTTTAGAAATTTTGCCATCATCTACTAATTTTTTGAGGGCTGCAGCGTAGGCGTCAAGCGGTGCATTTTGACTTTGTAAACCTTCTAATAATTTTTCTGCATCGGGTGGTACTTGACCATTCGCCGCTAATTTTCTTAAATTTGCTAAAGCCGCTTCTTTGGCTCGTATCACATCTTGCACACCTGGTGCGGAACCATTTAATCGTCCTTTTTGATAATCCTGAATTAATTTGTTAGCAACCGCAGGTGTGAGTTTGCCTTCTGCGACTAATCGATTAATTGCATCAGTGTACTCATTCACGGGTACATTTTTGTTTTGCATTTCTTCAAGCATTTTTAAAACGTCAGGCGTGATCTGTCCTTCTTTCGCCATTTGTCGCAAACGGAAAATGCCTTCTTTCGCCCCTTCCTTCGCCAATTGCTGCGTATATTGCGCAAGCAAATTGCCGGCAGTCTCTGGGGAAATTTTACCTTCACGCACTAATCGTTGTAATTCTGCTGCGTATTCAGCAGGCGTCACTTGCATTTTTTGTAACTCTAACAATTCTGTTGCGTTGGCTAACGGCAATCTGCCCGATTTAATCATGTTATCCATCATTTTTGCACTGGCATTCACTAATGCATTGGTATGTTGTTTTTTATATTTTTCTAATAATGCACGCGCCTCTTCGGGCGTTAATTTGCCAGCCTTCACTAATGCGTCTAACGCCGCCGCATATTCATCCACTGAGACATTGCGATTGGCAAGGTCTTTCAGCATATCTGCGGTTTCGCGATTGATTTTACCTTTATCCAATAAACTTTGAACTTCTGCATTCACATCTGGTGTATCAGGATTGGGACACATAAAACAACCGGATTCTCCACCCGCTACATTCAACACAGTTGGAATGGCAGATGCGCCTGCACCTTGCTGTCTTGCTTCTTCAATACGTCTTAAATTGGCCTCTTCGACCGATTGCTGATATTCGGGTGAAATTTCCCCCCCGGGAACCGATACTAAATTTTTGGGTGCATTAGCAACGCGAGCGGTCGCATTAGATGTCGCACTTCCAAAAAAATAAACGGCTAAATAAACCGCAAATGACACACCAACCACAGCTGCAAATAGAAGAAACATTCTGGATTTTGCATCAATATTCGAGAATAGCTTAAACTCTGGTAGTTTTAATGCCATCAGAATCCCTCTATTTTAAGTTCGACAGGATTGCCATACTGAGAAATGAGCACAGAGGAACTTCTCTGTATTTCGAAAGCTTGCATACCATCAGGGCTCACCATTCGACCAATCCACCCCGGAGAAAGCACAGCAAATCGCGTGCGCAAATACATTTTATCGCCTAACACCCACGCTTGGCCATCGCCGCCACGCACTGTTAATTGCTTGCTGCCAGCTGGTGCAACACCATCTAATACACTAAGTAAAAGTTGATTCGCGCTATTGGGTAAACCCGTGCCCGTCGGGAGCGCCGTCGCATTCGGTCCAATACCCGGCACATGAATATCGGTTCGATAATCCACCACGCGTTGCCCGAAAACTAAAGACATCGTAATAGGTGTTGGTAAACCCACTAATCGAATAATTAAATCACTATCTCCGTAAGGCGAAACCGCTTGTAATAATAAAACATTACTTTTGCCATCCCATTGCGGTGCCCCTAACTTACGTGGGTCACCAATATCAAAAGAAGCAATCGGCCATGGTGATCCCGTTGAATCCACAAACACTAACGATGAAATGTAACCTTGCGATAAACGAATCGCTGGCGGTGTCGTGCCTGGTGCCAAATTAATGATTAATGTACTTGAAACTGGCTTAGGCGGAATATTGGCAGGTATCGCTGCTGCACGTTGTTGCACATCCACCTGTTGTCGTAATTTCACGACTTGTTGCGGCGTTAAAGGTACATTTTGTTGGACTAAACCTTCAAATGCGGCATCAGATTCGGGAGACGGTGGCACCGTAGGTTTTGGTGCAGAATCTAGCATGACTTTTTGGTTTTCTTCAAAAGACATCGGGGGCGTTAACACCTCATCGCCAGAACCGTTCACATAAACCATGGTCGGAGATTTTTTGACGGTTTTTTTCCGCACTATCGTTTTCGAATTTTGCATAAAAGGCGGTGGTGGAATATGTGCTTGGTTATTTTTCTGTATCCATTCTTGAAAATCTGCACGATCTGCCACGTCTTCGGCAAAGCTCGAAGAAATAAAACATACCGTGAAAGAAAAAAGGACTAAAGCAATAAAGTTTTTATTCATTTTATGTTGTCGTCCCCCTTGGATTTTGAGTATTTTGAGCAGGCCTATTGCGGGCACCAAGCATAATATTTTCGATAGCAATACCAGAAATATTATTCATCGTTGGCACACGGACTACGAGGGCTCGTATCATGGGATTTTGATCGTTCATATTTTTATTGAGACTGATGTAATTTATTTTTAGTCCCATTTGTAACCACCACCCGTATCTGCCATCTTGAAGTACACCTTTTTCTATAATTTGCGGCGCGTTTTCGGCTTGACTTTTCACAAACACTTTTGCGTCTACTATTGTATCTTGAACTGCATAGTTATTCAGAAAATCTAAATAAATTTTCCAACCATTTTCTGTAAAATATTGTTGATAGCTTTTTAACTGATCAGGGTAATGATAAAAATCAAAAACAAAAACAGTCTGTAATGCATTACTAAAAAATTGTCTGACATCCGCATCATTCACATAAGGCTGATTCAGAGGGGGACTCATCACCACGCGGAAATTATCATAAGTATTAAATATGATGGGCTTTGGTTTAGTCACGTATAGATAAATAAAGGTTGCGATGATACAAACGATGGAAATTAAAATCATGATGAAAGAAAAAAAAACTTTACGAAAACCATCACGATAAAAATCGCTTCTGAGACGAATCGTTTGTAATTTT
>JABDCZ010000072.1:0-6361 GCA_013287885.1 Gammaproteobacteria bacterium
AAATATGAGTGAACAATTATAAAAATTGCGATTTGAGATTACATCACATCAGCCTGAGTTTCTCAAATAAATCCTTAATAAAAATGGAACACTAGCATATAATTATTCCTTAATTTAGGATTTTTAAAAAATTATGAGTCAGTCGCTTTTTAAATCAGCTTCACTCGTTTCTATAATGACTTTAATATCACGGATTCTCGGCTTTGTTCGCGATCTCATCGCAGCACAAATATTTGGTGCAACTGCCGCGGTCGATTCTTTTTATATTGCATTTAAAATTCCTAACTTTATGCGAAATTTATTTGCGGAAGGTGCATTCTCTCAAGCGTTCGTTCCTGTTTTATCAGAATACAAAGAAAAACGCAGCAAACAGGATACACAAAAGTTTATCAGCCATATTACTGCTTCTCTTGGAATAATCCTTATTATCATCACAATTTTGGGGGTCTTTGGAGCATCTGGTTTAATTCATTTATTTGCCCCTGGCTTAGATTCTTTACGTTTCGATTTATCAACTGAAATGTTACGAATTACCTTTCCATATTTGATGTTAATTTCGCTCACAGCACTTGGTGGCGCCATTCTTAATACTTATGGAATTTTTGGGATACCCGCAATCACTCCGGCTTTACTAAATATTTGCTTAATCGCTACCGCATTTGGAATTACACATTATTTTGCCGTTCCGGTAGTAGCACAAGCCTGGGGAGTGCTCATCGCGGGGTTCGTGCAATTATTTTTTCAATTTTCTGCGTTACATCGTATTGGATTTCTTGTACGTCCTCAATTTCGTGCGCACGATGAAGGTGTTAAGCGCGTGTTAAAACTGATGGTTCCAGCAATTTTCGGAGCATCGGTCGCTCAAATTAATATTTTATTAAACACTATTTTTGCTTCATTTCTAACAATCGGCAGTGTCACTTGGCTATATTATTCTGAACGCCTCGCGTATTTTCCGCTTGGAGTATTCGGTGTTGCATTGGCTACCGTTATACTTCCTCACTTATCAAGAGAACATGCGGTAAACTCAAAAAATGGTTTTGCTGACGCTTTAGATTGGGGAATACGCTGCAATTTAATTATTAGTTTTCCAGCAACGCTAGCAATGCTAATTCTTTCTGGACCACTAATTGTAAGTTTATTTGCTTACGGAAAATTTTCCACTCATGATGTATTAATGACTCAACAAAGCGTTATCGCCTATGCTATTGGATTGCCGGCATTCATGTTAATTAAAGTTTTATCTTCTGCATTTTATGCAAAGCTTGATATCCGCACTCCAGTCAAAATCACAGTTATATCACTTGTTATCAATGTCATTTTAAGTATGGTATTACTAAAGCCATTGGCCCATGCTGGATTGGCATTAGCAAGCTCACTTTCTTCATGGACAAACGTATGCATACTTCTGTTAGTGTTATATAAACGTAAAATATATTTACCATCGCGTAATTTTTTCAGGTTCATTATTCAGTTATTATTTGCAAATGGCATAACATCAATTTTTTTAATTTATTTCTCAAGTACAACTATCACCTGGATTTCTTGGAGCTGGTATCAGAGACTTTTTCATGTGTTGATTCTTGGCGTAGGCGCTATCATGATTTATTTTGTTTCTCTTTGGGCAGGTAAAATGAAGTGGCGAGAATTTATCATTACAAAAGAAATTGCTTCTTCATAAATTGTAGTGATAATTACGGCACACCACAATTTCAAATACAATTCCAGAATCCAAATTCTTATAAAAAAACGTGAATATTACTATTTAATTCACAACAAGACAGAAAACCATTTTTTTACTGTATCTTCCCCCAAATGATCATAAATATAGGATAAATATCTTGCGAATACGATTTTAAACTCTTCTTTTGACAAACTATTTTCTTCGGTTTTTGGAACATGGTGCAAGAACTCGCCAAAAAATTTTTGACAAAATTCTCCATAATCTTTGGTAAAAAGCAAAAACGTATGCCACATATCATCGATTTCCTGCATTTCAGGGTACATACCACAGGGAAAAAACAAATCTTGATTTTCTGGATTGCGAATACAATCAATTTTATGCTTAACGGAAAGCCAAAAATATTTTAGCAATTCATGTAAAGCATCTTTAGCTTTTAATGTACTATTTGGGTAGTCTTTTTCATAACGTAGTAAAACGTTTTCATTTTGATATCTAAGCAATTTTGGCATTGATGGCAACATATTATTTTCCTCATTTAATTAAATAACCACTTACATAAAATGTAAGTGGTTATTAACATTAAATTTACTTCATTCCACATCCAATACACCCATGACAGCTTTCACCGTATACACAACTAGATGTTAATGAATTAGATTGCTCTAATTTTCGATTTAGTATTTTTTCTATTAAAAAAATTTTCACTTTTATCTCCTTTAAATTTGATTTTGAATTTACAATAAAATTTAATAACTCAGTTTACCTCCCTAAATAATTAACAGTAATATGACTTTTAAAAATTTAAAAAATACATGATTTAAATGAATAAAACTTATCTAAGAATAAAAAGACTCGAAGGGTTTCGAAATTTGGCGTGAATTTTATGAGGGGGATCAAATAATGCAGCACTAAGTGGATCTTCTATGAAGATGTTGTCTCACAGCAGATAATATACAATCATAACTAATTCTACCTTTAAGTCAATCGCGGTATAAGGAATTTTTTTAAAAAAATCTTATTCCTCATTTCACCTACAAGTTATGCTTGTCAGCATCTGGCAATGAGCCGTCAAAAAAGAAAAAAACAGCCGCTACAAAAATAGCGGCTTAGTATTGAAAGCTCGTGGCTTTAGCCGCGAGTAGTTCACACAAAGAATACGGGATATGTTTGTCGTAAATGTGGCACTCTACAGCTAAGCAGCTTTATGCCGCTGCTTGCTCTTTTTAATTAAAAGTTCAGCGGGAATATGAAGTTCATCGTGCAATTTGCGAATCATATTAAGTGAAAGTCCGCGCTTACGATTTAATATTTCAGAAATACGAGCTCGTGTACCAATGCAAGATATAAGGTCTTTTCTCTCTAAACCGCGACTTTCTATCCAATAGTGTAAAGCATCTACCGCATCAGGGAGATCAATAGGATAATGTTGTTCTTCATATTCACGTACTAAAGTAGTGAGAATATCCAGCTTATCCCCATTTGGCGTATTTTGCTTAGCATTAAATAAACGTTCAATTTCTTTTAATGCTGCTTGGTAATCATTTTCTGTTTTTACAGGTGTAATTTTCATAAATAACTCGTTAAATTTTTTTTACATCAATAAAGTAAATACCATGGGGGCACATCCATTGCATTGATTAGAGAATAATCTTATTGATAAAGTAATAAATCATACTATGTAATTCTTGTTATCGAAGTGCTAATTCCACAGCCAGATGATTTTTGGCTATTACCACTAAATAAGCTCGCGCTGCAACATCAGGTTGTCGTATGCCTTGTTCCCATTTCTCAAGAGTGCGAACACTAAAGCCATAGCGGTTTGCAAATTCTTTCTGCGTTAAATGTAATTTGCGTCTAATTGCTTTAACATCCACTTGTTTTGGGACGATAAACCGATGCGATTTAGTTTTAACTTTTTCACCCTTAGCGTGCTTTAATGCTTCTGCTGCACCTTTTAATAAACTTTCACCTAGTTTAGTCATCTTAGGTCTCCTCTTTATATGCTTTAACAATCAATTTAATAATTTTCTTTAAAGCCGCTTTTTCAGCGGGTGCGATGTTCTCACGTTGACTCTTTTTATAAGTAGTAAAAAGAAAAATTGGGATATCCTCATCATGATAATAGTATATAATTCGTGTGCCGCCACGTTTACCTGCATGCGCATCACTCGGGAGTTCGAATCTCTCCGTGCGCGCTATATGAATTTATTTAATCAGTAATTGCAATTGAAGAACAAAGTAAGAAACTGTTGCAGCTAGCACCAACCAACTCACTTTAAAACAATAATCGATAAAACGATTGCGAATTTCTTTGCGTGCTTCGCCAACTATACCTAATTTCGTTTCAACGGCAGTCACCCGGTTTTCCAACAATGAAAAACGATCTCTCATTTCATGTCTTAGATCATTGATCTCAGTTTTAAGAGAATTGAATTGAGTATGCATATCGTTTCTAAGTTGATTGATTTGATCAACTACTTGAGCTATTGCTTTGCTGACTGACATATCCACCTTCATATCAACTAATTCAGTTTGAAGTTGAAATAAATCCCTCGTTTGACTAGTAACCATAGCATATCTACTTCCTATTACTTAGTACATATTGCCAAACATATGATCGAGTTTTAAACATAAAATCTCCTTATAAGAAAAAAATATTTGCATAAATGGAAAAATGTAAAATTTGAAAATGTAGGATCATGCCAAGGGTAATGTTTATATATCTTTTGAAATAAGGTTTTATGCTAAAAACGACCTATAATCAACCCCGAATAACTTCTCAATTCGTTTCGCGATTATCCTGCCAATTTTTCGGGTGCCATTTTCCATTTGAGAGATATCCGATTGAGTCGCCTTAATTTTCTTCGCCAACTTAACTTGAGTTAAATTTTCACGTACACGGATTCCTCGGAGTAATGCTCCTGGTTTTGTGTATTGACTGTTAATTTTTTCAAATAAATCGTCTGCGTTAACGATTTGTTTGGTATTAGAGACGCGATATTTTTGGGCAACTTTCTTAGGGAAAATATATAAAGCGCCACCGTGACGAATGGTAATAACAGTGTCTTGTCGTTTAATATGGCGCTTTTTCGTGAGTGCCCGCATATTGTTTGGCTGCTTTATTTGAGAAAAATACTTTCCATTCCATTATAATATACCTAAATTAGGAATATTGCAAATATTGCAATATATTAGGTGAAAAGTAAAGTATTTTTCAAATATTCAGCCCCCAAGCCAAGGTTTATTTTTGAAAGATCTACCAAAAGCATACGCTCAATCTAAATTGATTACATATAAAAACCATAGGGCACACTCATTGCATTGGCGTGTACCCCTCTGCTTTGCAATTAAAACGCGTAATTAACACCTAAAAATCCGGCTTGTTGGGTAGGTATGCGACCTAACTTCACATTATCATCAGCATCAACCGTAATATTTGCAGAATTGCCAGAGTAAATGCCTTGATAAAACGCTGTCAGCATCGCATGTCTTGTCACGTTATATCCTAAACCGGCTTGTAATTCGCCGTTGATTTTTCTTAATGTATCATCATCAGAAGTTCTATCCATGAACTGCAATTGACGGTAAGCAATACCACCTTTTGCAAAAACTGAAAAATTAGATT
This sequence comes from Gammaproteobacteria bacterium, assembly GCA_013287885.1. Lineage (GTDB taxonomy): Bacteria > Pseudomonadota > Gammaproteobacteria > DSM-16500 > DSM-16500 > JABDCZ01. The sequence goes on from JABDCZ010000072.1 coordinate 5,310, forward strand.
CTTCGCCAAATGAATATTTAAGAATGACCAGCAAATCAACTAAAGGTTTTAAAGTCGTTTGCACAGGTAAGCCGCCGGGACTAAAATCAAAAAAATCTGGAACAACAAATCGCATATCATTGCCCCATTGCACGCCTGTTTCTAACCCTAATGAAAATGCTTGGAAGTTATATCCTTCTGCACTCAACGCTAAGCGTCCTTGAGTAAACTGTCCATCGTTTTCATAAGCCCCACTAACATTTCCATAACCACCATACACACCCAAATGTAGCCAAGAGGGAGTATCACATGGGATGATTTCTCCTTTATAATTGGGAGCGGTTTTTGCGAAGGCGGGTAAAGTAAAAAGTAATATTAGAACACATGAAGGTATTTTTTTTAACACGATAAATTCCTTAAAAAATTGTTTATCCAAATGGTTGCATTAAAATTTTTAACAAAAAACATGCTTAACATCAATAAGTAAAAGTATGGACAGCGCGCACGCCTATATCAAATCCTTTAGTAATTAGTTCGATGTTAGTCGGATTACCAAAAGTAAACTGACCGGTACTCACAGCATATGCTCCATCCCTACTAGAAACACCACCAAGAGAATCTTCTGAGGAACTCCAGTATGCGCAGAAAGACAAAAAATTACAGCTGCCAGCGGAAGTATTCGTCGCTAATTGCGTATAGTGCAAAGGCGCTGTAATAATTCCTTCATTGATCATTTGATCAAGATTCAAAACAAGTATGAGTTCATTTTCAGAAGGTAAATACCACGTTCCTACCGGATCACTGCCGGGATGTCCTAGATAACCGCCGGTAAACGTATTGGCTACAAATGCAGCACAATCGGTATTACTAGTACAAAGAGAAGATTGAGCAAGAATCGCATGAGAATTACCTGGCGTCGGCGGAGAAACATTCACAATATCAGTATTCGTTCCTGTAAAAAACGCTTGATGTTGCGCTGTCGGACCAATAGCAACTAATGCATTGGTATACGGAACTCCATCTGAAACAGATGGGTCCACCGCATCCATGAGCGCTGCAACAATACCATGACC
>JABDCZ010000073.1:0-6013 GCA_013287885.1 Gammaproteobacteria bacterium
TCAAATTTAGTGAGGATAGGTCGTTGCGTGGAACGCGCTGCGTATTCCCCTACGCCATATTCATTAGAAAAACCAGAAGCAGCTGTTAGCACTTTCATCATATGTTCCGCATAATCTTGCCAATCCGTTGCAAGGTGTAACGTGCCGTTCGGTTTTAATTTCGAACACAAAAGCGCAACAAATTCAGGCTGAATTAATCTTCTTTTATGATGCCGACGTTTCGGCCAAGGGTCAGGAAAAAATATTTGGAAAGTATCGATACTTTGATTCGGTACACATTCTTGCAACGCTTCTACTGCATCGCCATAGTAAACTCGAAGATTGGTTAATTCATCTCGGGCGATATGTTGCAGCAATTGGCCCACGCCGGGTTTATGCGTTTCTATTCCGATAAAATTCGAGGCGGGATCCATTTTGGCAATTTCAAATAACGACACACCATTCCCAAATCCAATTTCAACAATGGTGGGTGCGGCTCGAGAAAAAATTTCTTCGAATTGAAAAGACGCTTTAGGTAATCCATAAAGCGTCATGTGATGCGTAAAAGCGTATTCTTGCGCCGCCGTCATGCGTCCATCTCGACGCACGAAGCTTCGCACTTTTCTTGGAATCATGCAGAATTGACTTTGGCGATTAACGCTTGTTTCATTTGGTGTAATTGGTCTTCTAAGCCCACTTGATATTCTTCGTCACCATTTCCTTTTCGGAAAGCGCTGACTTCTTTCAAGCTTCGTTCACGCAATGCTTGAATGGGTTCGATGTTCATCACACATTGGCCTTGGCGGAACACAGGTACTAACACATCTCTCGCTTCATCATGTTCAGGAATCTCAATTTGTGTATGCGGAGATGCAATCGTTAACATGCTAGTAGGTGTTGTAACGCCGAGCTCTTCGTCAAACATCATATCCGCGAGGGGAACGCCATGTTTGAGATAACGTCGAATTTGATAAATGCCAGGATTTGATACTTTAACCGCTTGTTCCGAAATTTTAATTTTATATTCCCACTCACCTTTCTCATTTTGCAAAGCGGAAAGTTTATAAACGCCATCCAACGCCGGATGATCAAAAGCGGTGACAAGATTGGTACCCACACCCCAGATTGATACAGCGGCGCCTTTATTTTTCATATCAGCAATCGCGTATTCGTCTAAACTGTTGCTTGCGATGATTTTGGTGTCTTCAAAACCTGCTTTGTCCAACAATTCACGCGCAAGAATACTCAATGAGGCTAAATCACCGGAATCGAGTCGAATCGCTTGTAACTCTGCACCGTTATCACGTAATTTTTTGCCCGTCTCAATCGCGTTTTTAACACCTTGAATCGTGTCATAAGTATCGACCAATAACGTGCAATTTTGTGGCATCACTTTAGTGTAAGCTGAAAAAGCGCTTTGCTCATCCGGAAACACCGTCACCCAGCTATGCGCGTGCGTACCGCACACAGGAATATCAAAAAGCTTGCCCGCCAATACGTTAGACGTGGCATCGCAACCGCCAATATAAGCCGCACGACTCGCGGATAATGCGCCATCTGGGCCTTGTGCCCGTCGCATACCAAATTCTAAAATCTGTTCATTGGCACCCGTGATTTCTCGAACACGCGACGCTTTCGTTGCGATTAAGGTTTGGAAATTGACGAGATTTAATAAAGTGGTCTCTAATAATTGGCCTTGAATGAGAGGCCCTTTAATTCTTAATAATGGCTCGTGAGGAAAAACAACCGTTCCCTCCGGCACTGCATCGAGATCGCAGGAAAAACGTAATTTCTTGAGATAATGTAAAAAATCTGGCGGGAATAGCGCACCACCATTCGATGTTCGGAGCGTCGATAAATAACTAATATCAAGCTCTGAAAAATGATAATCTTTTAAGAAATCAATAACGGTTTGAAGCCCTGCAGCAACGGCATAATTACCCTTAAAAGGATTTTTGCGAAATATTTGGTGAAATACCGCAGGTCTTTCGTGAAGCCCATGCTTCCAATAACCATATGCCATGGTAAGTTGATACAAATCTGTTAAAAGTGGTGATATCAAGTGACTACCCCAAGTTTTCTCATTAATATTAATTTTCAAATTCTAAAAAAAAAGGCATTATATGTTTTTCATCATTCCCTCGGAAGTGCTTTGCAATTCCTAATGCCCGGAATAGGCACAAATTTATGATTAAACTAGAACATATATATAAAAATTATACCACTTCTCGTGCGCATGTCCTAGCCCTATCGGACATAAATCTAGAGGTCAACCGTGGAGAAATCTTCGGTATTATTGGTAAAAGTGGTGCTGGCAAAAGCACCTTGATTCGCTGCGTCAATTTGCTAGAAAAGCCCTCTAGCGGCCATATTTACGTCGCTGGGGAGGATTTGACCCTCCTCTCGCCTGCAAAATTGCGTGCCGCCAGGCGAAAAATAGGCATGATCTTTCAACATTTTAACCTACTCTCGTCTCGCACCGTTTATGACAATATTGCGTTACCTTTAGAGCTAACAGGCCAAAAAAATATCGAAAAAACCATCCTACCCCTCCTCGATCTTACCGGACTTTCCGGCAAAAAAGACCGCTATCCGGGAGAGCTCTCGGGGGGCCAAAAACAACGGGTGGCGATCGCGCGCGCCCTCGCGTCAAATCCGCATGTTTTGCTATCCGATGAGGCAACTTCTTCCCTGGATCCTGAGACTACCTTTAGCATTTTACAATTGTTAAAAAATATTCGTGATTCCTTAAACCTCACGATTTTATTAATCACACATGAAATGTCTGTCATTAAAAATTGCTGTGATCGCGTAGGGATATTGCAAGAAGGCCAGTTGATTGAAGAAAATGAAGTCGGAGAATTTTTTGCACGTCCCAAAACAGATATTGCGAAAAATTTCATTGCATCATCCATTTTACAACACTTACCTGAAACGATCTCCTCACATTTACAACAAACGGAAGCGCCTGACACGCATCCTATTTTACGTTTTTGGTTTTTTGAAGGAACCGCCACGCAGCCTATCATTTCAGACTTAAGTCTTCGTTTTGATTTACGCGTGAATATATTGCAAGGGAATGTCGAATATATTAAAAAACATGCCATGGGTATTATGGTGGTGGCATGTCAGGGGAATCGAGCCAAAATTCTAGAAGCTATAGAATTTTTAAAACAAATGGGGATTAAAGTAGAGATTTTAGGATATGTTCCAAACAACATTATTACTTTTATTTAATGCAACATTAGAAACTTTATACATGGTCGTTCTGGCGAGCATTATTGCGGCGCTTGTCGGTGTACCGTTGGGCGTTATTCTTTATGTGACACGTAAAGGAAACATATTGCCCCACCCCAGAATGCATCAAGTCCTCGCTGCTATCGTGAATGTTACGCGTTCTATTCCGTTCATTATTTTGATGGTGAGCATTATTCCTTTCACGCGTTTACTCGTGGGAACTTCGATTGGTACCAATGCGGCGATAGTTCCGCTCAGTATTTCTGCCATGCCCTTCATCGCTCGCATTGTGGAAAACGCTATTTTAGAAGTGCAAAAAGGTTTAATCGAAGCCGCGACATCAATGGGCGCGACCTCGATGCAAATTATTACGAAAGTTTTAATTCCTGAAAGTTTGCCTGGCATCATAAATGGCTTGACACTCACTGTTATCGCTTTGATAGGATACTCCGCGATGGCTGGCGCAATTGGTGGTGGGGGCTTGGGCGACCTTGCGATTCGTTATGGTTATCAACGATTCGATTATAAAATCATGCTGATGACTATTGCGATTATGATTATTCTCGTGCAATTTGTGCAAATGCTTGGTGATCATTTAGCAAAATGGTATGCTCGTGGGAGGTCTTAGGCGCGCACACCCGTCGTCCCGCGGCTCGTCCGCGGGATCCAGAAAAAGCCGCAATACGGTGTTTGAATTAAAGTAGGTAAAAATGAAATTATTTAAAATAATTATTCTTGGATTAAGTGTTATTTTACTCGTAGCTTGTCAGGGTAATGACAAAAACACTTTCAAAGTCGGCACCATTTCAGGTCCTGAAACTACGTTGATAGAAAAAGCCAAAGACGTTGCAAAAAAACAATTTAATCTCGATGTGCAAGTTGTCGAATTCACTGACTACTTACAACCCAATGCTGCGCTGAATGATGGCAGTATTGATGCCAATATGTTTCAACATCAACCATTTTTGGACCAACAATTACAAGATAAAAATTATAAAATTCATTCCGTCGCGAAAACTTTTATTTATCCGATGGGCATTTATTCTCATCAAATAAAAAACGTAAGCGACATCAAAGATGGTAGTATTGTTGCGCTCCCGAACGATACCAGCAATGAAGGTCGGGCGTTAATGCTATTAGAAAAAGCAAATTTGATTCAATTAAAAAAAGAAGCGGGAATTTATGCAACCCCAGCAGATGTGACCAATAATCCCAAACATCTTGTCTTTAAAGAACTGGATGCATCGCAAGTGGCGCGCACCTTGCCTGATGTCGCTATTGCCGTGATTAATACCAATTACGCCGTAGCGGCGGGCCTTTCACCTAAAGAAGACGCCATTTATCTCGAAGGCCCCGATTCACCTTATGCGAATATCATTGTCGTTCGAGATAACGAAACCGCAGATCCTCGCGTACAACAATTTATTGAAGCCTTTCAATCAGATGATGTGAAAAAAGCGGCTGAAGAAATTTTTAAAGGTCAAGCGATCCCTGCTTGGTAATTTTAAGGAGCAAAAAATGAATATCAAATCACTTTTGATGAAAATTAGACATTTCACCATAGGTATGTTGTGTTTTCTTTGTGTGAGTTGCGCATCGCAAATGTATTACGGTTCATCAGGCATTTCTTCTAGAGATGATGCTTATATTGGATCCTCTGCTGAAGATTTATATAAAACCGGCGAACGATACGCAAAAGGCATCGGCACGCAACGTAATTATGGAAAAGCGCTCGCCTACTACAATCGCTCCGCATCCATGGGAAATTCTGACGCGATGTATAGCTTAGGGTTACGTTATTTCCTAGGACAAGGTGTACCACAAGATTATAACGAAGCGCGCGCATGGTTTGAAAAATCTGCAGAAAAAAATAATCCTTATGCCGAAAATCAGCTCGGTTTTATGTATAACAGCGGCAAAGGTGTCGCCCAAGATTATGGTAAAGGCATTTACTGGTATCAAAGAGCCGCTGATCACGGACTCGCAAGTGCACAATATAATTTAGGATTGATGTATTTAAATGGTATTGGCACGCCAGTTAATAAACAAAAAGCGATGTCACTTTTCCGTCAGGCGAGTGACCGAGGATTTTTACCGGCCTCTCGGGAATTACGAACCTGATGATGCGATCACACGCACCACGTAAACGCTTTGGGCAACATTTTTTACATGATAAATTGATCATTCAACGAATCATTGACATGGTTTCACCCAAATCTTCGGACCACTTTGTAGAAATTGGTCCGGGACAAGGTGCACTGACCGTTCCCCTTCTCAAAGCGATCAGCGAACTTGATGTCATCGAAATCGATCGTGACTTAATCCCTGCATTAAAATTGCGATGTGAAGACAAAGGCATCTTACATGTTTATGAAGGAGATGCGCTGACTTATGATCTTCATCCGATTATTAAAAAAAAATCGCCGATACGATTAATTGGGAATTTACCTTATAACATCTCAACACCTTTAATTTTTCATTTATTAGAATATGCGGCTGATGTCGAAGATATGCATTTTATGCTGCAAAAAGAAGTTGTCCATCGCATTGCGGCAGCTCCTAATTCTGCAGATTATGGACGCCTCAGTATTATGGTGCAATATCATTGCAAAGTACGTGCATTATTTGATGTCGGACCCGAAGCATTTTATCCGCCACCACAAGTCGAATCGAGCATCGTACGTTTAATTCCACATCACGGAATACCTTATCCCGCCAAAAATTATTCGCATTTTACGGATGTCGTTAGAACGGCTTTTTCACATCGTCGAAAAACGCTGCGTAATAGTTTAAAAGC
>JABDCZ010000074.1:0-5799 GCA_013287885.1 Gammaproteobacteria bacterium
AACAAATCAAAAATAATCCGAAAACAGACCAGCGGGGACGCGGCTTCATCGAATAAAACCACAGAATCAAAAATAAAACGATTCCTTCTAAAAAAAATTCATAAAGTTGCGAGGGATGTCGAGGTAATGGGCCACCATTCGGAAACACCATGCCCCAAGGAACATCTGTGACACGGCCCCACAATTCACTATTAATAAAATTGCCGATGCGACCCGCCGCCAATCCTAAAGGTACGGCAGGAATCACAAAATCTGCGATATTGCCCAGAAATTTCTTTTGCTTTATTCCAAACCATGACAATGAAACGATAACCCCAATTAATCCTCCATGAAAAGACATACCGCCTTTCCAAATTTGAAATGTGAAGAGCGGATTTGTCCATAGGTCATCTCTTGCATAAAAAATCATATAGCCGAGTCGACCGCCAATTATCGTACCTAATGCTGCATAAAATAAAATATCGGAAAGTTCTTGCATGGTAAAACCACGAGGAAATTTACTATATTTGATGCGATAAGCAAGCACGCTCCACGCCGCTGCAAATCCAATAAGATACATCAATCCGTACCAATAAATAGATAGAGGTCCGATATGCAAAGCGACAGGATTTATTACAGGATAAACTAACATGTTTATATTTCCTTAAAAAAAACTCATATCAATTGCGACCAGCAACATAAATATTGCAAAAATGCGTCTTAATGTTTCATTCGGTAATTTATTCGCGAAAGAGGAGCCAATGGGTGCGAACAATACACTCATGACGGATACACCAAAGAAAGCAGGCCAATAAATATAGCTTGTACTCCAAGGAATAGTTTGTTCGATAAATAAACCTGAAATCAGAAAACTGATCGTTGCAATGCTCGCTGCAATAATGCCGCAAGCAACTGAGGTTCCAACAGCCTCCCGCATCGCTAACTTTTTCCATAAAAAAAATGGCACCCACATCGTACCACCGCCCGCGCCTAATAAACTAGACAAAATACCGATAATAAAAGAGAAAAACCAAATGTAATGATTGGGTATTTGTTCTGGAATAATTTCGAGAACATTTTTATTACCTTTTTTAATTAATAATTGGATGCCGATCACAAATAAAAAAAGACTAAAAAAATGACTCAGAAAATTCGACGGCAAAAATCTGACGAATACTGCACCAACGAGCACACCTACCGTTAAAAAAGGAAAAATTCTTTTGACTAAAGGCCAATTAACCGCCCGTCGCCTGTGATGGGCGAATATACTAGACATGAGGGTGACAATCATAATGGCAAGTGAAGTACCAATCGCCATTTTCATAAAAAGGGCTGCTGGCATGACATTAAAATGGATGAAAAGTGCGGCAAGTGCCGGCACAACCACAATTCCACCACCGATGCCTAATAAGCCAGACATCGTACCTGCAAAAATGCCGATGGCGAAATAACAGAGAATAAAATAAAAGGTCATGCGTGCTCCGTTTGTGTGTCATGCCATTAGTTTCTTCGCAAACTTTTAGCAATCATCGCTTCATCATCCGCCGCATATCCTTTACAAAAAAGACGGATGGAATTGATAAGAAATCCTGCTCCTACAATACTGCCAATAACGATAAATGCAACCACGAGTGGAGGAAATACAGAACAGGCAAAAATCGTTAATCCAACACAAGGCGCCGTTGCAACTAGAGAAGCGGTGGCATACTTTAAAAATTTTTCCCGAGGATTTTCCTGTATATCATCAAATTCGATCTCGCAATATTTCTTTTTACGTTTAAAAAAACAACATGACATTTAAATTTTCCCCGTTTTATTTATATTTATCTCTTTCCCGCACGAATCAAGCCGCCAAGACCTACCTGTTCTAATGCGAGCTCCATATGACAACGGATCGTGACTGCACTTTCCATGCTGAGAATTTCTTGTAATAATTTTTTGGCTTTACGCATCGTAAACTGACGAATAACCCATTTCATTCTTGCAATGGACGATGCGCTCATGCTGAGCGAATCAAATCCCATTGCAACCAGCAATAACACAGCCGCAGGATCACCGGCCATTTCGCCACAAATGCTGACATGTTTGCCCTCTTGATGTCCGCCATCAACGACTTGCAACAGTGCGCGTAAAACCGCCGGATGTAAAGAATCATATAAATTCGCCACTCGCGCATTATTACGATCGACGGCTAAAATATATTGCGTTAAATCATTGCTTCCCACGGATAAAAAATCTACGCGTTTTGCAATGGCGCGCGCTTGGTAAACCGCAGATGGCACTTCAATCATCACACCCACTTCAGGCATATCTATCGCATGGCCTTCATCACGTACATCCGCATAGGCTTTTTTTAGTAATCGCATCGCTTCATCGACTTCCCCCACATCCGTGATGAGCGGTAACATGACACGTAAATTATGATATCCTTCGCACGCGCGTAACATGGCCCGTACTTGCACTAAAAAAATTTCCGGATGATCTAAAGTAATACGAATCCCGCGCCAACCAAGAAATGGATTATCTTCTTTGACTGGAAAATAAGAAAGTGACTTATCCCCACCAATATCTAGCGTCCGCATTGTGACGGGGCGCGGCGCAAATGACACCAGTAATTGTCGATAAATCACGCGCTGTTCTTCGCCTGAGGGAAAACGATCACGCATTAAAAAAGGTGTCTCGGTGCGATACAATCCAACGCCTTCCGCACCTGCCGCGAGAGATAAACTGACATCCGCACCCAAACCGGTATTTACCATCAGAATGACGCGATGATTATCCTTCGTTTGTGCAGGTTTATCTCGTAACACTTCTAATGAATCATCGAGCTCTCGCTCTTCGGCTGCCAAATTTTGAAATTCTTCGCGCAACGCCTGCGAGGGTGTAATGTAAACCTGACCATAATAACCATCGACAATAATTTCTTTATCTTGCAACTCATGAACGGGGATGTCGCTCACCCCCATGACCGTGGGGACGTTCATGGCGCGCGCCAAAATAGCAATGTGTGAACTACTGGAACCTTTCGCAGAAATCACTCCCACCAAAGAACCATCTGGCACTTCCGCCAAATCTGCCGCTGTCAGTTGTTCGCCAATTAAAATCGTTTTTTCAGCATAACTCGGGAGTAAGCGGTCATTACGTTGTAAATAAGAAAGTACCCTAGCCCCTAGATCACGAATATCGACCGCACGTTCACGTAAATATTCATCGTCCAAACTTTCAATATGACGTACATGCGATTGAATCACTTGACGAAGTGCGCCTTGCGCCCAATTTCCTGCACGAATGACATGAATAATTTCAGCGCCTAAATCGGAGGTATCTAACATTCGTTGATAAACATCAAATAATGCGCGCTCTTCGAGAGGAAGATTAGGATATAAACGCTCGCCTAAAACGCGAAAATCTTCTCGACCGGCGGCAAATGCGGTTTCTAATAATTGAATTTCAGTTTCAATATCGTCAGGTAGTCGATCGGGAATCGCATCTAAATCGAATTGTGAATAAACCACGACGCCAACGCCAATACCAACACCAGGAGAACTCGGAATCCCAGAATAATTGAGAGTGCCTTTTTTTTCATGCCTATCGAATAAATTAGCGACCACCCCAATGGCTTCTGCATGCGCAATAATCGCCGCTAATTGTGCGGCAAGCGTCACTAAAAACGCTTCTTCAGATTCATCAAAACGTCGCGATTCTTCTTGTTGAACGATTAACACACCCAATACTTGACGATGATAAATAATAGGGGTGCCTAAAAAAGCTTTATAAATTTCTTCAGCGACGAGGGGTACTTTTAAAAAACGTGGGTGTTTTGGCGCATCGTCAATATTAATGGGTTCTTCACGTTCACCTACGAGGCCGATTAATCCTTGATTAACAGGAATACGAACTTTGCCTACGGATTGTGGATTTAAACCTTGCGTTGCCACTAATACATATTCACTACGACGGCGATCCAAGAGAAAAATCGTACAAGCTTTCGTATCTAGTGCTTTTGCGACGCGAGTCACCATAATATTGAGTGCTTCTTTGAAATCTTGGGCACTCGATACTTCTTGTATGATGCGTCGTAAAATTTTTAGCATAGCACTCATATTTTCGGTTGATACTCCCAAAATCGTTTAGATAGTACAATGCGCGCGAACTCTTTCATCGCGAGACTATACACGCGCCGCTTGAAAGCAACCACTTGGGTCAAAGGATACCAATAGGATACCCACGCCCAAGAATCAAATTCGGGTGTGTCTGTATGCGTTAAATCAAAACGTGCCTCTTTATTGACTAACTGCAGCAAAAACCATTTTTGTTTTTGACCAATACAAATAGGTTTTGAGTAATGTCGCACTAATCTTTTGGGCAAACGATAACGTAACCATCTTCTCGTACTCGATAACACTTTGACATCGGATGCCGTTAAACCAATTTCTTCTTTTAATTCACGGTACATTGCATCAATGGGAGCTTCGTCAGCTTTAATGCCACCTTGCGGAAATTGCCAGGCAATTTTACCAATTCGTTTCGCTAAAAATACTTGGCGCTTTTCATTCACCAATATAATACCTACCCCTTGCCTGAAACCATCATCATCTATCACTTAACAACCACCTGAAAAAATGAGAAAATTTGGATTTAAATCTTAAAGTTGCATTTTTCCAAAAACTTCTTCAATCAGCAAACACTATTTTATGATAACAGCAAAGTCTCGTTGGTTAATCATTTTAATACTGCTCGGATTGGCTAGCATTTATTTGTCCGTAGCGAATGGCAGTATTATCATTGATTCTTATGAACTTTTTCGTTCCGTCATGGGGCGAGGCACCCCTTTTTATGATGAAATTATCTGGAATATTCGCATGCCGCGCGCGCTCTCTGCCTTTGTAACTGGTGCACTTTTATCCATATCAGGCGCCATTACTCAAGTTTTATTAAAAAATCCTTTAGCAGATCCCTATATATTAGGCATTTCGGGTGGCGCAGGCGTTGTTTCACTTTTACTCATACTGTTCGGATTTAGTGGTATATGGCTAAATATTGGTGCATGGGCGGGCAGTTTAATGGCCATTTTGCTCATTTTTTCGTTAATTCAACATAAAAATGCGTGGAGTTCAGAACAAGTATTGCTCACAGGTGTTGCGCTCGCGAGTGGTTTTTCTGCCATCATGAGTTTTATACTCGTGATATCAGATGATCATGCCACGCACAGCATGTTGTATTGGTTGATGGGTGATTTAAGTGACACCCATTTACCCTTTTATGAAGGAATCATTCTTTTTATTGGCTTAATGATCAGTTTCGGTTTTTCGAAAGAGTTAAATTTATTAAAACACGGCACACTCTACGCCGAATCTCTTGGCGTTTCGACCAAAAAAATCTATCGAAAACTTTATCTGCTTTGTGCATTGCTCACATCAACTGCTGTAGGATTAGCAGGTTGTATTGGTTTTGTCGGACTTATCATTCCGCACCTTTTTAGACGCATGATCTCTGCTAATCATCGATTATTGTTACCAGGCGCCGCATTGATGGGTGGCATTTTCACAACGCTCGCTGATACGTTATCCCGGATTTTATTCGCACCGCTTGAACTGCCAGTGGGAATGACGATGGCATTTATTGGTATACCCCTTTTTCTTTTTTTATTACAAAAAAATCGCGCATGAGTCTTTCCACCAACAATCTTAAGATATATCGAAATCATAAATTACTTTGTGAAAATATAAACCTTCATCTTTTGCCCGGAAAAATACTCGGTATCTTAGGACCTAACGGTTGTGGCAAAACAACTCTTTTGCAAACCCTTGCAGGTCTTCT
>JABDCZ010000075.1:0-5771 GCA_013287885.1 Gammaproteobacteria bacterium
CAATTAGTGGAACCGGGGCAGTTCTTATCAATGGTTCGATAGGAGAAAATTGTTATATTAATAAATCAGGCACCGGTCACTTAACAATAAGAGATGGAATTTTAAAAAATACAACTCTTAATATTAGTGGCACCGGAGTTATTTCTTTAAATGGCGCCATTGGTGACAACTGCATTATCCACTCATTAGGTGTCGGCATATTACATTTTCATGGCGCAGTATCGGCTTCAGTTAAATTAACCATGGGTGGTAACCGCAATGTTATTTTTGACCACGAGCCACCGCAAACAATGATTGACAATATCAGCCGAAGTGGAAATGCTAAACTTAGCATACCAGGATATCAGGCTCCTCCTCCTGCACCCTCTTCTGGTTCTTACGTGAGTAATATCGTTGCCAGTGGCGGGATGGTAAGTATTGGAGGAAGGACTTTTCGAGGTAATTCTATTAAGATGATTAATGGACAAGTTTACATTGATGACCAATTAACAGATATCAACGGCCCTTCTAATGGAACGATTATTACTTCCTCGTACTCTTCTTCTACTTCAGAACCAGACTCTCCAGATTCTCCAACACATGAAGATGATTTTCTTCAACAAGCTTTAAACAGTTCTTTTAGAGAATCTCAAGAAGAAGAAACACAATTACAAAACGCTTTGAAAGCCTCTTTAGTGGAATCTAAAAAAATTCCTACCGATGCATCACTTAATTACACACCTGAAAAAGAATTAGATGGATTAAGTACACGTATGCGGACTTATATACAAAGCTTTGATGGCACCAAAAAATTCTCGGTGATTATAGACGAACTTAAATTAACTGAGGAAGAAGCACCCAAATTCGAAAAATTTATAGACCGTATTACCGAAAATTACATGGATATTCCAGTAGAGTTGCATGAACAGTTTTTTGATTTTTCTACATTAAATAATTTAAAGTCGAAGAGAGATCCTTTCACGCAAGAAGAATTCTCATCGGCAGATATCCAGACTGCACGAAAAGTTGCGGATGAATTACGAGAGTTAATTAAAACCATTAAAAATGATCGTCAACATGCGACAAATAAAATAAAAGAAAATGATCTTTTAGCGAATAAACTTAAAATTTTCAGCGATTCTATACAGAAAAATTCAATGACCGTTGAATCGCCTGCACTCAAAGAAAATGATGAGGCTGTGAAAAAAGTAAAAGTTTAGTTGCGGAACAATCCCCGTCCTGCTTCGCTCGTCGACTCTCTTTGCGAAGCTTGTCATTAATTATGTCATGCCAGCATGCTTTGATGCCACCTTTAAGCATGCTGGCATGACATGAACTCACAGCAATGACGGAGTTTGCTACTTTAAAATCTCCCGAATTAACTCCGGGCCCCGATACACCAATCCCGAATAAATCTGCAATAAACTCGCGCCACTCGCTAATTTTTCTTTGGCATCAATTCCAGAAAAAATTCCACCACAACCAATAATAGGGATATTATTTTGCAGTATATTATGCAATTGTTTTAACACAGTCGTAGATAACGACATCAACGGTTGCCCACTTAAACCTCCCGCTCCCTCATCCTTAGTGGTTGTCATTGTCGTGTTAGTTGCAATAACGCCATCGATTTTTTCCTGCAAAAAAATCTCCGCCATATTTTGTAATTCTGATGGCGCTAAATCCGGAGAAATTTTAACAACCAGCGGAACATATTTTTTATTTGTCTCAAAAAAAATGGCTTGTTCTTTCTTCATTCCGCGAAGCAAAAGCTGCAATAATTCACCATGCTGCAAATCACGTAAATTCGCGGTATTAGGTGAAGAAATATTAATGGTGACATAACTCGCATATTTTGCTACTTTTCGAAATACTTCAACATAATCATTTAAAGCATTTTCATTCGGCGTATCTTTATTTTTGCCGATATTAATACCCAGAATGCCGCGGTATTTGATTTTTTGTAATTGTTGCACGACGTGTGCCACGCCCTTATTGTTAAACCCCATGCGATTTAAAATCGCGTTTTGTTTTTCTAAACGAAATAACCGCGGCTTTGGATTACCTTCCTGAGGCCTTGGCGTCACACTACCAATTTCAATAAAACCAAATCCTAAACTACCCAACGCATCAATATAATCCCCGTTTTTATCCAATCCCGCAGCGAGACCTAATAAATTCGGGAAGGTTAAACCCATGACTTGAACGGGCTTTATGATAGGTTTCACAAAAAGTTTTGTGAGACCGATTTTTTCTGCAAACCACAAACTATCTAAAGTCAGTGCGTGCGCTTTCTCTGGATCTAAAGAAAATAAGTATTTTTGCAGTATTTTATACATGGCGCCCTTATTTGGGTTGAATAAAACTCGCAATTAACCACTTCGTACCCACTTTATCAAAGCGGACTTGAATACGTGCATGCTCGCCTGATCCTTCGTATTGCAGCACCGTGCCATCCCCAAATTGATGATGCGTCACGCGTTCGCCCATACGCACATTGCCGGCTTGTGTAGCAATCGCAGCAGTCGTGGTGATCTTTGGTGAAGAAATTTTAGTAGTTAAACGTTTTTCTTCGAGTAATTCGACTGGAATTTCTTTCAAAAAACGCGATGGTCGATGATAAACTTCTTTGCCGTGTAATCGACGTACTTCTGCATAGGTAATGACTAATTGTTCCATCGCGCGTGTCATACCAACGTAACAAAGGCGACGTTCTTCTTCGACACCATTCGGATCATCTTTCGTCATGTAATGCGGAAATAATCCTTCTTCAAATCCGCCGATAAAAACCACAGGAAACTCCAATCCCTTCGCAGAATGCATTGTCATCAATTGCACGCTATCTTCAAAACTATCGGATTGATTTCCGGATTCTAATGCAGAATACGCAAGAAAAGTGGCAAGCGGTGGCGCATCACTCAGCGTTTCATCCGCGTCAAATTGTTTAGCCGCATTCACTAATTCTTCTAAGTTTTCAATTCGAGCTAAACCTTTTTCACCTTTTTCTTTTCGATAATGTTCGATTAAACCGCTATTTTGAATGACATGCTCTACTTGTTCATGTAGTGCCAAACCATTGACATCACGCGCAAGTGTTTCGATAAGATCGACAAAATGTTGCAATGAAGAACCCGCACGTTTTTTCAACGTATCTTCACCTAATATGCTCTTTGCACTCATCCATAACGATAAATTTTTCTGTAAAGCGGATTCGCGTAATGTGACGAGCGTTTGTTCGCCGATGCCACGCGTGGGAGTATTTACGACACGTTCAAAAGCCGCATCATCATGACAATTAGAAATTAATCGTAAGTAAGCCAGCGCATCTTTAATTTCCGCACGCTCGAAGAATCGTAAACCCCCATACACACGATAAGGTAAGTTATATTGCATCAACGCTTCTTCAATCACTCGCGATTGCGCGTTCGAACGATATAGCACAGCAATGTTCTTTAATGGATGACCCTTTTTGCGGAAATCATTGATACGATTGACAATGTATCTTGCTTCATCAAGATCGTTAAATCCTGCGTAAACCGTAATGCGCGAACCTGTCTCACCATCTGTCCATAAATTTTTGCCTAAACGGCCGGTATTATTTGCAATAACTGCATTCGCGGCTTCCAGAATGACGCCCGTTGATCGATAGTTTTGTTCCAGACGGGTTGTCATGGTTTTGGGGAAATCCTTGCAAAATCGTTGAATATTTTCAACCTTCGCACCACGCCAACCGTAAATCGATTGATCATCGTCACCCACAATCATGACGTGATTATCCAGCCCTGATAATAATCGTACCCATGCATATTGAATGGTATTCGTATCTTGAAATTCATCGACTAAAATGCATTTAAAACGTGTCTGATATTGTTTTAAAATTTCGGGATGCATCGTCCATAGACGTTGCACTTTCATCAATAAATCAGCGAAATCAACAACACCCGCACGCACGCAAGCATCGGCGTATGCGCGATAAGTTCTAATATAAGTTTTTGTCGAGGGATCATTATAATCCGGAATATTGTCGGGTTCTAAACCTTCATCTTTATTGTGATTAATAAACCATTGCGCTTGTTTCGGCGGAAAACGGTCTTCATCAATATTCATGGATTGCATCATGCGACGAATCAATCGTAATTGATCATCGCTATCGAGTATCTGAAATCCCTCTGGGAGATTTGCCTCGCGAAAATGTAATCGCAACAATCGATGCGCCAGTCCGTGAAAAGTGCCGATCCACATGTTTTTGGCTGAAATACCGAGAATATCTTCGATTCTCGTACGCATTTCAAGTGCGGCTTTATTCGTAAAAGTCACCGCTAACACGTTCGAGGGGTGCAGTTTTTCTACCTCAATCAACCATGCAATACGGTGGACTAACACACGCGTTTTACCGCTCCCCGCGCCTGCCAATACCAATTGATGCCCTAACGGGGCCGAAACCGCATTACGCTGTGCGTCATTTAATGCATGTAATAAATGTGAATTTGTCATAGCGTGGTATTGTAGCGAGTGATCGTGATGGTGGATAGAGGTGACATGTAAATAGTTCCTTGTTTTTTTATTCCTTAGGATCTATGCTCTCTTGCATCATAAAAGCTTTAATTTGAGACGATCGATATGAAAAGATTATCCCTGTTTTTCTTAACAATGTTATGTATACAAGCCGCAGTCGCTGAAGTCACGTTTTTTAACAAAAGCGCTCGATTTAACGTAGAAGTCACTTACAAGTATTGTTACTATGATGTTCAAACTTATGAACAAACTTGTACACCAGCTGAAGTGTCAGTCATTAATCCGAATAGCTCCAATCAAAAAAATTATCTCACCGTTCAATTACCACAAATATTTCCCGTACCACCAACCGCCCCACCTTTCATCAAAGTATTATCTGCTGTCGAAAAAGATAATGGTGGTAATGTCATGGCACAAGGTCATTATTACATTGATGATTGCAGATATCAGGTTCAAAACTTTGAGAATGAGTTAGTGAATGTAGGAATTGAATTTGATGACAATCAATCTGCTATGATTTTATGTAGGGTAAGTACTTACTAAATTTGAACATCAAATTTTTATTTAAAAAAAAGGGAAAGTTGAATGTTTTTGATATTCATTTGATTTTATTATAATAATGATTTACCATATAACGTATTGCGTTATATAACGTCATGCGTTATAATTACAGTAGTAGTTTATGATTCTTAATTTTAAAAGCAAAGAAACAAAAAAGGTCTGGGAAGGTGAGATATCCCTGCGCCTTCCGAGAGATATTCAGAATATAGCCAGACGTAAACTTAGGATGCTAAATAACGCACGTCAATTAAATGATTTACGTATTCCGCCAAATAATAGGCTTGAAGCTTTGAAAGGTGACAGAACTGGTGAGTATAGCATAAGGATTAACGATCAATGGCGAATTTGCTTTAGATGGACAGATGGCAATGCGAGGGATGTCATCATTGAAGATTATCATTAGAGGTATACACAAATGTCTAAATCAAAACTAAAAAATATTCACCCGGGAGAAATTCTTTTACAAGAATTCTTGATTCCAATGGGCATTAGTCAAAATAAATTAGCCAATGATATTGATGTTCCACCAAGACGTATCAATGAAATTGTTCATGGTAATCGTGCAATAACAGCTGATACGGATTTAAGATTTTCTCGAGCTTTTGGTACAAGCGAAGGATTTTGGCTTGGGTTGCAATCTGACTATGATCTGGAAAAAAAACGAAAAGACATTAATCAAAAATTAAAGAGAATCAAGCCAATTCATGAGGCTGCTT
>JABDCZ010000076.1:0-5640 GCA_013287885.1 Gammaproteobacteria bacterium
GGATGCGGCTTTACAATTACTTTTTAAGCATGACAACAATTTATTTAATCGTCGCGATGCAGGGCAACGATATGCATTGAAAGTCATGTTGAACTTAATCAACAATTATCAGCATAAAAAACCATTATCATTACCGCATGATTTTTTAGCGACTTTCGAATATTTATTAGAAAATATGCACGAAGATAAATTAATGATTGCCGAATGTTTGAATTTACCATCGGAAAAATATATCGGCGAGCAAATGCCCATCATCGATGTGGATGCGATTCATCATGTGCGTGAATATGTTATCAAAGCATTGGCGCTTAAATTAAAAAATATTTTTATTCGAATTTATGAAAAAAATAATGATTTACAATCGCCTTATCAATTTAATTTAGATGCCATTGGCAAGCGTCGTTTATCAAGTATGTGTCTTTTTTATTTGGGACGTCTCGATGATCCCGCGATTTACAAAAACATTATCATGCCGCAGTTTGAGACGGCGATATCTCATAATATGACTGATACGATGGCATCCTTGCGTGCGATTACAGATTCTACCTTTGAAGGTCGAGAAAAGGCACTGAATGATTTTTATGAAAAATGGAAAGATGATGCATTGGTGGTAGATAAATGGTTATCTACTCAGGCAACTTCAATTGTTAAAACTACGCTTAAGACCGTGAAGGAATTAACGAAACATCCTGCTTTTGATATAAAAAATCCAAATAAAGTTTATTCCCTGATTAATGCTTTTTGTTTTCGTAATCAGGTACGTTTTCATGATGCAAGTGGTGAGAGTTATGAGTTTATCAAAAATATTATTTTGGAAGTCGATGCATTAAATCCCCAGGTAGCCTCGCGAATCGCGAAAGCATTTAGTGATTGGAAACGTTTTGATAATGAAAGAAAACATCTCATGCAAAAAGTGCTGCAAGATATTTTACATCATAAAAATTTATCGAATGATGTTCACGAAATGGTAAGTAAAAGTTTATATTTATAGAGGAAAAAATGATGAAGCATACAAATGAGACACGTATTGAATCCGATAGTATGGGAAAAATTCCCGTTCGACATGATGTTTATTGGGGAGCGCAGACCGAACGTTCGTTGCATCATTTTGCGATTGGTGCGGATACGATGCCAGAAGAATTGATTCGCGCATTTGGTGTCTTAAAAAAAGCTGCCGCAATGACCAATCATGAATTGGGTTTATTACCTGAAGACAAATTAAAATTAATTTCGGATGCAGCAGATGAAGTGATCTCTGGAAAATTACACGTACATTTTCCTTTAAGTATTTGGCAAACCGGTAGTGGCACGCAAACCAACATGAATGTGAATGAAGTGATTTCGAATCGCGCGATTGAAATGGCGGGCGGAGAACTCGGTAGCAAAAAACCCATTCATCCTAATGATGATGTGAATCGATCACAATCATCCAATGATACTTTCCCTAGCGCAATGCATATCGCGACAGTCGATGCGATAGTGAAACGTCTCATTCCTGCGATTAAAACATTGCGTGATGCCCTATATCAAAAACAACAGCAATTTGCAGACATTGTGAAAATTGGTCGTACGCATTTGCAAGATGCGGTTCCCTTAACGTTGGGGCAAGAATTTTCAGGATATGTCGCGCAATTAGATGCGGCGATCAAAAATATAGAAGCAACATTACCCGGACTTTATGAGCTTGCATTGGGTGGTACCGCTGTCGGAACCGGTATTAATACACATCCGCAATTTGCGGAACTTGCCGCAAAAAATATTGCAAAATTAACCGGCTTACCATTTCGTTCGGCTCCTAATAAATTTGCAGCCCTCGCGTCTCACGATGCTTTTGTATTTACGAGTGGCGCATTAAAAGCCCTGGCTTGCGCATTAATGAAAATTGCGAATGATATACGATGGTTAGGTTCGGGTCCTCGTAGCGGTTTTGGCGAATTAATTTTGCCTGCCAATGAACCTGGATCCTCCATCATGCCTGGCAAAGTGAATCCTACACAATGTGAAGCCCTCACTATGGCGTGTGTGCAAGTGATGGGAAATGACACGGCAATTGGTATTGCAGGATCGCAAGGAAATTTTGAATTAAATGTTTTTAAACCTGTCATTATTCATAATATGATGCACTCGATTATATTGTTAAGCGATTCGTCTCAGATGTTTACGCAATTCTGTATTAAGGATTTGGCAGCAGACGAAAAACGTATTCAAGAGTTCGTTAATAACTCCCTTATGTTAGTGACAGCGCTGCAACCAAAAATCGGTTATGATAAAGCCGCTGAAATTGCACATAAAGCATGGCATGATGGCACAACTTTATTAGAAGCAACCATCGCACTCGGATATTTAACAGAAGCTGAATTTAAACAATTAGTGCAGCCGAGATTAATGACAACACCTCAGGGAAGTTAAATACTTAAGGGATAGCATGTCAAAACTTTATTTTTATTATTCTGCAATGAATGCAGGAAAAAGCACGGTGCTTTTGCAATCTGCTTATAATTACAATGAAAGAGGAATGGATACTTTATTATTTAGTCCTTCCATTGATACAAGATATGGTGCGGGAAAAATTTCTTCCCGCATTGGTTTGCAGGCGGATGCGATTTCATTTGATAAAGATTTTAATTTATTTGAATATACGGTTGAGGCGAAAGAAAAAAATCCGAAACTTGCTTGTGTCCTCATTGATGAGGCACAATTTTTAACGAAAATACAAGTGCAACAACTCGCAGATATTGTCGATGATTTAGATATTCCTGTTTTAGCTTATGGTATTCGCAGTGATTTTCAAGGAGAGCCCTTCGAAGGTAGTCAGTATTTATTAGTGTGGGCGGATAATCTCATTGAAATCAAAACGATTTGTTTTTGTGGCAAAAAAGCCATTATGAATGCGAGAATGGATGCAGAAGGACATTTTGTGAAACAAGGATCGCAAGTGTTAATCGGCGATAATGATACCTATACTGCGATGTGTCGGAAGCATTTTTGGGAAGTGTAAAAAAAACTGTGATATAATAAAGTTGTATGAAAATAGTGCATGTGCAAGGAGGTTCATATGTTATCCTGGGTCGTCATTTTTCTCATTGTTGCTCTAATCGCGGGTGTTCTTGGTTTTACAGGAATAATGGTCGCCAGTGCTGAAATCGCTAAAGTCATATTTTTTATCTTTTTAATTCTATTTATTGTGAGTTTAGTGCTTCACATCGTGCGTCGCGGACCGTGATTAAAGGAAATCTCAGGCGCGTAAAGTACCAAAAAAAACAGCAGAAAACATCAATATCGCGCCTCAGATTTATTTTTATACAAATCATCATAAACTGATATATTTTATTCAATAATTCTCTTTAGTTTCATTTTCATCACCCCTCACAATCAAGCCTTATATTATAATAATAAGAGTTATAGGAGATCAGTATGGTTAATTCTTCATTTGATTTTCGAATTATGGTCATTGATGATAATCCCTCAATTCATCACGATTTTATTAAAATACTTTCCATTGATCAGAACCCTTCATCCGATCTTGATAAATTAAGTTTGAAATTATTTAATAAAAAAAATGGCGAAGAAAAAGAAATAATTTTACCGCATTTCGAAATTACGACAGCATCTCAAGGACAAGAAGGTGCTGATATTATCGAGAAAGCATATAAAAACAATAAAAGATATGCGCTGGCATTTGTAGACATTCGTATGCCACCCGGTTGGGATGGGATTGAAACTATCAAGCACATTTGGGAAATCGATAAAGATATTCAAATTGTGATTTGTACTGCATTTTCAGATTATTCTTGGGAAGATACCATATCTAATCTGGGTAAAACGGATAATTTACTTATTTTAAAAAAACCGTTTGATTCTATCGCCGTTCGACAATTAGCTTCTGCGCTCACGAAGAAGTGGCAATTATTACAAGAAGCAAGAAAACATACCGCTTCTTTGAAGAAAGAAGTGAGAGATCGGACGATTTCTTTGCAAGAATCATTATCTTTGGTGAAAGCAACTTTAGAATCATCCAATGATGGTATTTTAGTGATAAATGAAGTAGGAGAAATCATCGATTATAATAAAAAACTACTACTATTTTGGAAACTTCCTGAAGATTATTTTGAAAAAAATCCGAAAATGACAATTAAAGATTTAATACACAATTTATCAGATGCGCTGATAAATCCAGATTTTTTTCTCAAAAATTTTGAAAAAGATACGACGGATACATTAATTGATGTCATTAAATTTCAAGATGGCAGGATTTTTGAATGCTTTATACAATCACAAAAATTAAATGATAAAGCAGTAGGGCGAGTATTAAATTTCCACGATATTACTGAGCGAGATAAATTTGAAAAAGAATTAGAATATCAGGCTAAACATGATTCCTTAACGGGATTACCCAATCGCATTTTATTGCTAGATAAAATTAGAAATGCCATTAAAAAATCAGAAGAAAATCATTCTTATTTTGCGTTAATGTTTTTAGATTTAGATCGCTTTAAGTTGATTAATGATAGTTTGAGTCATGCCGTGGGTGATGAACTGTTAAATGTTACTGCCGATCGATTGCAGGGAGTTATGCGAGGAGATGATATTGTCGCAAGATTAGGCGGGGATGAATTTGTCGTTGTTGTTAATAATCTGCCTGATAAAGCCCAAGCGATTGTCAAAGCAAAACAAATACTCGAAGTATTTCAAGAACCATTTAAAATTTCTGATAGAAAAGTTAATGTAACGGCGAGCATTGGAATAAGTCTATATCCTGCAGATGGACAAACCGTCGATGTTCTATTACGAAATGCAGATTCCGCAATGTATCGCGCGAAAGAATTAGGCGCGAATAATTTTCAATTTTATACGAAAGACATGAATGCACATACCTTAGAAAAATTAGAAAAAGAAACCGAACTTCATCACGCTATTGCAAATAATGAATTAGTGTTATCTTATCAACCACAATATGATTTAACACAAGATAAAATGGTCGCCGTTGAAGCATTAGTGCGATGGAATCATCCTAAAAAAGGAATTTTATTACCGATTGATTTCATTCCGCTTGCTGAAGAAACGGGCTTAATTGTCTCTATCGGTGAATGGGTATTACGAACCGCATGTCGGCAAAATAAAAAATGGCAAGATGAGGGTTTGACGCCTATTCGTATTGGAGTGAACGTAACGTTACAACAATTCAAACAACAAAATCTTGTTCAGTTAGTGAAAAGTGTTTTAGATGAAACGCAATTAAGTCCAGAATATTTAGAACTTGAATTAACAGAAAATGTCATTATTAGTAGCAAAGAAGTCATGCGTACGGTATCGGAACTTAAAAATTTAGGGATTACGATTGCCATCGATGATTTTGGAACGGGTTATTCAAGTTTAAGTTATTTAAAAAGAATTCCACTGGATCGTTTAAAAATCGATAGCTCCTTTATACAACATATTCAATCTAAAGCTGATGATGATGTCATCGTTCGTGCTGTCATTGCGATGGCAAAAAGTTTAGATTTAGAAGTACTCGCAGAAGGAGTGGAGACAGAACATCAACTTAATTTCTTGAAAAAAAATAATTGCGGAGAAATTCAAGGATTTTATTTCAGTAAACCTTTAAATGAAGAAGAATTAAAAAAGATATTAATAAATCCA
>JABDCZ010000077.1:0-5437 GCA_013287885.1 Gammaproteobacteria bacterium
AAAGCTTTTCTCGAGGAATTAGAAAGATTCCCGGAAAAGTTAAATCAAGAAGATAAGAGAGGGCGTACGCCTTTGCAGTTAGCCAGTATGTTAGGCAATTGTAGAGCGATGCTGCATTTATTATATGAGGGCGTAGATCCTGATTCGTCTCGTCAATTGACCCCCTTTTATTTGAGCGTCGATTTCGGACAAGTGATTGCCTCACATATTTTATATTATGCGGGTGCTCGCATCGTGCAAGCTTTACAAATTGCCAAACTAAATAATCGCATTGAATTACAAAATAAAATTACAAATTTCAAATTTGATTATGAAATATTTATTGCTATGCTATTTTGGATGATCTCTCAATCAGATGAAAATAAAATATTAAGATTATTACATAAAATGCTCGAAGTAATACCCATTGCAGATATTTCTGAAGTAAAACAAAATCAAAATACCCCTTTGCTCGAAGAAAAGAACAAGAATGATCCAATAACCTCCAATATCAAAGAATACATGGGGGGATTAGTAGAATTTAGTGCGCAAAAAAGACATTTCCGAGTGGTTGAGTTACTCAATCAAAATTTTCCTGACATGATCAGAGCCGAAACGCATTCTGCAACATGTGGGTATTGGGCGGTGGTGCATGAAAATTATGATGTTATAAAACTACTAAATACGGAACATGACTTTCTTACTTTAGAGCAATTGCAAGAAACTAATAAATATTCTAGTTTTGATACTTATTTTAATGCGTTTTCAGCTGAAAAACGCAGAATTTATATGCAAACGCAATTTCCAGTTGAAAAATTAAATTTAAATATTAAAAAAATATATTCGGCTGCTAAATATAATAAAACAGAATTAATAGAAAGCTATCGAGCGACTATAATCGATCCCTTGGATTTTTTGGAAGCGATTAGTTTTGCATATCATAAGCGTAATTACGTTGCGCTTTTTTGTTTATTAGATGCTAAATACAATTTTGATTTATTCCCGCTTTTATTGAAAGATCGTAACAGAGATCTTTTGCTGACGAATCTCTTCATCAATGATTTTTCTAAATCTTCAGAACCACGCGATATAATTCTTGCGCGTGAAATTATTGAGCATACCCATGATGGTTTGATTAATGAAAATATTTATTTAGGATTAAATGGTTTTGCCGATTCAAGGACCGAGCAAGAAGTGGGTTTGCAAAAAAAATATTTTAAAGAACTCAATGTATCATTAGATGATTGGATTAATAAATATTTCAAAATAATGTATCAGCGTGATGATATTCATTCGAAAAATGACATAGAAGAAAAAATTGTTTCTGCGCAATGGCCGTCGCTGGTCGAGCATGCTAAACGTTTTCAATTCAAAATAGCATTAGAGGATAAAAAAAGAGATTCATGTACTTCAGTCGTTAATAAAATATTTAATACGCCAGGTATGATTGGTTCCATTCGTTCATTCCTCACTATTAGTGAGCAAGCCAAGTTGAATACGGTTTCTCATTTGTTTCTTGAAAAAATTAGTCAATCTTTATCAGATGAAATTAACGGTTTTCTATTAGTGTTGAATACAGAGATTGCGAATAAAAATTCCACTCACAATCGAGGGACTTTTTTAGGAGCAGGTCTCATGATAGCTATTTTTGTTGGGCTATTATGTTTTTGTATTAGAAAAACTAGTGAAGCTCGTGCGTTGCAAAATACTATTTTTGATAATTTATATTCTTCTAATACGACCGATGGCACTTCTTGTGCTAACGCATTGCCTTATGGAAGAGATTCTAGCGGTTGTAATGGCGACATTGCATCACTACCGCCTTGCAGTACTTATTGTGATGAATTAGGCAATTCTCTATTATTTGGGCTTAGGCTGGCTGACACTTTTGAGCCACCGATAGGAGTCGCGCTAACTCTTGTGTATATTATTAGTAGGGGTTTCCGAAATGATGATGCACCCCTGCGATCTTATCCGCACTTACATGATCGTGCGCAAAGATTATTTTTCAAAGTAAATAACCATCTTGAGAATAAGCTTAATTTAGATTCTTCTGTAAAGACTGTCAAAGAAAGTTTAACTGAGCATGTTACTACCTTGTCAATTTTCAAACCTAAAGAATCAGAAGAAGAAAAGAATGATGTCAATATTGATATTGTAGATAATTCTGTTAATGCTTTGGATTAGTAGTGCATTATTGTCGTCCCGCGGCTTGTCCGCGGGATCCAGAATGACTTCACTGTTGTCGCTGGATCCCGCGATTTATTCGCGGGACGACGGGGTTTTTCGATTGTGTAAGCAGGCATTCTGCTAAATACTACCTGGATACAGCTTCTCGCTACGCGACGGCTCATCATTTATTATTTCTTTATATTCTGCATTTGCATTTTGTCGTGACTTAGCGTGTCGGTTAGGGTTAAACAGCGTACTAAAAAAACTAGGCTTTTTGGGAATTACAGCTTTAATCATTGATTGACAAGTGCCGCTGGTTATGGAGAGCGCGGTAGTCCCTGAATTACTTTTTGTTTCTGGATCTGCTTTCGCTTCGAGTAATGACTTTACAATCGTCGAGTTACAACTATGAGCAGCTTTCCAAAGCGGAGTACAACCCCATTCATCTTTTGCTTCAAGATTCGCTTTCGCTTCAATAAGGGCTGTAACAATAGCACTGCGTTCTTTGTCGGTGGCCTTCAAAAGCGGGGTGTAGCCTTGTTCATCTTTTGTTTCAAGGTTCGCTTTCGATTCGATAAGCATCTTGACTGCAGCTAAATGTCCTTTGTGTGCTGCTGTCCAAAGCGCGGTGCAGCCATTTTTATCTTGTGCATCGATATTAGCTTTTGCTTCGATGAGTGCGGGTATTGCGGCGGAATTTGTTACAGCTGCGGCTATAAGCGGAGTATATCCATCTTGATCTTTTGTCTCCATACCTGCTTTAGCTTCAATCAATGCAGCGGCAGAAGCTACATTACCTCTACAAGCCGCCCAGCGAAGTGGGGTACAGCCATTTTTATCTTTTGCTTCAAGATCAGCTTTAGCCTCAATTAACGCAACAACAGACTCTGAATCATCATGGTATGCAGCCCATAAAAGTGTAGTATTACCTTCTTTATCTTTTGCTCTGACATCTGCTTTGGCTATTATTAAAATTTTCACTATTTCAGTGAGCGAATGTTTCGTCGCTTCAATAAGAGGAGTGCTATCATCACTATTTCTGGCATTAACATTCGGTTTAGGTTCTACATCTTCAATGAGTTTTTTCAGGAGAGTAATTTTTTTTTTATCAATCAGAGAAAAAAGAAGTTCATCTGCTTTAATTTGATCATTGAGTTCTTGAAGTGTGATTCTTTCTTTTGATTCTTTGTTATTCTCAGTATTTCTGACATCCATACATAATCCTTATAATCCGTAATTATTTTTTTTAAGCCGCGGTAGTTTACATAAAAAAGGAATCTTTGTCATGCCAGCATGTTTTCCGCTTCCATCCAGCTTTGTCTGTCATTCCCGCGTAGGCGGGAATCCATTCATAAAATTATACAAAACCCGAAATTTATTACTCAATTTATCGGGATAATTACCAATGGATTTCCGCCTACGCGGGAATGACAGGCAGATCTGGATGTAAGGCTAATAGCTTTCACATATCCACCAACCGCATCCCTTCTTCCGGATAACGATTACCCGCAATGGCCTCGGGACTAAAGAGCACATCAAGCCTATTAATATCTTCATCGTTTAAATGAATTTGCATTGCTGCAGCATTTTCTTCTAAATATTTTCGTCTTTTTGTGCCTGGAATTGGAATAATCTTTGGTGACTTTGCGAGTATCCAAGCAAGAGACAACTGTGCGGGCGTACAGTTTTTTTCAACCGCAATTTTGGTAAGTTCTTCCACGAGCATTTGATTTTTTTGCACATTCTCTTCTGAGAAGCGAGGTAAAATTTTTCGAAAGTCATTATTCTCGAGTGGTTTTTCTGAAGTAATTGTATTTGTTAAAAAACCACGTCCCAATGGACTGTATGGAACAAAAGAAATGTCTAATGCTTCACAAAGTGGAATCATTTCATTTTCTGGTTGTCTTGCCCATAAGGAATATTCTGTTTGTACTGCCGTAATAGGATGGATCAGATGCGCCGTCTTTAATGTTTTGGCACTCACTTCTGATAATCCTAAATAACGTACTTTCCCCATAGCGACTAAATCAGACATAGCGCCAATGGTGTCTTCTATTGGTGTCGTCGCATCAACACGATGTAAATAATATAAATCAATCTCATTGATGCCAAGGCGTTGTAAACTCGCATCACATGCTGATTTCACATAGTCAGGATGACCATTGATGACCCTAGCTCGTGGATTATTCACATCTCTGACAAAACCAAATTTGGTTGCTAAAATCATTTTTGATCGATGGGTTTTTAATATTTTCCCTAATAAAATTTCATTAGCGCCAATACCATACATGTCGGCAGTATCAAAAAAATTAATCCCAAGATTAATCGCATGATGTAGCGTTGCAAGTGATTCTTTTTCATCTGTCGATCCGTAAAATTCGGACATTCCCATACATCCTAAGCCAATAGATGAAGCTTGTAGCTCTGTATTACCTAATTGTCGTAATTTCATCAATTTTCTCCATTTAATGGTGTATAAAAAAAATATATTAAAACAAAGTGACGATAGCACAAATAATAATGTTGGTGAGATGAATGAGGAAGGATTAGAATTTGGCTCCCCGAACTGGACTCGAACCAGTGACCCTGGAATCTTATTTAATGTCTTTAATGTCGCGTTTAAAAATGTTTATACCGCGAGATAAAAGTATTTTCATCAGGGATTGGTAAGGAACATCCTCTTTATTGGCCAGCGTCTTGATGTTATTTAAAAGATCCTCAGGTAAACGTAATGAAATTGTCTTGGTGGATGGCTTCAATTGAGGAAAGCTTCCTCGTTTAGCATGGGACCAATCAAAATAATCCGCTGAATCATGTTCTTGCCAAAATTTAGTTTCCTGGGCTAAGGTTTTAAATTTAGGTAATTTTTTAAGATTTTTCATATTGATCACGCTCCTTTTTGCTCATATCGCGAGCTGAAATTACTCGTATTAATTTATGTCGTATAGTAAATGCAATAAACAGCTTTCTATTCCTATCCGTTTTCCCTAATACGTATAATCTTTTTTCGTGCGCAGAATGTTTTTTATCTTCAAAAAGTAGTAGTGGGTCATTAAAGAAAACTTGCTCGCACTCCCATGAGAGTACACGATGTTTTTCCTGGTTTTTATTCCAGTTACCATCATCCCACTGAAAGCCAATGCATTGTTTAAAAATTACTTCATCCATGAATGATATTGTATATTACTATAATATACAAATCAAGGGTTATCTTTATGGTATTGTTGCCGATTATTGTGTATTTTCGCTATTTGATTGCATCAATTAAAAATTTAATTTTTATTTA
>JABDCZ010000078.1:0-5311 GCA_013287885.1 Gammaproteobacteria bacterium
TAATTCTGCGAAAGATTATAACTTATGTTTATAAGTATTTAATTCTTTTTTCACGTTCGTTAATTCATTACGATGCTCTAAAACTGCTTTAATTAAAACTTCCATTAATTCCGGAGCATTTTTTAAATTATTCCAATCTTTATCAGATAATTTTGCATTAGCACCTAACACAAACACCTTTTGTAAAGATGCTTCAAATTCATTTTTTTGTCTTTCTAACTCTTCTATATTAGCCATGTTTACCACCCTCGATTACTTCAAACATAATATCTAGTATAATCCCAATTTCTGTCATTTGTTAACTGGAATTTTCATTATATGCGCAAAAAAATCAGTATTGGACAAAAAATATACGGTTTTACCCTCATTGAGGTCATGGTAGTGGTCGTTATCCTCGGTATCTTAGCCGCTTTAGTCGTTCCGAAGATCATGAGCCGACCCGAACAAGCCCGAATGGTGAAGGTAAAACAAGATATTCTCGCCATCCAAAGCGCGCTCGACCTATTTAAATTAGATAGCGGATTTTATCCATCGACCGATCAAGGTTTGCAGGCCCTCGTGACCAAACCCGCCATCGACCCTATTCCTAATAACTGGAAAAGCGATGGTTATTTACAACAACTCCCGAAAGATCCATGGGGTCAAAACTATCAATATATGAATGATAATGAAAAGCTCAAAATCTACAGCTACGGTCCGAAAGGCAAAGAAAGCAATACGGAGATTGGCAATTGGAATATGGATACTGCGAGTTCTTGAGAAAAATACCCGTTGTTAAAGCAGGCATTCTACTAAAATCGTCGTCCCGCGACTTGTTCGCGGGATCCAGACATACATTGTCGCTGTACCTGGATCCCGCGGACAAGCCGCGGGACGACGTATTAGCGGGACGGCGGAATGGCTTCACCCTCATCGAAATCCTAATCGTCATGCTTATTATTAGCATCATTTCCTCCGTTGCGGTTATGACGATAAGCTTCAACCCGCAAAAAAAAATAGAAAGCGCCGCCAACTCGCTTGCGAATACCATCACGCTTGCGGCAGAAGAAGCCATGCTTCGCCCAGCAACGCTTGGCCTCGCTCTTTCTGAAAATAGCTATACATTTTTTATCTATGAAGAACCGAAAAATGAAGACGCGAACCCCTGGAAACCTTTACGAGGCCGCGTTTTTCACAAACATACTTTCCCAAAAGAGGCAGAAATTTCCTTAAAAGTACAAGACCAAACCGTGCCCTTAAACGGTCATCCACAAATTATTATTGCGGAAAGTGGGGATTTTACCCCTTTCACGATTACGATCAAAAAAACAGGCGACAAACCATCCTACCAAATTCATGGCAATACGAATGGTGAAGTCACAACTGAGCTTTCGCATGACAAATAAAGCCGGTTTTACGCTCATTGAAATTTTAATTGCACTAACTATTTTAAGTATTGCATTGACCGCGTTGCTTAAATCAACTTCTCAAAATATCAAGGATGCTTATTATTTACGTCAAAAAGTCATTGCAAATTGGGTGGGCAGAGAAGTGGTGAATGAAGCGCGGTTACAATTAATTACCCTACCCACGGCGCCCAATACGTTAGATCTGGAAAAAGAAATGCTTGGAGAAACCTGGCAAGTCAAAGGCTCACTCGTTCCCACACCAAATCCAAAAATTCAAAAAATTGAAGTCAGTGTTTATCAACATGAAAATAAATTCAGTGAATTAAAGAGTTATTGGTATGCGCAATAACCTCGGATTTACTTTGCTTGAAATATTGATCGCGCTTTCTATTTTCACCATTGTATCGATCATGATGACAGGAACGTTGCATACCGCCATCAATAGCCAGACCATCACGGCAAAAAATGCCGAAAAATTAACAAAAATACAACTCAGTTTATTATTAATGTCGCGCGATTTCGAGCAGGTCATCGATCGACCGGTTATCAACGCGAAAAATATGAGTGAAGGTGCATTGGTCGGAACTCCCCGCATGGTCACTTTTACGCATAGCGGGTGGGCAAATCCCGGAGGAATTGCTCCTCGCGCGACTTTGCAACGCATGCAATATTCCATAGAAAATCACCGATTGATCCGATCCATCTGGCCCGTGCTGGACCAAACCGCCAAAACAGAACCGATTCCCCGCGTTTTATACGATAAAATAAGTAATTTGCGGTTTGAATATTTAGATGATAAAGGCAAATTTCAAAATAATTGGCCAACAGAAAATGCGCCCACAGCTCTACCCGTTGCAATTCGTGTTACCCTCATTCTAGAAAATTGGGGTAAAATAACCCAAATTTACCTTTTAAAAGGACAAAATGTACCAAAATCCTCATAAACAACAAGGGGCTGCCATTATTGTTGCGCTTTTTGTTGTAAGTATCGTTGCCATTTCTGCCGTGCTCATGTTGGAACGCTTTTCGAAAGATCTGCGAAGCACTGAGCTGATTCACACCGCCAGCAATGCGGAATTATTAGCGGCAGGTTCTGTTGCATGGGCGATGGAACAATTGAACGAGAATTGGAAAAAGCAAAAACCAGGACAAATCGTTGATGCCACTCCCATCACTTCACCTGAAAATACGATGGATAATGCAACGATTAGTAGTACGATTGAGGCGGCCGATGGAAATTTCAATATTAATAACATAGCCAATCCAGAATATGAGGAAAATTTCATTCGGTTGATTCAAATAGTGCAACCGGAAATGACGGAAGAAAAAGCGAAAAATATCTCAACTGCCGTTAAAAATTGGATTGCAACAGGATCGGGGAATCTCGATGAATATTATTCAAAACAAAACCCGCCTTACCGTGAAGCGCATCGCGCCATGACAAACATCAGTGAATTACGTTTAGTGAAAGGGGTCACGAGAGAAATTTATATGGCATTATTTCCCTATATTTTTGCACTACCGGAGATTACGGTGATGAACGTGAATAATGCCCCACTTCCTGTTTTAATGTCGTTAAGTCCTTCCATGACCAAAGCATCCGCTGAAACCATTAGGAAAAGCACGCCTTTTCAAGATGTGGCGAAGTTCATGGAGTTAGACGTGGTTAAAAACAACAATATTTCAAAGGAAAAAATAGGGATTATAAGCAACTATTTTTTGGTAAAAACGCGTGTTAAAGTAAATGATCATGAAACCGTTTTATTTACCTTAATTCATCGTGAAATCAAAGATAAGAAACCTATCGAAACGGTATTATGGCAAAGTAAGGGATTGCAATGACCTCAAAAATATTGCTTTATTTACACAGTAATGACAACACTATCATCAGTTGGATCAAAACAGATAGCGACGATATCGTCCAGGAAGAACGTCATCGCGTCCCCATCACCGATTTAGCAACCCTCGCAAAAGATAGTGTGGTGACTGTCATTGTGCCTGGTGAAGAAGTACTCGTCACTTCCATCGATTTACCGAAAATGCAACGTTCAAAATTAAGAGAAGCGGTTCCCTTCGCGCTTGAAGAAAAACTTATTTCTGATGTGAACGAATTACATTTTGCGATTGGAGAAAGTGAAGTAGGCGAATCAACGCCTGTGGTCGTTGTCAAAAAACAAAAAATGGAAACTTGGTTACATACCATTCGTGAAGCAGGATTGTCACCAACCGCTTTTATACCTTCCATTTTCGCCATTCCTGATCCATGGCATGTTTGTCTCGACAAAAAAATTGCGATTGTCCGTACGCATCGCTATAGTGGTTTTGCCTGCGATTTATATAATTTACAAACGCTACTAGCGCTCGAATTAAAAAAACAATCGACGAAACCGGAATGCGTGCATCTTCATTGTTTCGAAGATGCGGAGATTAAATTAGATTTCGATTCAGTTTCTGTCAAAGAAATGAAAAGTAATAAAAATATATTAACCTGCATGCAAAAATGGTTAATGACATATCCACGTATTGATTTATTACAAGGTGAATATGAGATCAAAGAAAAACAAATTTTTCTAAAAAAATCCTGGACCCTCACTTCCCTTTTAGCCATTGCGTGGATTGCAATTTTATTTTTCAATCAAATTTCTTCATATGTTATGCTTCATCATGCGGTAAAAAATAGCGATCAAGAAATTGCAACCATTTATAAAAAACATTTTCCAAACGCGACAGATATTGTAGCGCCACGCGATCGCATGAATAGTCAATTACAACTATTGACGCAGCAGTCTTCAAAAAATTTATTTTTTTCATTGTTAGTCGATATTGGAGATGCGTTACAACAAATTTCTGGGATTGAGCTCGACAATATTGATTATCGTGATCATCGTTTTTCATTACAAATATACACAAAAAATTTCGATGATCTAGAACATTTTGTCAAAATATTCGCGGAAAAAAGCCTCATGGTCAAACAACAAAATGCCAATATGTCAGGATCGATGGTAAAAGCAAATGTCTTAATCGGGGCAAAAACATGATAAAAGAATATTGGTTTCAATTAGCTACTCGTGAAAAACAAACTATCATGATAGGTGGGTTTTTCGCATTCCTATTTTTATTTTATTTTTTGATATGGTCTCCGTTTACATCTAAAGTTGAGAATTTAAAAAATACCGCGAGTAGTAATGCCGTTTTGCTAAAAGAAATGCAAGAGATCGATCAGAAAATAAATTTTCTTCAAAAAAATAGTATTAGCACGCATGGTTCCTCTTTAAGTATTTTACAAAATGCCATTCAACAAAGTAGCGTTGCAAAAAACCTTACTGATATGCAACAAAAAGAAAAAGATTCCGTGCAGCTATATTTTAAAGAAGTTGACTTTGATCAGCTTATCACGTGGCTTATCAACAATTCTTCTGAAGGATGGACAATTTCAGAATTTTCAACTACGAAGACCAGTAAACCGGGGATGGTTTCGGCAAGATTTCAATTAAGGCTTTGAAGTTTATGGCATTATTAAAATTAGTTTATTACGCTTGTCATCCTGCGTTACACAAAGTAGCGGAACCCGTGACCATTTTTGACGAAGCACTCGCAACCTTAGTCAAAGATATGTATGAAACCATGTACCATGAAAACGGCGTGGGGCTTGCCGCACCGCAAGTTGGTATTACAAAACGTATCGCGACGATTGATGTGTCTGAAGAACGGAATAAACCTTTTGTGATTATTAACCCCGAAATTATTGAACGAAGCGGCGAGGCGCTCATGGAAGCCGGCTGTCTTTCCGTCCCTGGGACTTACGATAAAGTCCCCCGCGCAACTTATGTCAAAGTACGCGCGCAAGATGAGAAAGGTAATTTTTTTGAAATAGAAGGTGAGGGATTGTTAGGACATTGTCTTCAACATGAAATCGATCATTT
>JABDCZ010000079.1:0-5045 GCA_013287885.1 Gammaproteobacteria bacterium
TCTTAAATCTCCTTTCTCGCTGCGCAGCCTCTATAATATGTTCATGTGTTTCATAATATACTAATTGGTTAACATTATATTTCGCTGTAAATCCCAGAATAACTTTATTTTTGTGTTCCCATATTCTCTGAACTAAATTAGTCGTTGAACCCACATATAAAGTTCCATTACGGCGACTTGCTAAAATGTAAACAAAACTTTTTCCCATAAAATTTCCTTAATTTTTATTCGTTATGTTGATTTTGTAATACAAAATGAAAAGTAACTGGTTGAAAAGGAAAATTGATTAAAACTATTGTCCTACACCCCGGACGGGTCTGGGATCACCGCAGGATCCAGAGCAACATCGTAGGCTTTCTGGATCCCGCGAATAAATCGCGGGACGACGAGTTCTTTGACTTGTGTAGAGACCTCTGAATGAGAGCCATTATTTTTTGCAAAACAACCATATTCTTTTTACGTTTATTTGCAAGCTTTAAATCTCTCTTAAACTGGGTGGTATATTCAACTTTAAGCATGCTTAAATTATAAATCC
This sequence comes from Gammaproteobacteria bacterium, assembly GCA_013287885.1. Lineage (GTDB taxonomy): Bacteria > Pseudomonadota > Gammaproteobacteria > DSM-16500 > DSM-16500 > JABDCZ01. The sequence continues at coordinate 536 of JABDCZ010000079.1, forward strand.
TTAAATAATTCAGCTACACTGTTAGCTTTATTGGTTTTTCGTTTATTAGCATTCTGCATAGCCTTAATGGTTTGCTTATTTGGAATTTTCACCTCAAATGGCAATCCATTATTTAAACAAACTTGCATGTAAAATAATCTCACCGCTTCAGCAGATGTTAAACCCACCTTACGTAAGATGGTTTCGGCTTTGGTCTTGAGCTTAGGTTCTATACGAGTATTAATTGTTGCGACTTTATGCATAAATATCACCTCTACACTAATGTATAACACACGTTATACAAAAATTCAAGTTTAAAGCGGCCCAATAAATCACCCTTCTCAAGATAGGGATCAAATTTAATCAGGAAATTCTAAAATTTATTTCATATTTTCCATGATTTTGTTATAAAAAATTAATAATTTCCAACCAATGATGTGAAAAGTCAATATAAACAATGCCCTACTACCAACTTTGAACAATTTTCATATTTAATTTGTCGAGTACCACGCAGGCGTAAAATAAATTCTAGAATTATTGCCCTGCCCTGGCAGGAGCTGCCTCAAATAGGTGAAATAATAAAAACATAGTGGATATTAAAGAATTTACAACAAATTCCCCACCTCAGCGATAACACCGGACATTTTCGATTTGATAATATCATATTGCGGCGCAATCCAATGTTCTAGTTGAACAATAAATGGCTGAAATCGAGGGAATAATTGTGAATTTTGTAAGGCAGGATCACTACCGAAGGGTGTTAAGAATGTAATATAAAGGCATATTAAAACGATTAAGAAGCCACGGCATAAGCCAAATAAAGCCCCTAATACGCGATTAATGAATCCCAGCCCTACGCTCGAGACGATGCTACTAATAAAGTAGTTAATTATCCCACCCGCAATTAACGTCCCGATAAATAATGCTATAAAACTGAGACTTAGGGAAAAAGTAGATACCGACGCACCTGCCCCGGCCAATTTTGATCCAGCAAAGGCTTGCGCTAATGGCAATGCAAACGTCGTCGCGACGATATAAGCAATAATCCATACGGCAATGGACAGCATTTCACGAATAAAACCGCGGGAAAAACCAGCTAAAACGGAAAGCGCTAAAATCCCAATGATGAAGTAATCAACCCAATTATATGCAGCCATCTTTTTACCTTTAGTACAATTTCCGATAGTATCATATAACACCTGCTATTTATTGACAAATTCTCGATTTAAAAAGCAGGCAATTAAATCAGGTAAAGTCTTGGTATCGAATGGCTTTGTCACATAGGCGTCACAACCGGCTAATTTAGCTTTATCTTCATCTCCTTCCGCCTCATATGCAGTCAACGCGACGATAATGATATCTTTCGTTTGCGGGCTACTTTTCAAAAGCTTAGTGAGTTGCAATCCGTCAATGCCAGGAAGTTGTAAATCCATTAAAATTAATTTTGGCTTATGATCTTTTAATACCATTAAAGCCTCATCGGCATCCGTTGCGCTCAAAACATTAAACCCATGTTTTTTTAAAAATACTTGGGCCAATTTTAAATTCACCACATTATCTTCGATGACTAAAATAGTTTCGCCTGTCATAAGGTTTCCTCTTTTTCACTTATCATGTAACACTCCTTCAACTTGCATAAGCATTGGTAATTGCCTTACCTGATGCAATCCATTGAAGTTCTCCATCTTTAACGATAGGTGTCAAAATATAATTATCAGAATGTAAAATCCCGCTTTGTTCTTTTGGTATAACGGTGATGATGCCGTCAGTCACCGTTAGCGATTCGATGGGGCCAATTTCAAAAATATTTTTTGCAATTTGATTTTTACCGCTATCACATTCTTTTAAGCCTTTATTTTTTTTATAACATTCTACAATGCTTAATTTATATGGCTCCGTACTTTTTAAAATGTCTGCATACACTAAGCGGCGAGAAAAATTTTGATAGGCGGGATACGCAAGGAGTCCGAATAAAACTAAAACGCTCAGTGTGATAAATAACTCTTTGAAGGAAAATCCCTGCATTTTCTGCATTTTCTGACTCCAAATTTGATTTTCATCAATCCATGGAAGTACTTAAGCCTATAGTTTTATTATATCTTTTTTTAGATATTTAAAGATTGCGGTTTTCCAATATTTAACAATAAAAGAAGATTAACATCATGAAAAATAAGTTATTCTGCGACTGAGAATAATTCTTTGTTGCTCGTACTGGCGCGAGCTGCTGCTAAATCAACAATATTTTTTGAAACAAGTCCTTGTAAATACTGATCTAATGTACACATTCCGACATTACTTCCCATTTGCATAGTGGAATACATTTGCGCAATTTTATCTTCTCTGATCAAGTTACGAATTGCGGTTGTACCTATCATGATTTCCAATGCCGCAACTAACCCACCCGCGATGCGTCGCACTAATGTTTCACAAATTACCGCCTGTAACGACTCGGAAAGCATATTTCGAATAATGTTTTTTTCACCGGCGGGAAACACATCCACAATACGACTGACAGAACGTGGTGCTGAACTGGTATGCAATGTCGCGAGGACTAAGTGCCCGGTTTCAGCGGCCGTAAGAGCAAGACGAATAGTCTCTAGATCTCGCATTTCCCCCACAAGAATAACATCAGGATCTTCACGTAAAGCGGAATGTAATGCTGCAGAAAAATCACGCGTATCTCGACCTAATTCGCGTTGGTTGATGAGACTTTTCTTGCTTTGATGCACAAATTCGATAGGATCTTCAATGGTAATGATGTGGCATGCTTCTGTCGTATTGACATAATCAATCATTGCGGCAAGAGTTGTACTTTTACCTGACCCTGTTGGCCCCGTCACTAAGATGAGTCCATTAGGTAATTCTAATAATTTTTTGAAAATATCAGGCATTCCCAATTGCTCTAACGTTGGAACTTCCGCAGGAATCATACGAAAAACTCCTGCAACGCCACGTAATTGATGAAAAGCATTCACCCGAAAGCGCGCAACATTCGCAAGTGGATATGCTAAATCAATTTCCAATCTTTCATCAAATTCTGTTCTTTGTTCAGGACTGAAAGCACTGTAAATCAACTCTCTGGTATCTTCCGGTGTCAGTATGACTGATTCTTGCAAAGGCATGAGATCACCATTGACACGGACAATGGGCGGTTGTCCTGGAGAAATATGTAAATCAGAAGCAAAAGCTCTCACCGTTTGTTCCAAAAGCTCATCTAAGTGACTCATATTTCGTTCCTTCCTTGTAGGGTGCTTGAAAAAATTGAATAAAATCCAAATGACAATTACTAAATACCGCATCAACACCAAGTGATAATAATTCTTGTGCTCGCATGGGATCATCGACGGTGTAGGCGAGTAATTGACGCTTCGTTGATTTAATTTCTTGAATGCTTTCTTTCGTTAAAATTTCATGATTCACATCGACCAACCTTGCCGAAATATGATCGCAAAATTTTTCCCAATCAGTATCCCACGTATCCATCAAATAACCAATCGGAATGTCGGCATGATGAGTTCGCACCTCTTCTAAAACCTTTCTCGAAAAACTCGAAATAAAAAAAGGCATTTCATATTGCGAAACCGTATCCATGACATATTTTGTTAATAATGCTTCATAACCTTTTAATGCTTTAATTTCAATATTTGCCGCCATTTTTTCTTGCGACAAAAAATCCAGCACTTGAGACAAGGTTGGAATTTTTTCTTGATAATATTTTCGATCAAACCAACTGCCTGCATCTAAGGTTTTAATAAATCGATAAGGGTAATCGATTACTCTACCGGTTGCATTTGTCGTACGATTTAAATCTTCATCATGAATCACCACGACTTCACCAGACGCCGAAAGCATCACATCAAATTCCACCCACTGAATTCCAAGTTCTTTTGCTTTTAAAAAAGCGGCGAGTGTATTTTCAGGCGCGAGAGCGCTCGCACCGCGATGCGCAATGATGGGTGGATGAAAGTGAATTTTCAATTTTTCCCTACCATTTTAACAACATCCGCATTGGGTGCAGATGCAAAAATGACAATGGCTGAAATTCGTAATTTGTCACCAACCGATAATGGACGATTATTAGTATCTGCACCTGCGACTGCCATTAACATCGCTCTCGGTTGTTGTGGTTCAGCCGTCATGTCTCCATTAAAATTAATGTTGTGCACATAAAATTTTTGGTCGGGATATAACTTATTTAAAAGATCCAATTCATTTTTGACTTGGCTGTAAATATCATTTCGTAATGTCGTATTCACATCACGATATTCCATGGCACTGGGACGATAGTCCACATTATCTAACGTATAAGTTTCACCAGGAACACTAATCGCCTTTGCGCGATCACGTATGCCATTTAAATCATCGGAGGGTAAACGTGCTTCTGCTTGTACTTGCACGCGCTCTAAACCGGATTGATCTAAACTTCGATTAAATGAAACAATATGCCATTCATCTTTATTCGAAATTTTCGAGAGTTTCGTTAAAATATTATTTTGCGTTTTACCAAGCGCACTATCACTGACCGATGCAT
>JABDCZ010000080.1:0-5040 GCA_013287885.1 Gammaproteobacteria bacterium
CATATTTTTTTAATATTTTATTTTAAAGATTTGATATAAAATACGATTAAATAATCGCAGTATGATAATAAAAAAGGTTTTCAACATGAAATCATTATTTTCCCCCTATCGATTGACTTCAAAAATAGTAATGAAAAATAGAATCGTTATGGCTCCCATGACGCGTCGTCGTGCGCTCCAAGATCATTCCCCGAGTAATGAAATGATAGGATATTACGCGAGAAGAAGCGATGCGGGATTGATTATTACGGAAGGGACGATTATCAGTCAGGATGCTATTGGATACGGAAATGTGCCAGGTATTTTTACTAATGATCATATTAATGGATGGCGGCGCATAACTGAAGCTGTGCATGATGATGATGGTTGTATATTTATGCAACTATGGCATTGTGGTCGTATTTCACATCGTAGTTTTCATAACGATAATCCGCCATTTTCAGCTTCCCCTACCACGGCGAATATTACTTTAGGTAGTACCAATTTATTATGTAGTCAGGCGAAAGAGGCTTCAAAACAAGATATTGCAAATATCATTTCCGATTTTGCTTTTGCTGCAGAAAATGCTATAAAAGCTGGCTTTGATGGAGTAGAAATTCATGGCGCGAATGGTTATTTGATAGATCAATTTCTGCATCATTGCACTAATCAACGCACTGACGAATTTGGCCTCACGCCCGAAAATATGGCTCGTTTTCCATTGCAAGTGATTCATGCCTGCGGGGAAGCCATTGGATATGATAAAATTGGTATTCGTTTATCCCCAGCAGGTCATATGAATGACATCATTGCAAATGACAAAGATAAATTAGTATTTGAATATTTTCTTAACGCGTTAAGATTACTTCATTTAGCTTATGTTCACACGGGTAATTTTGACGATGCAATTCAATTCCCTGAATTAAATAATGCATCTATGACTGAATTCTTAAGAACTTATTATGATGGTAATCTTATTGCATCTGGGGGATACGCTTTCGAAAAAGCAGAGAAATGTATTGTTGAAAATAAGTTTGATCTTATTGCAATTGGACGACCATTTATTGCAAATGATAATTTAATTGCTTTAATTAAAAATAGCCAAGAAATAAAACCTTATCATTCAAGTATATTAAGCCAACCACTTTATTAAATAGTAGGTGTTGCACAATAAGAAAATTCGTCATTGTGAGTCCAATGCTTTTTGTTGGGCGCGGCAATCCAGAATGACAATTTTAGAGTTAACAACATCAACTAAATAGTTATTGTTGGGCTTATGATGTTTTCAGAGTGAAAATCAATTATTTTATTATAAAACCGCTCTTTTAATAAATGAATAACATTCATTTTGAATAAGTGACTGGACTGTTCTTGCATATTTGTAATATAAATAGATAACATTACTCCGACTAACGCACCGTATAAACCACTTTGTAAAACGTTTAACATATTTGAATAAGAAAATATATCCTCAAGATTTTGCATTATTCGTAATGCAACTCCAAATGAGAAACTTAAAGGAATAATTTTTTTGTCACTTGGAGAAAAAAAGGTAAAATTTTTTTTGATTTTTCTTTTTTGATAAATAAAAAAATCATCATTATTAATATTATTCCATACGCGCTGCAGTTCCTCATAGCTTGCATTATTTATCATTTTTAACAAACCATTTAATTGAAGGGAATGTTCACCATTTTCTGGTTCTTTAGAATTGAGAAAGTCAGTTAAAAATTTAAAACATTTTCTTTCAAGCATGTTTCACCTATAAAATTTTTAAGTGGAGAATAGCGTATCAAATGGATATGTCGGTTTGATGACCACATTATCTATTGATTTTTCTAGTATTTTTAAGCATAAAATGATACAACGTCGATCAATATACAAAATATATAATATGAATAAGGGAGAAGTTGTGGTAAAAAAAGTGACACTGCTTGTCGTTGAAGACGAAGAAGCTATTAGAGATATGTTGAAGTTTTCGCTAGAAAGAAACGATTTTGTTGTTATTAACTCAGAAAATGTCCCGCAAGCAAAATCGATATTAATGAATATAATACCTAACGTTATTATTTTGGATTGGATGTTGCCTGGCAAAAGTGGGGTCGAATTTCTGAAATGGATTAGAATGGAAAATTTCTTAAAAGATATTCCTATTATTATGCTAACAGCCAAAGCAGAAGAAAAAAGTAAAATACATGGATTAATGTGTGGTGCGGATGATTATATAACAAAACCTTTTTCAATCAATGAGCTCATCGCTAGAATTAAAACTATTTTACGACGTGGCATTTTAATTTCAACCCAAGATGAAATTATATTTAAAGATATCGTTATCAACATTGAAAAACGTGAAGTTTTTGTTAAAAATAAATTAGTTAAGTTGTTGCCCATTGAATATAAATTATTACATTTTTTTATGATGCATTCTAACAAGAATTATACTCGTGACCAAATTATTTCATATATACACGGGAGAAATATATATATCTCCGATCGTACTGTTGATGTACATGTTAAACGCTTGCGGGAAAAATTAAGACCTTTTCACTATGATAGTTTGATTAAAACCATTCGTGGAGTTGGTTATTGTTTTGTAAGAGAAAAAAATGAAAAAAGATAGTGAATTATTAAAAAAACTGCCGTTACCTGTGAAGTTACATATTAAACATCTCGAGCAGGTTCGTTCGGATTTCATAGCAAATGTTTCTCATGAGTTGCGTACACCTTTAACCGTTATACATGGATATTTAGAAGGATTATTAAAAGAAACAGAGATTGATAAAAAATTCTTAAAAAAAATTTATCAACAAATGTATCAAAATAGTATTCGTATGGAAAAAATTATTGGTGATCTTTTACTTTTATCTAGATTGGAAAATGAAGAGGTAAGTGATGAATTAAAACCGATAAATGTAAATAAAATATTAAAATTGTTATATGTTGACGCCAAAATTATTAGTGGTAACAAGCAACAAGAAATTAATTTAATAATGGATAAAATAATTTATGTGGTGGGAAGAGAGGAAGAGCTTAAAAGCTTATTTTATAATTTAATAACAAATGCCATTAAATACACACCCTCGCATGGAAAAATTTTAATTAAATGGTACGGTTATAAAAATAAAGCAATTTTTAAAATTGAAGATAATGGGATTGGGATTTCAAAAAAAAATATCCCTAGAATCACTGAAAGATTTTATCGTGTTGATAAAAGTCGATCACGCGAAAATGGCGGTACTGGGCTCGGCCTTGCGATTGCCAAACATGTGGTTGTCAATCACCATGGACAGTTAATTATTGAAAGCGAAGTTGGTAAAGGAAGCGTATTTACCTGTATTTTTCCTATCTAAATAGATTGTCATAGAACGGTCACAATTCAATGTTATTTTCCTAACACTAACATTGGATGGAATTGTATATGACAGGGACAAAGATTCATCTTAATCACTTAACTTATCTTGATGAACAAAAAATTAATTATCGACATATGCAAATTGCCACCATTGCAGGGATTGGCTTTTTTACTGATGCATATGATATTTTTATCATCGCGGTAGTAACTTCAATTTTAGAACCCATATGGAAATTATCTTTACTTCAGATTTCATTATTAAATGCTGCATCATTAATATCAGCACCACTGGGTGCAATTTTTTTCGGATTTTATGCGGATAAATTAGGGCGAAAAAAATTTTATGGATTTGAAATTGCTATATTATTTTTCGGAGCGATTCTATCCGGTATTTCAAATGGTTTTATATGGCTTTTTTTTTCAAGATTATTATTAGGTTTTGGCATCGGTGGGGATTATCCAAGTAGTGCAGTCGTCGCCAGTGAATATGCAAATCGTAAAAATCGTGGATTTATCGTTTTATTTGTATTTTGTATGCAAGCATTAGGTTTATTACTGGGGCCATTGTGTGCGGCATTTTTTCTTGCTGTTCATATACCGGAAGAATATGTGTGGCGAATTTTGCTTTTGATAGGCGCTATTCCTGCGCTTTTTGTATTTCATTATCGAAGAAAAATTTCTGAAACACCGAGATATATTTTCAATCAAAAGAATTCTCTAATATATATAGAAGAAACAACTTATCTTTTTTTAAAAAAACATAGCATTTTTTCTTGGAGATGGTTTAAACCTCTACTCGGAACGTGTGGTGCTTGGTTTTTATTTGATATTGCATTTTATGGTAATGCCGTTTCTTCTATATTAATTATTAATAATCTGCATCCAAATTCATCTTTATTGCAATATATATTATTAACTGCAATGATTTTTATTGTATTTGCTTTTCCAGGGTATATTCTGTCTGCAATTTTCGTAGATAAAATTGGTAGAAGATATTTGCAATCTATCGGATTTTTTATTATGTCGATTTGTTATGCTGCAATGGGTTTGATACCTCATATTGAGCATCATTTAATGATATTTGTAACATTATTTGGGTTAAGTTTCTTTTTTATTAATTTTGGTCCAAATGCAACTACATTTTTGATTCCGTCTGAAATTTTTCCCACAGAAATTAGAGCGCAGGCACATGGAATATCTGCTGCGTTAGGTAAAATAGGAGCATTAATTGGGGTTTGTTTATTGCCTCCCATTCTATCTTCGTATCATTTTTCTTGTACGATGTGGTTTGTTGCTATTATTTCAATTTTAGGCGCAGTTATTACTCAATTTTTACCAGAAATGAGTGGTCAATCTTTAGAAATGACCGAATAAATAATTGACTCATAGCGTTATTTAAGTTAGTTTGATTTCCTTTAATTTTTTTTGAGCTAAAGGATGATAGCAATGCCAAAACCATCGAAATACATTCATGCTAAAGACAAACCTCGTGAGTTAAAAAATCACCGCAAGCAAGAAATCAATCGTAATCCAACAGAACAGCCTCAGGGAATACCACAAAATAACCATCCAATTGAAGCGAATGCATCTAGTATGATATTTTTTTTGGTTTTGAATGCTGAATTACTTAAATTTGGCTCTAGGATAAAGACACATCATCCTCGTCAGTATGAAAATAATTCGCAATCATTTTTTATGAAAGATAAACA
>JABDCZ010000081.1:0-5002 GCA_013287885.1 Gammaproteobacteria bacterium
CGGCATTGGACGGAGAAGCCCAATAATCGACCGCAAGATTATAGCAGTAGATCTGACATGACCTTATGAAAGAACTGTGCCTTACCCTCGGAGGTCTCATGCTCTGTTCGCAGAATGCGAACTAGGATTAGAGTGATCTAACCCGAGGAAGTATGAGAAGTCAGCAGAAGGCATAGTATGCAAATAAATATTTTTTGCAGAAGGCCTGAATAAGTTAAACCAGAGTAGTTTAGAAGAAACTCTTCGAAGATGGAGTTGTAGTAAGTGAGAGATGATGAAAAAAAAAAACTTTTCACACAATCTGCCAAGGGCTTGAAGGACTCAGCGCATGAATCCAAAACAGTCTAAGGAACAACAAATCAAGAAGGCGAATCTTGGAAACGATTCTCTGACAAGTTGCTTGATGGAACAAATCTGCAAACCTGCAAATTTGAACCAAGCGTATAAGCGTGTAAAAGCGAATAAAGGATCACCTGGAGTCGACGGAATGCGAGTTGAGGAAATGCGAGAATTTATAGCCATACACAAGGAATCTTTAATTCAAACGCTGTTGAACGGGAACTATAAAGCACGATCGGTAAGAAAGGTAGAGATACCGAAACCAGATGGCAGTAAACGGCAGCTGGGTATCCCGACAGTGATAGATAGATTAGTACAACAAGCGATATTGCAAGTGTTGCAACCGATTTACGAGCAAGAGTTTTCGGATTCAAGCTATGGATTTCGGCCAAAACGAAACGCACATCAAGCGGTGAAACGAGCGCAAGAATATGTGCGCGCGGGAAATCGAATAGTGGTTGACATCGACTTAGAGAAATTCTTCGATCGAGTTAACCATGATATACTGATGTCACGGATAGCAAGGAAAATTAAAGATAAACGATTACTGAAAATTATTCGTAGCTTCTTGAAAGCAGGAATAATGGAAGGAGGTGTTTGTATAGAACGTCACGAAGGAACGCCCCAGGGCGGCTTATGCAAAGCTTTGCATAAGCCGCCTTATGCGAAGCAAGTTCTTATGCAAAGTAAGCTCAATAACCTATTGATTTTTAATAAATCGCTCTGATTTTTCTTCGCATAATATCCGACAATATAAGTAGAGCCTAGCGCTCTATTTATCATTTGGAGGATCTTCCTATGAAAAAGCAATTATTGGTTGATTTGCTTCATGATTTGGATAAGGAGTTGATCCGATTAGGTTACACAACAGGATCAATGCAATTTTATCGTCGTGAGTGGAAAACCTTAATTCAATTTGCAAAACGACGAGATGAAAAATATTACTCTGAATCATTAGGATTAGCATTTGTTAAAGAACATTATCAAATTATAGAAAAAGATTATAATCGTGGCTTATCACAGTCCGAAGTTCAAAGATTGCGTATTGTTCGAATGATCGGTGATTTTCAACTACATCGCACTGTTCTCCGTCGTTACTATAAGCATAAAAAAATCCTCACTAATTCTTATTACGTTGCTATCAGCAATAAATTTAAATCATATTGTGAAGCTAAGAATTATTCTAAAGTAACAGTTGATCATTATATTCCACAATCAGAACGATTTATGGATTATCTTGTTTCACAGAATATTAAAAATTGTAACGCAATAACACTTCCGATAATTCATGATTATATTAAAACCCTGGCAGGTTATACCTACAAAACAGTTGAACAAAATATTTGTTCTATACGCACATTTTTTCGATTTTTATTAGAATATGGCAAAGTAAAAACTGATTTTGCTTCAAAAACACCTATGGTTCAAGCAAGAAAACAAACTCGTATTCCATCAGTATGGACAAAAGACGAATTAAAAAAATTAATTTCAGCAATTGACAGAGGCAGTCCCAAAGGAAAACGTGATTATGCGATTATTTTATTAGCTTGTTGTCTTGGCATGCGTTGCACAGATATTAAAAATTTACAAATGGCCAATTTTCGTTGGACAGAGAAAAAAATAATTTTTATGCAATCAAAAACAAGAGCTCCATTAATTCTTCCTCTCACATCAGAAGTGGGTTGGGCAGTAATCGATTATCTCAAATACGGCAGACCTAAAATAGAAAGTCCATACCTGTTTGTAAGACATTTGGCACCATTTGGTCCTTTTTCAGAAGGTGATCGTTTAAGCCAATTGATTAAAAGATATATGGTATTAGGACACATACCTACGCTGAAGAAAAAAAGAGGCATGCATTCTCTTCGTCACACGATGGCAAGCTTGCTGCTTGAGAAAAATACTCCTCTCCCGGTTATTTCAGATATTCTTGGACATATTGATACTGATTCAACAGCCATATATTTAAAAGTTGATATCAAAAAATTGCAAGAATGCGCTCTTTCTTTTGATGAGGAGGGACATTGCCATGAATAATATTATTTATAAAGGACCATTTAAAAATCATATTCAAAATCATATTAAATTAAAAAAAGCAATTGGATATAAATATGATACAGAAGCTGCTCACTTAAAACGATTTGATAAATTTACGTTGGAAAATTATCCTAATATTCCTGCTCTTACAAAAGAGATCGTGCTTAATTGGTGCAGTAAAAAGCCTTATGAAGCACAAGCAAATCAATGCTCACGTGCTTCTATTATTCGTCAATTTGCGCAATACCTGGATTCAATAGGAATATCAGCTTACATCATTCCTAAAAATTATTACCCCGCAGAAAAACGATACATTCCGTATATTTATTCGACCAATGAATTATCAAGATTTTTTGCTGAAACCGATAAATGTAGATATAGTTCTGAATGTCCTCATCGGCACTTAATTATGCCAGTTATCTTTCGTATGCTTTACATGTGTGGATTACGAGCATCAGAAGCAAGGCTACTTAAGGTAGCGGATGTTGATTTAAAAAATGGCATCCTTAATATCCACCAGGCTAAAAAAGATAATGACCGTTTAGTGCCGATGTCTGATTGTTTAATCAAACGATGTCGCGCATTCTCCAAAAAAGTTCATTCTTTCAGTGTTGCTGAAGATTACTATTTCCCAGCACTGGGTGGAAAACCAATGACATTGGGAAATCTTTATAAAAATTTTCGCCGGTTTTTATGGCGTGCGAGAATTTCTCACGGTGGCATGGGTAAAGGGCCTCGCATTCATGATTTTCGCCACGCGCATGCTGTACACTGTTTGAAGAAATGGTCAGAGGAACAAAAAGATTTATCAGTTTATCTTCCCATACTTAAAACATACCTGGGTCATGATTCATTTGAAGAAACAGCCTATTATTTACATCTTACAGCCGACGTGTTTCCTGAAATAACTTTAAAAATCGAAACTCGATATCGAGGGATAATTCCTGGGTTAGGAGGGAAATAGTCATGAAGCCAACCAATTTTGCAAAATATCTTACTGAATTCTTTTCAGATTATTTGTCAAGACGTAAAAATGTTAGCCGTAATACTATCCTATCTTATCGTGATACCTTCAAACTTTTAATCCATTACTGTCAGGAGGTTAAAAAAATCCGTCCTGAAAAAATTACGCTGGAGCTTCTTTCATGTGAATTACTAACTGATTTTTTAAGTTGGCTAGAAACAAATAGAAAATGCAGTATTGCAACCAGAAACCAGAGACTTGCCGCTCTTCATGCTTTCTTTCGCTATGTACAAATCGAAGAGCCATCAGGAATATTTCATTACCAAAAAATTATTGCCATCCCAATAAAAAAAGCAAAAAAACCCATAGTAGAGTATCTTATCCCTAATGTAATTAGGGTATTGCTAAAACAGCCTGATAAACATACATCTAAAGGTAGGCGTGATCTTACATTAATCAGCGTCTTATATGACACTGGAGCGCGCGTACAGGAAGTGTGTGATATCAGGGTTCGTGATGTGGTTTTACAAGAACCTGCAACCATTATATTGACTGGCAAAGGAAACAAAATAAGACGTGTTCCAATCATGAAAAATACGGTAACTCTATTGCAACGTTATATTTCAGAAAACAATTTGGAGCAAGCGTCAAAAAATGAGGCGTCTTTATTTACTAATAATCAACATAATAAATTAACAAAAGAAGGTGTAAGTTTTATTCTTGCAAAATACGCTAAATTAGCAAGACAAAGATCCAAGCTTGTTCCTGAAAAAGTGAAACCCCATATGCTGCGACATTCAAAGGCTATGCATTTGTTACAGGCAGGTGTTAATCTCATTTATATTCGTGATTTTCTTGGGCATGTCGATATAAAAACAACGGAAATTTATGCTCGGGCTGATACAGAAACAAAACGAAAAGCAATTGAAAATCTTTATCCAGATTTGATTAATAGTAAGTTACCTGACTGGAACAAAGATAAAACGTTGTTGAATTGGTTATCTGAATTAAAATAGATTGGAAATTATGCAAAGTAAATTGATTCGTGTTCTATATAGATCAATGGGTTAGGCGTTTACTTTGCATAATCTTTTTGTTCGCATAAGGCGGCCCACTTTCGCCGTTACTATCAAATATACTTCTGGATGAGCTAGACAAAGAATTAGAGAAGCGAGGACATAGATTTTGTCGATATGCGGATGACTGCAACGTATATGTCAAAAGTATAAAGGCAGGAGAAAGAGTATTGTCCACACTGAAAGAATTCTTAGGAAAGCGATTAAGGTTGAAAATTAATGAGGTGAAAAGTGCTGTAAGCGAAGTCTGGAAGAGAGAATTTCTAGGGTTCAAAATCCAGTACAACGAGAAGATAAGTTTATCAGAGAAAAGCGAAAAGAAGTTGAAGGACACAGTCCGACAGCTAACGAAGCGAACCCGTGGAATGAAATTGGAACAGGTGATAGAAAGCCTGAATCAGAAATTTGACGGGTGGGTAAATTACTTTAAAATCGTAGAAACACCAAGTAGGTTAAGAGACCTTGATAGCTGGATACGCCGTAAGCTGAGATGCTATCGATTAAAGCAACGTAAACGATGTTACCCGATAGTGAAATTTCTGATGACCCTAGGAGTATCAAGTAAGAATGCTTGGCGAATAGGAAA
>JABDCZ010000082.1:0-643 GCA_013287885.1 Gammaproteobacteria bacterium
GATTGATGAAGCAACAAACGCGTACCATACACTAGAATCGACAAGATCTATCATATCCATCGGATCCAAAAGTGCATTGCAACCGATCGAAACTTATGACAGTATTCTGCCAAAATTAAATCAATCCTTTGATAAATTTAAACAGAATACTTCTAATTTAATGGAGAAAATTGAAATGCAAAGGAAAAAAGAAATTGAAATGGAATTAGAAAAACAAAAACTAGAAGAAGAAATAGAAAAACAAAAGCTAAAAGAAGAAAAAGATAAACAAGAATTTTTAAAACAACAACAACAAATAGATAAGATAGCACAGGAATTCAAGAAGACCTTATCGCAAAAACAAAAAGATATTTTTGAAAATGAATCTTTCAAATAAATAGATGCATTAATTGAAAAATCAAATCAATATGCCAATGAATTAAAATTATTAGATGTTAGAAGTTCAAAATCAAAAGATATACTTCTGACGCTTGAGAAGCTTTTTGCTGACAATATCGTAAATATTGATAACATGCTTGCAAAAAAATACGATAAATTGGAAGCTGCAAAGAAGTTTTTACAATCTAATCCGTTACCTCAAAAACTTGCAGCAGAAGTTGCATCATCACTGAGACTGCATGAGAGCATTCAAAATAAAATTGAT
>JABDCZ010000082.1:653-5001 GCA_013287885.1 Gammaproteobacteria bacterium
TTGATAATTTGCATAATATAAAGCAAATGATGCATCATGATTTTGATAAGGTAAAATCTGATGTTACGATGTTAATTGAAAATTATTATAAAATATTAAATGAAGAAGCACTACAATTATCATTATTACCACAATCTAGCAATCCAGATGACAGTAAAACTTACGATGATCTTATTCAAAGTATTCAATATTTAAGAGAGACTTATCATCGAATTACTACGATGTTAGTTGAACAAGATGATTTCTTTGATCCTGAAATGAAAGAGAAATTATTAAAAACGCAACAAGAATGTCTAGAAAAAATGGAGTTAGGTAATGCTAAAAAGAAACTTATCTTAGATAAATTTGGTACTGAGCCTCAACTGGCTGAGAAATTCAATTTAAGTAATAATTATCCTACCGTTTGGAAAGGTGGATTGTCCCAATATATGGGCTTTTTATGTTATTCCGATCTAAAATCTACTGCTAATGTAAATATTAAAGATAACGATGGCTTTGTCGACACCGAAAATCCTGATCGATTAAAAACGACGCTTTTGTATAAGGAAGGTTTTACATTTCATGGCCTCGATTTGCTCCCCAGTGTCGATACAGAAAAAATTCCTAATAAATTATACGTTGTTCAACATGATCGTTTAGCCCTTCGCTACTATGTCTATGGGGAAGATCAACAAATTTCGTTACTTGGCAAGATCCATGCTTCACAATTGACATTTAGTTTGCAAAAACCTAATGATATCAAATCTTATAAACTTCATGCGGATGAGATCATCGAAAAAGTTTTTTCGAGTATTCCTTGTAAATCATCTTTTGTAAAATTGAATTATTTTGTAGATGACAGAGAAATGGATTTAACGCTGAAAACCAAAGAATACAAAGGTAATGAATTTATTACCGGTATTGTGGCCGGTGAAACGATACTTAGTAGTCAACCTTTAGATGAAAAAGATTTTGATGTGAAGCAAATTGGCCCGTCGCGTTATGTCGGTATTAACAAAAACGCACCTTTTTACAAAGAATTTAAAGAAGCGATTGTTGATAAAACTTATCTTGTTTCGCCATATATCGCAGGCATTCATCAACGTCATTCTGTCGTTGCGATTAAAGGCTTGAAAAAGATGCGTACCTGGTTTGGTAATGAATTAAAACTTGATGCGAAAGAGCAACTCGCAAGTGATCGTAAAACTAAAAAAATGGGTTACAATCTGTTTCTCGCGCAATTACGTAGGCAATTTACAATAAATATTGTCAATATTCCACCCAATGAATTTAGTTGTTACCAAGAAATTAATGCGATTCTAAAAACTTTTGCTGATCCTTTTGATGATGCTGATGTAGAGCCTTACATAAAAGCTTTAATTAATGCAGTGGTTTTGAAACTATATAAAAGAGAAAACGAGGAAATTGTCGATAAAGCTTTTAAGGAGCTAAAAAATTATTATAAACTTTATCCTGGCGAATTAGAGTTCAAAACCGAAGATATGAAAATTAAATTTGAGTTAACCATTGGTGCTCATGTGCATGCTGCCATTTTATTAGATGCTAAATCGCAGAAAGGTTCTCATTACTCTTCTCGTTATGCTCATTTTTCGCCGCCAAAAGGTCAAGAAAATAGGGCACCGAGACCTCCGATGCCACCTTCTAACTATTCATTACCAAAGGTTCCGCCGTCAGGATATGTTTATAGAAAGAAATGAGGCGCTTTAGGGATGCCACACGACATCAATATCCCGCGCCGCTTTGACTTCATCTAAACGCTTCACTGGAAGCGTATGAGGCGCGTTTTGTAAAAGAGCGGGATTATCTTTAGCTTCTTCCAAAATTTTAATCAAGGTGTCTGCAAACGCGTCTAAGACTTTTTTGCTTTCGGTTTCTGTCGGTTCAATCAAAAGACATTCTGGCACTAACAACGGAAAATACATCGTGGGCGCATGAAAACCATAATCCAGTAAACGTTTTGCAACATCTAAAGCGGTGATATGCAAAGTCTTGGCTTCATTTTTTAAAGTGATAATAAATTCATGACTAGCACGTCTCGTCGCATAGGCGGGCGTGAAACCTGCTTTCTTCAATCTTGTAAGCAAATAATTCGCATTTAACGTGGCGAATTCAGCAACCCGTTGCATTCCTTCCTGACCCAACAATCGTGCATACATGTACGCACGTAAAATAATGCCGGCATTACCCATAAATGCTGATAAGCGCCCAATACTTTGTGGACAATCAGCGATGGTCAACCAGCGATAACGTTCACCTTCTTTTGCGACGATGGGCATCGGTAAAAAAGGACGCAAGCGTTCATTTACAGCCACTGGTCCGCCACCAGGGCCTCCACCGCCATGGGGTGTCGCAAAGGTTTTATGTAAATTGATATGCATCACATCGAAACCCATATCGCCGGGACGCACTTTTCCTAAAATGGCATTTAAATTAGCGCCATCGTAATATAACAAGCCACCAGCGGTATGCACGATATTGGCAATTTCTTGAATTTGCTGTTCAAAAACACCAAGTGTAGAAGGATTTGTTAACATGATCCCCGCCGTTTGGGGGCCTACCGCTTTTTTTAAACTTTCTAAATCAACATTCCCATTTGCATCCGTTGGAATTTCACGCACTTTAAAACCGCATTGGGCAGCGGTCGCAGGATTCGTACCATGCGCCGCATCAGGCACTAAAATTTCGTTTCGCGCGAGATCATTTCGAGATCGATGATATGCATGGATCATTGCAACGCCCGCAAATTCTCCTTGCGCACCCGCCATTGGCGTAAGCGATACACCGGTCATACCGGTTATGGTTTTCAAAATTTCTTGCAGTTCATACGCTGACGCCATATATCCTTGACTATGCGCTTCTGTCGCCAAAGGATGACGTTGCAAAAATCCGTCTAACATCGCTAAACGATGCACGCCACGCGGATTATATTTCATCGTGCATGAACCTAACGGATAAAATTGCGTGTCAATGGAAAAATTTTTTCGAGATAAACGCGTGAAATGTCGTACGACTTCTAATTCTGACATCTCTGGAATCATGGGAGTGTCTTTTCGTAAAAATTTGTCCGGAATATCGGAAATCATTTTTTTGATTGGCGGAATTTGCGCACTCGCCAAACGTCCCTTGCTAGATAATTCAAAAATAATTTCTGTCATATCTATTCTCCGCTAATCTTTTTAAAAGGAGATTCGGCAAATTTTGCGAGAGTTTTTTGCAAACAATCTACATATTGTTCCAAATCTTCGAGTGATTTTGTTTCTGTGACACAAACGAGTAAGGTGTTTTTTAATTTTGGGTAAAAATGTTCAAGTGATAATCCCGCGGCAATTTGCTGTTTATCCATTTCTTCAATAATGTCAGTGACGGAATATGAAAATTGTAAAACCATTTCATGAAAAAATGTGCCTGAAAATAAAACTTTGACACCTGATAAATTTTCAATTTTGTCTTTTAACCATCGTAAATTTTGATGTGAAGCGAGTGCCACTTGTCTCAATCCCATCGGCCCTAACAAACTCATATAAATCGTGCTTGCAGTGACTAGCAATCCCTGATTCGTGCAGATATTGGAAGTGGCTTTCGCACGACGAATATGTTGTTCGCGCGCTTGCAAAGTCAGAACGAATCCCTGTTTTCCATCTTTATCGACGGTACGTCCGACAATACGGCCAGGCAATTGACGAACCCAGTCTTTTTTACAGCATAAAAAACCATAGTAAGGTCCACCTGATGCCATAGGTACGCCGAGTGGCTGACCTTCCCCACAAGCGATATCCGCCCCATTTTTTCCCCATTGTCCAGGGGGTTTTATGAGGGACATGGCGAGAGGATTGACGACACCAATGACTAGTGCATTTTTTTCGTGTGCCCAATCCGTCAACGCATCCACTTCTTCTAACTGACCAAAAAAATTCGGCTGAGGAATGACTAACGCAGTAAAATCGGATGCGATAGATGAGATATCACATTGTCCTGTGTCAGGATGAAAGGGTAATTCAATGATTTCAATTTTTAATTGAGAAACAATGGTTTTTACCACTTCGCGATAATAGGGATGCACAGATTGAGGAATGACAATGCGATGTGAGGTATTGCGACGATTGGCCCGTACTGCCATTAAAATGGCTTCGGCGAGCGCGGTCGCACCTTCATACAACGATGCATTCGACACATCCAATCCCATCAAACTTGCCATCATGGTTTGATATTCATAAAGGAGCTGCAAAGTACCTTGGCTTGCTTCCGCTTGATAGGGTGTGTACGCCGTTAAAAATTCACCTCGACTTGTGACTTCCCAAACGGCCGCTGGAATGTGATGTTCATAAGCGCCCGCACCGATAAATGAAGT
>JABDCZ010000083.1:0-4767 GCA_013287885.1 Gammaproteobacteria bacterium
TGATTGCATTACGCAATCAGGCGAGTATGAAAAATGCTGAACCGGCTTTATAAAGTTTTAATATGCGTTGTTATTTTCTCTGTATCGACTGTATTCGCAGATCCTGGAGAAATTGGCAACGATTTTTATTTAGATAAAACGAAAGTTGTCGTTCAACAGATTGAATTATTAAAAAATCGTGTGGATAGAGCCAACGCCGAACTTGCTAACTTACAAAACCAGCAATCCAAACAAATGGCGACATTATCTTTCGATCGTGTTAATAAAGATTGGCTAAACTGGACGAAGCTTGATATTGCAACAGCTAAATCTAATTTAGATAGCATTAATATTGAATTAGCGGAATCTCAGCAAACCATTAATCTTTTAGAAAAAGATACACAAGAAATTGAAAACCAATTACACGTGTATGATGTTTTTGGTATGAATGTCGCTCGCGGCGGCATTCCTAATCTTAAAAATATGCGCTCGCAATTGACCTATCAAAAAGATCTCCTCACTCGAGAAAAAAGTCGATCGGATTATTTGCAACAATTACAAAAAATTTCTGAAAATATTATTCAGGTCTATACTGCACGTTTCCAGCGCATCGAAAATTTATTGAAATCACAAACCATGATGCAATTAAAAGAACAACAAGCGAAATCTGAAATTGATTATGAAGAACAACAGAATGTATGGATAAAGCGTTTAAATGATTTATCTTTACAAGCAAAAAAATTAGAACAATCTACGCATAAAGATAAAAATACCTATGTTAAATTATCAAATGAAATTTTTTATGCGAATGAAAATGTTAATTTCATGTATCTGCAAATGCTCATTGCGCGATATCATGATCAAATTGCGCAATTAAAAGTTTCAATCTCACGTAGCACTTCGATTACGCTTTTAAACAAGGTAAGTGAGCAAACCCAAGCTTTATTAAAACAGTTTACGCGCGTCAATAGTCTGCTAACGGCGCGTATTAATATCATTGAAAAAAGAAAATTATTTTTAACCGATCAAAAATTGTTGACTGCTGGCGTCGATAAAGAATTAGAAGGTTTAAATAATCAATATAATAAAACTATTACTTCCGTTACCGAGTTAAGCGAAGATTTAACAACATTTCGAACGACGTTAGAACAATCATTACAGCAAGAACTTTCAGCACGGCAAGGTTTAGTCGGCTTTGGTTTGAAGGCATGGTTAGATTTAGGAAGTGAAATTGTCTTATTGCCAACGCTTACTTTCCAAATGATGTTAAGTCTCACGCAATCAGTAATGAAAGCATTAACTAATGGAACGTTAGCGTGGTGGCTGTTATTCATTATTTGTGAAACTTGTTGGCTCGGATTCATTTATTTTATTAATGTTTTTTGTCGACGGGTGTTATATCAAGTCTCGAGCCATCCCTTAGCACATATGAATGTGAGATGGTTTTTTGCGAAATTTATCCATCGACAAATATGGGACATTGTGATTATCGGTAATATTTATTGGTTTTTAGTATTGTGCCATGTCCCTCCGCAACATTTTTATTTTTTACTGAATGTTGGTCTCGTGTGGTTAGTCACAAAATCGTTCATGACAATGGCGCGCTTATCTTTAGTTGAAACGATGCATGATCGCGCAGGACATGATGTACGATTATATTATCGTTTAAAATGGACTTTTTTGATTGGTGGTTTTATTACAATGCTGACCGCCTTTTTACACCAATTACCTTTGGTATACGAAATAAAAGATTTGTTTTATCGCTTGTTTTTATTATTTGTCGCGGTTATTTCGATTTTCTTGTTAAAATCATGGGATGTTTTACCAGGATTGATTTTAACTCACATCGATGAAAATAAAAATTATCTTCGTAAAGTCATTCGTTTATTAGGATTACTTTTACCGTTGGTATTGTTGGTCAACTCTGTCATTGGTGTTTTTGGATTTTTAAATTTTGTATTAACGATATCTTGGTATGAAAGTATCTTTTTATTGATTTTAATAGGATATTTAATAGTGCGCGGTATGTTGCGCGATATTATGGAATTTTCATCACGTTTATTAATCCGTCACGTTAATAATGGCTGGTTATGGACAGAAGCATTTTTAAAGCCAATAGATAATGTGCTTCGTATTACTTTATTTTTATCAGCCTGGGTAATTTTATTCTTTTTTTATGGCTGGGACCGACAATCTCCCGTTGTCGATTGGTTAAATAAGTTAATGCATTATGAATTGGTAAATGTGCTGAATACACCTATTAATCTCTTGAGTATTATTGAATTGGTGGTGATTAGTTCATCGCTTTATTGGTTAGCGCGTTGGACGCGAGAATTTGTTTATCGATTTTTAATGTCGCGTACCAAAGATTTAGGTATTCGAAATAGCATTGCCATTTTAAGTCAATACAGCATGATTTGTATTGGTATTTTGATTGGATTGCGTGTCATAGGTATTGATTTACATGCTTTGACTGTCGTCGCTGGCGCATTTGCGTTTGGTGTTGGTTTAGGCTTACGTGATTTAGCGAATAATTTTGCCTGCGGATTTTTATTATTATTAGAACGCCCCTTGCGTGTTGGTGATACGGTTTCCATTGGCGGATATGAGGGCGATGTGATGCATATTGGTGGTCGCGCTGTGACAATTCGTACGTGGGATCATATGGAAGTTTTAGTGCCGAATGCAGAAATTTTTAGTAAATCCTTCACGAATTGGACTGCCAAAGATCATATCGTTCGTTCTATCGCAACAGTGAAAATTCATCGTCATGATAGTCCACACCAGGTCCAAATTCTCATTTATCAAACGCTTGCCAATCATAAAGATGTTTTAGGCGATCCTATGCCCGAAGTTTTTTTGAAGGAGCTTGCCAATGAATTAATGGAATTTGAAATTCGTTATTTCATTAATTTACGAAATGTAAAATCAAGAATGGGTGTTCGATCTGAAGTTTTAATGGCAATTTGGGAAGTGTTCGAAAAACATGGCATTAAACCACCTTATCCACATCATGAAATTTCCATTAAAAATCCTGAACATTTATTACCGTTAAATAATTCGAATTCAGCGTAAATATGGGATGCATAGTTTGAAAGATTGACATTAGTGAAATATGCGCTAGACTTCTTGACGTTTTAAAAAAGAAGATTAAAAATAATGATAAGTAGCATTAGTAAATATCACAAAAATTGAAAAAAAAGCCTATGTCTTGCCAGCTTAAAACATGCTGGCATGACAGATTCCCATTTCGTGACATCGACACATTAAGGACTGTTTTATGAGAGAAAGGAAATATAATAATGATTCAACCAGATGATTTTTCAAATGACACCAGTAGCCATTTAACGTTAGAAATTGTTGAGCAGATTTTAAAAAAAGATCCATACAATACCACTTTTTTATATAAAAAATTAAATTTTTTATTGAAAATGGGTCAGCATGCATCAGCATTAGCGACGGTTGAATTATTAATAAGAACGCTGGGTTATCATGTAAACTTATTAAATATAAAAATTTTTTGTTTATATGAGCTTCAAAAATTTCAAGAAGCAAAGCAATTTATAAATCTTTACTCGCACGAATTTTATAATTCTATCTCTGCTTCCACTATTTATGGCATGATTACACGTAAATTAGGAGATACGAGAAGCGATCGACAATTTTTTGAAGTCGCACTCAGAGAAGTGTTATTAGATTATGATGATTTGAATGTCTCGCTATACTCACAAGCATTAATTAAAACAGGTGTGTTTAAGGAAGCGCTGCATTTATTAAATGATGCTACGAGTACTTTTTATTATATTTTTATTTGTAGGGGAGATGCTTATTTAGGCCTGCAAAAATATAACGAAGCAGAAATTAATTATGTTGAAGCATTAAAATCTAACCCCGACAATTTTGATAGCTGTCTCGGCTTGGGAAAAGTATATTATCATCTTAAAGATTATGTGAAATCTTTGCATTATTATCAATTAGCTCAAAAAAAACGCCCGAACGATTTAGATTTGCTTGCAGAAATAAATAATATTAATGCATTGTCAGATTTGATAAAAAAAGCAAATGAAGAAAAGCAAGCGTCAAAATCATCGAGCGATCCACTTCCAAATGATGAAATAAAACCTGAAACATCCTCCTTAGATCAACCTAAAGATTCCAATGAGGAAAAAAAACCAGAAAATCCGTCGAAAGAACAATCCAAAAAAGATATGGAAGAAAAAAAGCTCGTGAAATCTGTAGAACGACCTAAAGACATGATGGAAGTCGACGTGCCTAATGATAATAATTGTTTATTTTGGTCGTTTATTCTAGGGTTTTTATTACCAACATTAGATCAGTATTCGCGCTTTCAAAATGCTTTTCATGTTTTAATTGGGAGCCAATGCAAATCAAGAACAGAAATTGAGTTACATAGTGCGGAAACGCAAAAGTCCATCTTTAGATTATTAAAAACTTATGATGTGAATAAAGATTCTGATATTTATAAAAATCCATTAATGAGTTTATTATGTCAATTTTTACGTTCCCGAACTGTTTCAGAAATGTCGCTTTTTTTCTCAAAAGAGCATCGGCAAAATTTGGCGCGAGATGTTCATAAAGCAAATTGGCGGGAATATGCGCGTTGGATGAGAACTCCCTTTGCATGGGGCGGTGAATCAGAAATTAAGGCGATATCCAATATTTTAAAAACTTCTGTTACGGTTTTCAGTAAAAATTATAATATGGAATATATTCATAAACAAAATGATATCCCGATATATCTTGTCTACACGAATGCAACGGGAATGT
>JABDCZ010000084.1:0-4564 GCA_013287885.1 Gammaproteobacteria bacterium
GCTAGAAAGAAAATATTGTACTTCAGGGCTATTTGCCATTTCAGGATATTCTGCGAGATATGTCTCAAGAATGGTAAAATTTCCACGTATTATATTGTGACTAGCATGCGAAACCATTGCTTCGAAAAAATTTTGGTTTTTCGTATTTTTGAGAGTGACTAAAATACCTTTGGTGTCTCGATATATTAAATAATTAACACAATCAAATTTTTGATTTGTGGCCGCTAAATGCAATGCGGTATTACCTAATTCATCTTGAAAGGCTAGTACATTATCTAGAAATTTTGCATTTAATATTTTTTTTAAACTAGCAAGATTTCCGCTTTTTGCAAATTCTAAAAATTGTTCTCCCATCATTTTAGTAAGGAATTTATTGAATTTATTCGTAGGATCATTTTTTTGCTTGAATTTTTTTAAGGCTTTATATTTTTGATTAAGTATAAGTTGCCTTATTTTTTTTAGGTTTAAACAATCTTCGGATTTCCAGTTCGTTTGGTGAGAGGTTGTCTCCAATAACCATTGCATCAATTCAACATTTGTCTTATCAATTGCTATCATTAAAGCATTGTTACCTGATTTATTTTCAGCGGCTAATAATTTCTTAAATATGTTTTCAGGCACGGAATCTTTAAATAATTTCAGAGAGGTTAAATTTTGATTTTCTACTGCTTCAATAAATTTTTCACATAGTTGACCTATGCTCGTATTTTGATTATTAACTGTATCTTTATCTTCAAATAGTTGAGCTATGGTAATATTTTTAGTATTAACTATCTTTTCAAGTGGTATATTTTTATATTCTTGAAAGATATATTTTATTTGTTTGAAATTTAGATTTTTAATGGATTCGTATAGATTGATATTGACATTATCGAGATAGTTGCCCAATTCATTACTAAGTACTTCTTTTTGCAAATTTTCAGTATCTTGTAACAATAACCATGCTGCAATTTCGTTATATCCTCTGTTACAAGCCCAAATTAAGGCATTATTACCATGCTGATCTTTATGTGATAAAAGTTTATTTAGATCTTTTTTCGAAATAGCGGCAGCAATTTCTTTGATGCCTGAAAGATTGTTATTTTTGGAGAGCTCAAGGATTTGTTCATTCAGATGATCGTGAAGTTTATCTAAATCAATATTTGATTTTGAAATTTTATTTTGATATTCCTCAAACAATTTTGTAAACGGGCCGGTGTGTTTATCATGGCGTGTTTTCACACTGCGTATTAAGTCTCCATGATTAATGCACGTGTAATGATTTGTCATGTTTGAATAATTGTTAATAACGGAATTAATATTTGTGACGATTGAATTGAGTTGTTCTTTTTTGAATTTCCATCCAAACTCTAAAAAATATTTTCCTTCATCATAGTGCGCACGTTTTTCTTGTTCTGCTTTTAAGAATACTCCTTCAATTTCTGCAAGACCTGCAAGAATACTCATTCGTTTATATTCGTTATGACCAAAATATCTGTGATTTAAAGAAAATGATCCGTCACGCGTATCATATTCAATATTAAGCTTCGCGCTATGGTTTCTGAGTGCAATATTATACTCGACGAAAAGCATCGGGTGTTGATGCTGAATCGACAGGCGCTGGATATTGCTCTCACTATCTGTATTGCTTTCAATTTTCTTCATTAATAAAGTGAGCGGTTCTGGTAGTTGTTGCAAGTCGATTTCACCATCTTTGGCTAAAATCACGGTGCTCGCTAATATATTTTGGTGAAAAAGGCTAAAAAATTCTTCCAAGGTAACAGAATTTTTTTTCCTCACGAATTGTCGATAAAAAGACGCAGCAACGCCAACTGTCGCAGATGCAATAGAAACTTCACCGGATGGGTTAAGTTGTTTGCTATCCTCTTTTTTCGAGGTCGCTTGAAAACTTTCCGTGATGACTTCAATCATCTTGTGTTTGGGGTTATATTCTTCATCATGTTGTATGCTCTTCCGCCATTTATCATATTGTTCCGTCGGAATGGCTTCCATGCATACTCTCATTAAATCATGATAGGGTTGTAACAATTTGACAAATCGTTTGACTAACAAAGTCGATTGAGTTGCATATTCTTGGCTTCCTTTTAAACTTTTAATGCTTTTGTCGATGACATCAGCAAGATACTGAACTTGCTTTAATAGCGCTTGTTTCGAAAGATTCGACATTGATTTTTTTAAATCAAGCGATTTAATGATAGGAATAAGATTTTCTTCAAATTCTTTAAAAAGTTTGTCAAATTTTTTCGGTTCATTCCATTCGGGAATGCGTTTTTCAAAACTTGAAATAGTCTGGTGATTTTCTATTAACCGTGAAGACTTAAATTCACCCAAATTTTTTTCGATTTCATTAAATAAGCGTGTAGCATTCGTTTTATCCGTTAAGTTACTCACGTATATTTTTGGAAAACAGTTGTTGACCAATTCTGATTGCAAATTAAATTGGAAGCAAAGTTTAATATATTTGGCGAGTAATTTACGCGTGATAGGATGTTTGCTGCAATAAGTTGCAAAATCCGTCCATTTTGCACGGGTCGTTGGATGCAATATCAATTGATTCAGCTTGACAAATTCAACGAGAAATTCTTTTCTTTGTGGTGCGATGAATTTTTGCGGTAGTTTGATTTCATTATTTTTATTGAGAGCTGCTATTTGTTTGATGGAATCAGAATAAAGACCTTCTTCTCCCGCGTCTACCACTAATGCTTTCAATTTATTAACTAAGTCTAATAAAAGATGCTGTGTACTTTCTTTTTCTGTTTCTTTGTCGGATGTCGACAACTTCGTTAAGCAATGATCAATTTCTGCAATGGAATGCATCGCATGCAAAAATAATTTTTTATGAGGGGAATTCTTTTTTGAAGCATTGGTCGATCCGCTGATTTTTTTAAAAATAGTAGTGATCTTTTGTAACGCTTCAAATTGCGCTTCATTTTTATTTTGGAAAGAGGCGGCTTCAAGATTCTCGATAGAAGTGTTTAATTCAGAGTAAGCTTTTTTAGGATTAAAAGTGACGTCTTTATTTTCTAAGTATTTTTTGATAGTCGCATTCAGTTCTTTATTATCACTCATGCTTATCGGTAATAACGTTTTCCTCGCACTTTTGGATGAAACAAATAAACCTTCTCCAATAATTTTGGCATTTGAAAGTTCTGTTTCTCGAGATTCTGCTAGCTTACATTGATTTGCCCAATTGACGATAGACTGATGTTGTGTATCCGCGATAAGAATAGGATTTTTTTGATTGACGATGTGGCTAATGACATTGATATCCGTTTTAAAAACAGGAATTCCCATCGCATTAAATTGCGCAGCTTCATGCGAAGTGCTGGCTGATGGTTTCGCGACAAAAACGGCGCGAGTGTTTTCTTCGGTCCGGGATTCTTCCAAACATTGTTTTAAAGCATTTTCGATATTATCAGCAATCACCACTTGTTTTGACTCAGTAATAACTTTGGTGACTGAGCCTGCGGGTGATATAACGGCGGCATTTATTTTTTCAATATTATTATCGTTTTTTATTTTATTCCAATGTTCCGGCAAAATAGCAGAAGGCTTAACTTTTTTGCTGTGTGCAGGGATGGGGCGCGCTTGTACAATATTCAAAGTTTTCGTCAAGGGTTCATAGACGAATTCTATGTCCATTGGCATGCTGTAATGTGCTGCGATTTTTCTGCCAATATTTGCAATTCTTTTCGCGATGTCAGGATCTAAGGTTGGATTTTTTTGTAAATTTTCCGTGTTTGATTTTAGTATTAGTTTTCGTTTAGGTGGAAGCCCAGAACCAACTTTTTCCTCCGTTGGAATTAATCGTAACGGTTTTGCATGAATTTCGGCATGCACTACACCTTCTTCTGTGACCTCGTAAGTATCGAAAGGTGTTTTGCTGTTAACAATCGCTTCACCATGTCCAGGTGCCACATCCATTCGAGTCATCGGTCCGCCCGCATACATCACACCGGATGCGACGATATGACTTTCTTTTTCTTCACCTTCCAGTTGTTCTCCTATCATTTTCTGGATGAGCACGGGCATAAAAGAATCTTTTTTTATCGTGTCACCACTTACTAAACGTTGGGCAATCGATTTTTTGCTGAAATAGGACGCAACAACAACACCAATCGCATTTGAAATGGATTTTTCTTCATTTTTGATCGCTGCAACACTTTTATTACCACCCGGATTTGCAATTTCAACGGTATCTTCTTCACCGGTACTTCGGACCATCAGTAAAGCATCTTTTTCTAAATTTTTTAAAGATGAAATAGGGAAGGGGTGTTTATTAAAACATTCTTTGATGAGTGTTTGTAATTTTTTAAGCGCTAATTTTTCTGATTCTGATAAAGCTTGTCCACGATGATAATCAACAAAATTATTCCATAAAGTACGCCATTCTTTTACATGGGTATCTAAATGCGCTTTAATCATTGCATCGTCGATAGGTGCAATTTCCGGAACTTTTATTTTGATAACATCATCAGTAAAAGTGCTGCATAACTCATTTAATTCCATTAAATTTGAAGATTTATTACCGAAACGAGTTGCATTTTTTTTGATACGATCTTGG
>JABDCZ010000085.1:0-4564 GCA_013287885.1 Gammaproteobacteria bacterium
GACAATAACGATGATAAATCTATATTACAAATCATGTTAGAAAAATTTACGACTGAACAAATCATTTATTTTTTCACCCAACCTTCCATGGATTTATCACAAGGTAAAGAAATATTTTTAGCTGTATTGAATCATCGCCCACTGCAAATTGATCTTTTAACAACACTCTTTAATCCGCCATGTTATTTAGCAAGGACAGATTTTTTAAGTGCATTAATGCAGGCAAAAAATTATCGATATGGACTTGCTAAAAGGACTCATGAAAGATCAAGTCATTCTTTCTAAATACTCATTAACGGAATGGCTATATCCATGTATTGAAAAAGCAAATCCCGTGAATTTATATCACTTTTTAGGTTTATTTCATGAAAACCTCGTTTTGAAATTTAAAAAAGATAACTTGACCTTACTTGAAAAAGTAGTCAGTACTGGTAACTACTTTGACTTGCCAATTGATTTTACTGAACACCCCAGATTATTATCATTGGCTTTGAAATCAAATGATCAGATACAATACATTATCGAACCTATTTTAAAAGCAAAGGATCCAAAAAATATTAAATTATTATTGGATGCGCTATTAGAGAATCCAGAAGATGCTATTACTTTATTAAACAATCATCATGAAATATTGGATTATCCTTATGAAGATAAAGATGGTACGAAATTTACTTTTTGTGAAATATTTTTGAAGAATAGTTCAGATAAAGTCACTTATTCCAAAATCGACCCGAACAATATGTCTCTTGATGAAATGCTGAAATATGTTTTTCAAGGTACTATTCTCGAGCGAAGATTTAAAACGTTCAAGACAATTGATCTCATCTTAGATCAACATATTGAATGTACAGATAGCAAAGAGCCTTTAACCGTTGCGGAAAAAGCATTTGCTATAAATTTATTTAAGAAAATAGGCATTAAGGAGGA
Source organism: Gammaproteobacteria bacterium (assembly GCA_013287885.1). Classification (GTDB taxonomy): domain Bacteria; phylum Pseudomonadota; class Gammaproteobacteria; order DSM-16500; family DSM-16500; genus JABDCZ01. The sequence goes on from JABDCZ010000085.1 coordinate 928, forward strand.
TTGGAGAATTACGTGTAGAGAACCTTATTATGGCGAGTTCCTTTCTAACCATGCAAAAATCAGCATTTTCTTAGAAAAACATCAATTAACAACATTGTTAAGACAGTACATCAAAACGAAAACTCTCACTCTATCCACTGGAGCAAGCTTTTTTAATCGCCAGCCTAAGGATGAGAAGCCTGAACCGATCCCAACATTGGCTAAAAAATTATAAAAAAGTCGCTTGGATTGCCACGCCCAACCAAAAAACGTTGGGCTCGCAATAACGAATTTTTCTAAAAATGACGAGTTTTTATTATTCGCAACAGCAAGTTTAATGTATAATATATAGTTATTTCTGATTAAACAGGCCGAAGAATATGGATCAAGAGCAACAACGATCACGTTTAAAAGAACTTATCGCCCGCGGTAAAGAACAAGGGTATTTAACCTACGCGGAAGTCAATGACCATTTACCCGCCGACATCGCAGATCCCGAGCAAATTGAAGAAATTATTAGTATGATCAATGACATGGGAATTCGCGTTTCGGAAGTGGCCCCCGAAGCGGAAGAACTCCTATTGGCTGACAATGAAGCCGCCTCAGATGATATTGCCGAAGAAGAAGTGGCAAGCGCCCTTGCATCTGTGGACAGTGAATTTGGTCGCACCACCGACCCGGTTCGAATGTACATGCGCGAAATGGGTAGCGTTGAATTGCTTTCTCGTGAAGGCGAAATTGCGATCGCAAAACGAATCGAAGAAGGCATGAATCAAATGTTAACCACCCTCGCAAATCAGCCACAAATGATTGCGGAGGTATTAGGAGATTATAACGCCGTAGAACGCGGCGAATTGCGCTTAAGTGATATTATAAGTGGCTATATTGAACCCAATATTTTCTCCGATGAAGACTCGATCGATAAAGAGAAAGTCACAGCGGCGATGGCTGCAGAAGAAGAGGAAGAAGAAGGAGGAGAAGCTGGTGGTTCTGAATTTTTAGATGAGGAGACTGGCCCCGATCCTGAAATTGCACGTGAAAGATTTGCGGAATTACGTAATTTTTATGATGAAACCATTGCTACTGAGAAAAAATACGGCGCGCAACATAAAAAATCACTACAAAAACGCGAACAATTAGCCAAATGTTTTATGGATATTAAACTCGCCTCGCGTCAGTTTAATAAACTTTCTCGCAAAATGCGTAGTATGCTTGATGAAATTCGTTCCCAAGAACGTTACATCATGAATTTATGCGTGAATAAAGCAAAAATGTCACGTAAGGTATTTATTAATTCCTTCCTTAATTTTGAAACCAATTTGGATTGGATCGATAGTCATAAAGGAAAAAGTTATTTCAACGATTTAAATAACTATGCGCAAGACATTCAACGCGCACAAAAAAAATTGATTACCTTGCAAGAACAAATGCGAATGACCATTGCAGAAATTAAAGAAGTGAATCGTCGCATGTCGATTGGTGAAGCGAAAGCCAGACGTGCAAAAAAGGAAATGGTCGAAGCAAATCTTCGCTTAGTGATTTCTATTGCAAAAAAATATACGAATCGCGGTTTACAATTTTTAGATCTTATCCAAGAAGGCAATATTGGTTTAATGAAAGCCGTAGATAAATTCGAATATCAACGCGGTTATAAGTTTTCTACCTATGCCACTTGGTGGATTCGTCAGGCAATCACACGATCGATTGCAGATCAAGCGCGTACGATTCGAATTCCCGTACACATGATTGAGACGATTAACAAATTAAACCGTATTTCTCGACAAATTTTGCAAGAAACAGGGTTAGAACCTACGCCTGAAGAATTAAGTAAACGCATGGATTTACCTGAAGATAAAATTCGTAAGGTTTTAAAAATCGCGAAAGAACCGATTTCAATGGAAACACCGATCGGTGATGATGAAGATTCACATTTAGGTGATTTTATCGAAGATGTGAATATTGAATCTCCTCTTGATGCGGCGACCAATACGGGTTTATCTGAAGCGACACAAAAAATCCTAAACACATTAACACCGCGCGAAGCAAAAGTATTACGCATGCGCTTTGGTATTAATATGAATACGGACCACACGTTAGAAGAAGTGGGTAAACAATTTGATGTAACTCGCGAACGTATTCGACAAATCGAAGCGAAAGCATTACGCAAATTGCGTCACCCTTCACGTTCTGAGCAACTCCGCAGTTTCTTAGAAGAACAGGAATAATCCATCTCCGATGGGGTCAAACATTGACCCCATTATCTTATGTTTATCCTCTGAAATCTCAAAAAAATCTAGAATTAAAGCATTTTTCCGGTTATCATCTGCACCTCGAGCTTTTCCCCTTTACGGGCCCATAGCTCAGTTGGTTAGAGCAGGGGACTCATAATCCCTTGGTCCTAGGTTCGAGTCCTAGTGGGCCCAGCAGTAAAATCAAATGGTTACAAAAGACCGCGCAGTTGAACGTTCCCACCTGGGACACTAATGGGACAGTTATAGATAACAAATAACACTAAAACAAATACATACCGCCACCAAAATGTTATAATTACCATATGAAAACACTATCATTGATTGAGACAAATCCTTATTTAAAAGACCCTGCTAAAAGGCTGGAGCTTATCGAGCGCTCGGTCAAAACCTCTGGCGGTGTAGAAGGTATTGAAGTAAGTGATGGCACCAAAAGCGCTCACATCGTGATCCCCCGAAGGAACAAGAAAATTTATAAATTCATCAAACAGACTGCTGTAACAAAGTAGCAAAAACTTTTTGTATCGGAGAATAATTACCCCCAAACCCAGCATGAATTGCTGCAATATATTGATCAAACCCTTTTGGATTTTGCACTTGATCTATTGCTAGATAATTGAGTGGCGGCATGTTTGCCTGCATAGCCATTAAATCAGATAATAAGCGTGCAGTTCTTCCATTACCTTCCCGAAAGGGATGAATCAGTATCAACTCTACGTGCACCACCCCCAATGCATGAGTCAGTTGCGCTGAATCAGAAAAATTGCACGGCGTATATTTTTTTAAATAATCTTGCTCTAAAGCGGCCATCAATTTTTCTATTTGCCCAGACGCTGCAAATGGAAAACCATTTTTTTCCATTGTTACTGTTCTATACTTCCCCGCCATGGGATAAACATCACCTAACCAGAGCTCATGAATATTACAGATGTCCTCAGCTTTAAACTGGTAATCTTTTCCATAAATATTTAGTAACTCTATTTCCGTGCGCTTCAATTCACTCTGCTCAATTTCATCCATGATCTCCTTTGACTTAATCTCGAGAAAATTTTTGACCACCTCGTTATTTGAACCCGGTTCAAAATCCTCATCGGTAGGAACAGAATATCGGCCAGATTTTTTAAATGTCATTTGTCTATTCCGTCTCGAATTGAGATAATTTTAGTCAATTTTTGGTCTTATTTTTTCTTTGAATATCTTTTAGATGATTATCAATAAACAAAATTCATATCACGAAAAGAATTGGACTTCTTTTACATTAACCCTAAAGCCATGCCAAGAAATGCTATTTAAGTATAGAGTAATGTAAATTATAGCAATGTTGCAGCAATAGCGCGATCATGGTCTACATATTTTTATTTGCCTTTTTCGCCCTATTATACCCATCAATAACTAATTCGTATAACCTA
>JABDCZ010000086.1:0-4506 GCA_013287885.1 Gammaproteobacteria bacterium
TACTAATTTATTAAAACCTAAATTTTTAAATATTAGATTAGAAAGATGGAAACATCATTTTGGAACGCCTTTTATTGAATTTTTGATTACTTTTCAGAAGGAATTAGAACAAACTAAGAAAATTTTTATTGAAGAATCTTCATTTTCAACCAAGCCCTGGCACATTCTTGACTCAAAAAATCTTAATACCAATAAAGAAAATTTTATTTGTATGGATGAAAAATCTATTTCAAAAATCCCGGTGCCAGAAAAGAATGAAAAAAAAGGCGAATTCCTTAAAACTTATAATCACATGGGAGGGTTTACTACGACACCATCTGATCCTGTGTCTCGAAAATTTATAAAATTTATTGAAAAAAATAAAGAAAGTGTTGTGCTTGAAATTGGGGCTGCTTTTGGTGCTGCAACCTTGAAAGCATTATCCAAAAATGCAATAGTTTATTGTAATGATATTGATCCTCAAAATCTGGCAGTAGTGAAAAATCGTTATTTAAATCATTTAAACAATGAATCTAAAAAAGATGCAGAGAAAAGTTTAATTTTATTACCAGCGGCCTTTCCTGATGAATTAAAATTACCCAATAACTTTTTTGATGCTATCCTAATATGTCGAGTTTTACATTTCTTTCGAGGTGAAAAAATTGACGAATCTTTATCTCAATTATTTAAGTATTTAAAACCGGGCGGAAAACTCTTCGTTGTATGTGAAACACCATATTTAAAAAATTGGATTAAATTTATTCCTGAATATCAAAAGAGAGAATTAGAAGGGCAGGAATGGCCAGGTGAGATAAGTGATCCAGAAAATTTTGAAAATAGCGGATTTGTAGCATCATTACCTAAATTCGTACACTGGATTTCTAGAGATGTTCTTGCTAAATGTTTAAAAAAGGCCGATTTCGAAATAGAACATTTATCCTACATCGATAGGCAGGGTCAATTTCCAGAACAATTATTATTAGATGGCCGTGAAAGTATTGGAGCTGTTGCAGTTAAAAAAATTTAGCCATGTGAGATTGATAAGGAGTAAGGTAATGCAAATGATTCGAAGAATATCTGAAATATTTAAGGAATTCATCTCAAATAAAATAATTGAACCTTCTTATGAGATTTTGGATATTTACGAATGTAAAAAAACGCACTTTATCAAAGCTCAAATTAAATTATCAGGTAGACACATTATCGAAAAAAATATTAGTGAAATTGTTACCGATCTTACTTTTTTGGAAGAATTTGATAAAAAAACTATTAGGACATTAACATATTTGGCTACGGTCGAAAAAATGAAACCTGATTATTCTATAGTGGTGCAAAAATTAGGAGATGAAGTTGACAATTTTATTTTAGAAATTCGCTCAAAAAAAACAACACAAATAACAAAAAAAACAGCTTATGAAGTATCAAAAAACAAGCTGTTGCTTCAGCAATTTAGTCCTGTTGATGCAAACAGGATTGGATATTTAGCCGGTGTTCAAGAAACAGTAAAAGAATATAAAATGAAAGCTCCTCAAAAAAATAGAGAAAATAAATAATGTTAAGCAATGCAGTATTTGATTCTCTATCAAGAAAAAATCAATATAAATATCCTTATATTTTTCTGGGGTTATATCTTACTTTTATGTTGGCAACGGTTTGTTTGGCCAATAAATTAACTATAATACATCATTGGATTTTACCAGGTGGAATTTTTGTTTTTCCATTTACTTTTTGTATTTGTGATATTGTAGGGGAAGTATACGGTTATGCATACCCAAGGATATTTATTTGGATAGGTGTTTTAGCTGAATTATTTTTTTCATTAATTGTAATTAGTGTTTCTCATACTTCGGCACCTATATACTTTACTAACGCAGATGCTTATAAAGTAGTTTTTGATCCAACTTTTAGATATGTTTTATCAGGGTTAGCTGGATTAATTGTGGGGGAATTTATAAATATTTATTTACTGGCTAAATTTAAGATAGCATTAAGGGGCAGATTTTATATTGTCAGAAGTTTATTTTCAACTTCTCTTGGTCAAGTATTGCTAACCATTATAGTGGATTTATTAAATTATACAGGTAAAATGCCAACATTAGATTTAATTTCAATGATGATTTCAGGTTTTTCTTGGAAAATTGTTTTTGCTTTAATGTTGGTTTTTCCTTCCTGGTTTTTAGTGCGATATCTTAAAAAATCAGAAAATATTGATCATTTTGATATTTTCACTAACTTTAATCCTTTTATTTTTAACCTGAATAATAATATTTAAAATTGTAATCTAGCTTCAACCAAGGTAGCTACTATTTTATCATGTAAAAAATTTAATTTTATCAAATTAGCATCTCCATTTTTTTTATCTTGTTTAAGATAATATTTAGAATGATCAACGAATAATCGGTTGAAAATGACTAAGTCTAATTTTTTGATGTATATAAGCACGAAATCTCTATCTTTGGCAGTTTTAGAAGGATCAAAAATTAAAATGGACTGTTCTTGAAAAAGTGGTTCCATATGTGAATCACTTAATTTTAATGCGAAGGCGTTTTCATCAATTAAATGATTTAAAATAACTTCATCGAATTTCAATAAATTATTTTTGGCCCTTTTCCATTCTTTTGCATGGTCCCAAGGAATTATTGGCACTGTCGATATTTTCAAGCTGGATTTAATTTTTTCTGAGAAAATTGGCGAGAGGGAAATCGCTCCAGTTAATTGCGAAATAGAGATCGAAAAAAAATCAGCAAGCGCAGTTAATGCTTGCCGTCTAGGTCTTTTCGTTTTTCCTTCAACGATATGATGTAGGGTTGGTTGAGGAATATTGGTTTCTCTAGCGAGATCGCTTAATGATAAATCGCCATGTAACTTTAATAGCCTTTGAAGGTTCTCACTGATTGTTTGTTTCATTTGCTTCCCAAAGAAAAAAATGAATAAAATATTCAAAAAAACATTGACATTAAGCATGTTTAAGCTTTAAATGAATAAAAATGAATAAAGTCAGCTATTTTTTAAAATTCTCAATTATTAATATTAACATGGAGTTTTTAGAATGTCAGGACCATCTTCGATACAACAAGAAATTCAAGTTAATTAAGGAGCAAATAATGTTTTATGGAATATCAAATCCTACTTATAATTTAAACTATAAGCCTCCGCAGTTTATCCCAGCCAAACACGAACGTCTTCTTTTAAAAGTATTTTTGTTAAATCAATTACATCAAATTTTATGTGAGATATTTAGTAGGCAGTTAAAAACTGATAATAGCTATTTTTCAAAGGAGATTTACGAAATGGATACTAAAATAATTCAGTTACTTATTCAAAGTATTACTAATACGGAAGAATATACCTTAGAGGGTATTTCGTATTATACCCATATACCTTTTGATATTATTTTTGAAGCAGCTTGTGGAATTAGAAATCAATTATCAATGACGTTTTGGGTTCGACTTATTGATTTATATCCCTCTGTGCCAGCGACAGTGAGACAAAAACATGCTAGAAACTAAGAAACTAAAAAGGGCGGTAAGGCAAACAAAAAGTGAACAAAAAAGATTCAGTTTATTTAATCCAACAAGAAGCTTCTCCCGCTGATCGAAGCGATGCTCTTGATCACCAGCCCGTTCGTGAAATTTTTGAAGTTGACCCTCAAGTCAAAGTGAAAAAACCTAGAGCAGCTAGACGTAAATTCAGCATGTCTGACAAAATAAAAATAATTACTGCTTTTGATGCTTGTAATGGATCGCTAGAGCGTGGTGCACTGCTTCGCAAACAAGGATTGTACTATGCAAGCATTTCAAAATGGAAAAAAGATCTTCAAGAAAAAAATTCAAGCCGTAAAGATTTTAAATCGCACCAACGTGATCTCGCACATCAGCAACTGCTAAGAGAAAATGCTAGACTCAAAAAGAAATTAGCACAAGCAGAAGCGATTATCGAAATTCAAAAAAAAGTGTCGAAATTACTCTCGGATCATGTCATCGATCAAGAGACGAGCGAGGTGCAATCATGACTTATATCAAACAAGTCTCAGAAGAGAAAGATATTGCATTAGCAGCCTTGTGTGATCACTTAAGAGTATCTCGCTCAACGCTTTATCGCATATTTTCTAAAGAGTCACAAGACAATGTCATTACTTCAGTGAAAAAGCCGCATAATGCGCTCAATAGCGAGGAGAAACAACAAATACTGGATATTCTGCACAGTGAGCGTTTTGCTGATGCTACCCCGTACGAGGTGTTTTATACGCTATTGGATGAGGAGCAACAGTATGTTGCGTCAATTCGCACAATGTATCGCGTTTTATTAGAAGCAGGCGAATCAAGTGAACGTCGTAATGTTCGAAATCACAGAGATGCTGTAAAACCAGAGTTAATCGCAACAGCGCCAAATGAAGTGTACTCATGGGACATTACCAAACTTTGCAGCTACAATCGATTTACGTATTTCCATTTGTACGTAATTTTAGATATTTACAGTCGTTATGTGGTGGGCTGGATGATCGCCGATCGAGAATGCCAATACCTT
>JABDCZ010000087.1:0-4061 GCA_013287885.1 Gammaproteobacteria bacterium
AATTATTGTATAGCGTTCAAATTAAATTTATGCCAAAATAATTTGTCATGAAGAATACCAAAATACGTCAAATTCTAAATCGTCTTATGGCGGAAAAAAAAATTCGCGTAGCAGAACTCGCGAGACGGATAAATTTGCCACAACCAACAGTCCATCGTATTGCTACGGGCGCGTGCGAGCATCCCCATTTATCCTCTCTTGAACCGATCGCAAATTTTTTTTCAATCAATGTTGATCAATTAAAAGGTCATGAACCTATACCATGGTTAGACCGCGTGACAAAAGTTCCACTTCTAAATTGGAATGAAATTTCAGATAAACCTATAAAATTAAGAGAAAAGCAAAACTTTGAATTTATTTTAACAGATGCTGATGTAGGAAAAGCAGGTTTTGCTTTAAAAATTAAGGATTCTTCAATGGACCCCGTATTTCCAATAAATACTGTTTTGATAATTGACCCCGAAAGGCAGCCTAGGGATCGCAATTATATCATTGCAAAGCTCCTCAATCATTCTGAAGTAATCTTTAGACAATTATTAATAGATGCTGGAAATCATTACCTAAAACCGTTGAGTCCTGACTTCGAACAATATAAAATGACCAGATTAAATAATAATGACAAAATCATGGGTATAGTTGTACAAGCAAAACGGGATTGGGAAAATTAATAAAGGATATATAGGAAATTTTATGTATATAAAAAAAATTCTGGCAGTCTTTGAATATACTTTAGTATTATTGAAAAAATATAATGAAATTAAACAAGCAGATGAAAAGAATATCTATCGAATTATTGAACTAAAAAAAACATCATCAAATCAACTGAAGTTAATTATACAAATTGTAGGTAAATCCTCTATTATTGAATGTTATCCACATGAAATTGTTGCTGTCGATAGACTGCTAGAAGGATTTTCTAAAAAAGATGTTCGAACTATAACATATCTTGCATGTAACAAAATCGATACCTCTAAATATAAAATTATTACACAAAATTTTTGTTCGAAAATTAACAAAATAATATTTAAATTAAAAGAAAATGAAAATAGTGATCTGATTTTTAAAACAGCTGGTGAAATTGTATTAGATAAAAACATTATCAATAATTTAAGTAGAGAAGATATCTATAGTATTACCTATATTGCTGGCTACGAATCTGCACAAAATATAGAGCATTTTTGAATACTAATTAAAATATAGTATTATAGGATATCAAATTAATGCTCAAATTATCAATTAATAATTCAAAATTAATTAAACAATCTATTTGTTGGGATGCTCATTGCTGCCCGCCTTTTAAAATTGGATCTGATTTATCTTTTTTAAACCGATATAAAAACGCAGGAGTAAATTTTGTTTCTGTCAATGTAGGGTTTGATTTGACAAATCAAGACGAAACTCTCAATTTAATTCAATACTTCCATGAGTGGATTCAACAAAATGATGATAAATATTCAATTGTAAAAAACGTCGAAAATATATTTGAATGTCAATCAAAAAATAAATTAGCTATCGCATTTGATATCGAAGGATGCAATCCTTTAAATGAAACACTAGATATGGTTTCACAATTTTATGATCTTGGTGTAAAGCAAATGCAATTCGCATACAATAGAAATAATTCTTCAGGCGGTGGATGTCTTGATATTGATACTGGTTTAACATTATTCGGAAAAAAATTAATCAGGGAATTTAACAATGTAGGCATGATTATTGATTGCTCACATGTTGGTTATCAAACAAGCTTAGAAATTATTGAATTATCAGAACATCCTGTGATTTTTTCTCATTCTAATCCATCTAAACTAGTAAATCATCCACGAAACATTACTGATGAACAAATTATTGCTTGTGCAAAAAAAAATGGAGTTATTGGCATAAACGGAGTGGGAATATTTTTAGGAGAAAATGATGCAAGCACAAAAAAAATTGTAGAACATATTGATTATATAGTTCAATTGGTAGGCCCGAACCACGTTGGGATTGGATTAGATTGCATATTTGCAAAAGATGAAATTAAAGATTACGTAGTAAATAATCCACAAATTTTCCCTGATAAATACGGATTTAGCGATGTTGCAGTAGCAATTCCTGAACAATTTATTGAAATAAAAGAGTTATTAATAAAAAAAGCATATTCAACAAAAGATATAGATAACATTTTAGGTGAAAATTTTGTTCGGATTGCAAAAACAGTCTGGAAATAGAATGAATAAAATTAATAATTATTTAATATTTATTGCAATGTTTTACATCTCAATTGATCTATCATCAATGGTATTTGCTTATAAAATAATAAAAATAGGTCCGATTATAGGTGCAGCATCATCTTTAATTTTTCCATTAACTTATTCAATTATGGATATTATTGCAGAAGTATATGGTTATAAAACAGCAAAAAAAATATTGTGGTTTGGCTTTGCCTGCGATCTAATTTTTGCAGCATTGGTATTAATTATTAGTTATATTCCATCGATTAACTTACAGGAAACAATTGCTTATAAATTAGTATTGGGATCGTTATTGAGAGCAGTCGTAGCTCAAACAATTGGCGTTTTAGTTGGTGCTTTTATTAATATATATTTAATTTCAAAATGGAAAATAATTACAAACGGTAAACACTTTTGGTTAAGGAGCATTGGTTCTTCCACTATTGGAGAAGCACTCATGCTTAGCATTTCTGTTTTTATAGCTTTGATTGGAGTCCTCTCATTATCTCAATTAATGTATTTAATAATGTATACGTATTTATACAAAATATTCTTCGCCGTCGCTGTTTCACCAATTATTAGCTTCATAGCTAGCATTTTGAAAAACAAAGTTGATGACACCATAGAAACAATAAATTTTAATCCATTTAACATACCAAACATTCAGGATCTTTCTCCCAACTTTCAGAAATAGTAATTTTTGAGGAAAGAAAATCAAATGTACATAATTGCCCTAAAGATTGGGGTTCAGCAATCCCTGTAATAATTTTTAAAAGTTCGCAACCAATTAATCCAGTTACTATGGATATAAAAGGCATTATTGCAACATTTGGAGAATCAGCAGGTACAAAATTGTCATTTCCAATTAATTTTTGAAATAGCAAAGAAGATTTTTTTGAACTATTTTTCCAACATTCAATACATCCCGTTTTACCAGGGATAATGGTATAACAAATAGCAACTTTTTGATCTAATGTGCCACATATAAACGGAATGTTTCTTTTTACACAGGCTATGTTAAACCAATCCATTACCTCTTCTCGAGGCTGATCTATTGCACTTATAATTATATCTGTATCTTTAATAATTTCTTCAATTTCTTCACTGTTTGAAATTTTTTTATTAATAAACTCAATATCTGCAAATGATAAAAATTGAGAAATTCTATCTTTTGCAGCCTCGGATTTTAATTTTCCAATATCAGATTCATTATATATAATTTGGCGGTTAAGATTCGATAATTCTACTTCATCGCAATCCACTGCCTTAATATTGCAAATTCCCATAGCAATCAAATTATATAAAACATTAGATCCAACTCCTCCAAGACCAAAAATGGCAACTTTGGTCGATTTTAATTTTTCTTGAAAAGAATATTTATTATCTGTCGCTTTACAGTAGGTACCAAAAAACTCTATATTTCTCGACCATCGGATACTATCATAAACAGTCAATTTATCAGTATAATTTTGAGAAATATCCTCGAGCAAATACTCCTTATCTAGAACAGAAAGTAAATTTTCTAAATAAGGTGTTTCCTTAGGAAATAAAGGAAATAATATTTCCTTTATTTCATTAAAATCTTTTTTTCCATCCATAATCTTGCATGTTGTTGCTATAAATTTTGAAGGATCTGCCATTTCAATAGCAACACCTGGTTTGATAAAAAAATAAATTTTATCATCGCTTGTTAAATACTCGACCAGTAATTTAAGACGTGGTTTTAAATATGAGCGCATAAAAGAAATATTATTTTGTAATATAGAAAAAAATCCATTGAATTATTAATAAGGGCGCGCAACTCCAGCTAAGCTAACGGGTATATATTTTACTTCAAAAATCATGACAAAA
>JABDCZ010000088.1:0-3794 GCA_013287885.1 Gammaproteobacteria bacterium
CCGATGGTAACGGTCATGGCATTGTTGCAGCGCTCATGGATGCGGTGGATCCATCTGTTTCAGATGGAGTTACGTATACCAATGCATTAGCTATTCTTGGTCCCACAGCTCAACATCAAGCTTTTTTTACAGGAACGAATACTGATATTGTTAATGTTTCACCGCCAACGCCAGGTAATTCCCATACGATTCTTGCTCACTCTACTCTTTGTACCAGTAATACCGATTGTGCCGCATTTGCAGCTAATACGTTTACCGGCGGTTATCTAGGCAATCCCGGCAGTGATCCGGTAGGAACATGGTATTTACCTTCTGAAAATGAACTGATGCTTGTTTTGAATTTTGATCAAATGATCAATGAAGGAATTATTACAGCGCCTTTACACTATACGCAATTAGCGACGAATACTTCCGCTGGCAGCTGTAATATTAGTACTTTCTGCGCATACTGGAGTTCCTCAGAAAATTCTATTATTGGTACTCCGTCTAGGAATTATGCATATGCTGTGATTACTGCTAGTACCGTAGAGCTATTGGGCATTTTTACTAACATCGCAGCACTTTCTAAAGACGATACTTTCGGCGTGCGCGCTGTCCATACTTTTACTTATTGATGTTAAGCATGTTTTTTGTTAAAAATTTTAATGCAACCATTTGGATAAACAATTTTTTAAGGAATTTATCGTGTTAAAAAAAATACCTTCATGTGTTCTAATATTACTTTTTACACTCCCGGTTTTAGCGAAACCCATTCCCAATTATAAAGGAGAAATCATTCCATGTGATGTTCCTTCTTGGTTGCATTTGGGTGTGTATGGTGGCTATGGAAATGTCAGTGGGGCTTATGAAAACGATGGACAGTTTACGCAAGGACGCTTAGCGCTGAGTGCAGAAGGATATAACTTCCAAGCATTTTCATTAGGATTAGAAACAGGCGTGCAGTGGGGCAATGATATGCGATTTGTTGTTCCAGATTTTTTTGATTTTAGTCCCGGCGGCTTGCCTGTGCAAACGACTTTAAAACCCTTAGTTGATTTGCTTGTGAGTCTTAAATTCTCATTTGGCCAAAGCTCTGATTTCTCCGTCTTTGCCAAAGGTGGTATTGCTTACCGTCAACTGCAGTTCATGGACAGAACTTCAGATGATGATACATTAAGAAAAATCAACGGCGAATTACAAGCCGGTTTAGGATATAACGTGACAAGACATGCAATGCTAACAGCGTTTTATCAAGGCATTTACTCTGGCAATTCTGCAAATATTACAGTTGATGCTGATAATAATGTGAAGCTAGGTCGCATACCTACCCAACAAGCCGGATTTTTAGGTGTTAATTACGCGTTTTAATTGCAAAGCAGAGGGGTACACGCCAATGCAATGGATGTGCCCCTTGTAAGATAAGCATCTTTGTACAAAAGGGCATGTTGCGGAGCCGATAAGTTTTATATTCATTATAATGATCCCTCAATTTTAGAATTATATTAATATCACCCATAAAAATCTGTTGCAGCCGGTATTTTGAATTTTCAGAAAGGTGTGATTTATATAGCGCGCCCGGAGAGATTCGAACTCCCGACCACCTGGTTCGAAGCCAGGTACTCTATCCAACTGAGCTACGGGCGCATACATAAGTCTTTGTGCGCAAAAACAAACCCCTTATTCTTTGATACAAAATAAAGAGTTTGTTGCTTTAATCTTGGCGCGCCCGGAGAGATTCGAACTCCCGACCCCCTAGTTCGTAGCCAGGTACTCTATCCAACTGAGCTACGGGCGCATTTCTTCATGATAAAAAAACTGGAGTGTACTTTCTGTCAATTAACCTCAATGCTATGACTGGCGGAGAGAGAGGGATTCGAACCCTCGATGGAGCTTTTGACCCCATACTCCCTTAGCAGGGGAGCGCCTTCAGCCTCTCGGCCATCTCTCCGTATTTCACACAATATTAAGTTAATAAAATCAAAAGGAACTATTCTTCACTCTTTACTTTCTTATCTTTTTCTTTGGGACTCTTTTCTTCTTTCGCTGTTACTACCGTTGTTCCGGTTGTCGTCGCATTTTTCTCTTGTTGAATACGTTGATAGATCTCTTCACGATGAACAGACACTGTTTTTGGCGCATTTATCCCGATACGCACTTGGTTACCTTTGATACCAAGCACGGTCACGATGACATCATCGCCGATTATTAATGTTTCACCCACACGTCGCGTTAAAATGAGCATTTAGCCATCTCCTTAAACTGCCTTGTTGTGTACCTTTATTGATTTCCCTAAAATTGATAATGCAATATCTCGTAACTCTTCTAAATGGTTTCTTATTAAAGTCAGCAATGGTAAACAATATGGCCTCGTAGTGCAAATGAGATTTGCATTTTTTTCAAATTATTTATTCTTTTGCAGACTTGATTCCCTGAATTTAGATCTCCAGAGCCAAAGGTTGCATATCCATCATTAGCTTATGTAACGAAAAAGCATCATGGACTGCCTTAACACTTTGTTCTAATTGCGCTTCATCAATAATGACCGAGATTTTAATCTCAGATGTCGTGATCATATTGATGTTAACACCGATGTCTCCTAAGACTTGGAACATCTTACTTGCAACACCGGTTTCAGACCGCATGCCAATGCCGACTAAAGACAATTTAGCGACTTTCGCGTTGCTAGTCACGGCAGCGGCGCCGAGTTCTGTTGCAATTTTTTGCATAATATTCAAAGATTTCATGTAATCTTTGCGATGTTGCGTGAATGTGAAGTCTGTAGTGGTTTTATCCGTTGCATTTTGTGCAATCATATCGATTTCAATGTTTGCCTCACTAATGAGGCCTAATATCGTTCCTTCGACACCTGCGCGATTAGGAACACTATTAATTGAAATAATCGCTTCTTCCCGGCTAAAAGCAATACCTGACACTAAGCGTTTTTGTTCAATTCTATCTTCAAAAGTCACCAGTGTGCCAAGCGCATTATTGCTAAAAGTCGATAATACGCGAACAGGAAGGTTATGTTTGCTTGCTAATTCGACAGAACGCATTTGCAATACTTTGGCGCCTAAACTCGCCATTTCAAGCATTTCTTCAAAGCTAATGTGAGACAAAAGCTTTGCCTCAGGAATCATTCTGGGATCTGTCGTATAAACGCCATCGACATCGGTATAAATTTGGCATTCTTCCGCTTTTAAAGCAGCAGCTATTGCGACAGCGGTGGTATCCGAACCGCCTCGACCGAGTGTGGTAATATCTCCGCGAGGATTGATACCTTGAAAACCCGCCACCACGATGACAAAACCTTCTGCCAAATCTTTTTTCAAAAGATCCGTTTTAACGTCCAAAATACGAGCTTTTGTATGAATATGATCGGTGATAATGCCGATTTGAGGGCCAGTGTAAGAGCGAGCAGGGCAATTTTTTGCATTCAAAGCCATCGCGAGTAAGGACATTGACACTTGTTCGCCTGTCGAAACTAATACATCGTATTCGCGAGGGTCAGGTTCATGTGTTAAATTATTGGCGAGGGTAATGAGGCGATCCGTTTCGCCTTGCATCGCAGAGACCACGACGATAACATCGTGTCCTTGCTTTTTGGTTTGGATAACCTTTGCGGCAACATGCTTAATACGCTCAAGCGTCCCAACAGAACTTCCACCATATTTTTGTACTATTATTGCCATGTCGTCATTCATCCAAAATCATATAATGCATTATTTTTGATCTAATGTCCATGTCTTGTCCACATCCAGTCGGTGGAAGTGAACCTTTATTATTTAAGTATAGCCTCAATCCATTGAAAAGTTGAT
>JABDCZ010000089.1:0-3769 GCA_013287885.1 Gammaproteobacteria bacterium
TCACAGACACAAGAAGAATAAACCATATATTCCTCCGAGTAATTTCTTATCAATAAACATATCTATCCTTAATAAGCAGTTTTGATTAATAAGTTTAATTTAAATGCAATTAAACTTTAAGTTAAATATTATATTTTAAATTTAATCTAAGTCAACTAATAGTATAATTATTTATTATTAGTTCAAAACCACTCATTATTGTTGAATAAAATATTTAATGGGTTAGAATTAAAAATTTACTTCTCGGATATTCAATTTTAAATAACTTATTTATAACTCAAAAGACAACGAAATGGATAGAACTCAATTTGTACTTAATTTTTCTAAACGATTAAATTCTATATTACAAAAGGAAGGATACTCCTCGACAAGATCCAAAGCAGGAATTGAAATAACTCAATTAGCTAAGATAGCTGGTGTTTCTTATCAAATGGGTAGGAAATATATTTTAGGTTTAGCTTTACCAGATTACCATATTATTCCTAAGATAGCTGAATGGCTAAATGTTTCGCCTAGCTGGTTATTATTTGGAGAAAAAGAATCCTTAGCACCTAAAGAAACTAAATCCACAACCTTAATTGAGATTGAAAGCGATCTCCTTCAATATATTCTAAATAAATGCATTGTACTTTTTCCGCCTACCAAGGACGTAGAAAAAATTATTACTTATATGGTTGGTGTTATATACGATGCATCTCATTTAAATGCAGATAAAAAAACTATATTAATGATTATTGATATGATGTTATCTTCCGCTATACAACTTAGTGAAATACATAAAGAGAAAAGAGCTTAAAATATGGAAATGCATAAAACAATAAAACTAAAAACCAATAAGTTGATTAGTAACAAAGAGAATATCAGCCTGCATGAAGATATTTTAGATATTCTTTTTAAACATAAGGAAGAAATACATAGAAATTTAATAGATTTACAAGGAACATTATTAATCGATCATATCGCTATCAAAATTATCGATCCTAATAAAAGACTAGTCATTTTTTCAATTACACCTTCTGTTGAATATAATATTATTGTTCAAGGATTATGGAAACATGATAAAAGTTTCTCTCTTCACTTTCACGATTCAAATAAATTTTATTCTTGGGAAGAAGCATATTCGCAATCGCATTTTCAAACAATTAAACAAGTTAAAGAAATTAAACATGGCTTTACTTTTGGATTTAATGTTTTTAAAAAAGTTGATGAATTTAATTTAATATATTCATATGCTACTAGAAGCAAAAATAATAATTTATTCGATTATTATTTAAGTCACATAAATGAATTATATTCCTTAGGTGATTACAGTTATAGATTAATCCATAACATTTACATCAAATACTGCGAACCTTATTGGATTTTACCTTCAATGACTGGCACTCAGACATCTCAATCCAAACCTTTTCTAAAACTAATTATAAATAATAAATGAGATTTTCATTATGAAAGCAACTATTCGTGGTACAGAAATTTATTTCGATGTCGCTGGTATGCATGTGGAGCCGCAAGGAAAAGAATTAATAGAAAAACCGGTTTTATTTCTAATACACGGGGGCCCCGGTGGTAATCATATTCATTTTAAATACGATTCAACAAAATTGCAAAAATATGCTCAACTTATTTTTATCGATCAACGAGGTTGTGGGTGGAGTAAAAAAACTAAAAAATCTGATTACACTTTAAAAAATAATATTGAAGATATTGAGGCTTTAAGAAAATATTTGGGTTTAAAACGAATTTGTGTGTTAGGAATCTCCTATGGTGGAATGGTTGCGCAAGGTTATGCAATCAAATATAGTAAATATATCGATAAGCTAATTTTAGTTGTTACAGCACCAAGTTATCATTTTATTGAAGAAGCTAGAAATAATCTAAAAAAAATTGGAACACCACAGCAAGTAGCAGTTTGCGATAAATTTTTATGGAATGGTAATTTTACTAACGATAAAGAAGTTGATCATTATTTTGAAATAATGGATCCACTTTATCTTTATAATTATAAAAAGAAAAAACGCAAAAAACTATCTCCTAAAAAAACAAACTTAAAACAATTGAAAAATATATGGTCATACGATGTCTTAAATGCGGGCTTCAGTGATTTTTTACATCATTTTAATTTTGTTTCCAAACTTAAGAAAATTACATGCCCCACTTTAATCTTAGCTGGTCAAAATGATTGGGTGTGCAGTCCTAATCAATCGCGCATTATGGCTCATCATATAAAAAATTCAAAATTAAAAATTTTTAGAAAATGTGGTCATGGCTTAACATCCGATGCAAACAAAAAATACATTAAGGAAATTTCTCTTTTTTTAACGAAAGAGAATGGTCTGAGAAAGAGATGATGAATTTTTCTACACCATATTATGCTTCTTCTTTGGTCAAAAGAATTTTTGCAAGTGGTGCTATAGGAAATATTTTAGAGACATATGATTTAATACTAATATCACTGATGGCAACAACCTTAAGCAAAAATTTTTTTCCACCATCAGCTGATCCATATGCTCACGTGATTAATATTTTATATGTGTTCCTTATTGGCCTATTAGTTAGGCCAATTGGAAATATCATTATGGGTTCATTTGCAGACCAAGTTGGCCGAAAAAAACTTATGGTTATTTCACTAGTTTTTACTGGTTTCGGAACAATTCTTATTGGAGTACTACCATCCTATTATTATATCGGTATATGGTCAACCGTTCTATTTATTTTCTTAAGAATTTTTCAAAATTTTTTTGCAGGTATTGAATATATAAATTCGGCGACATACTTAATAGAAAGTAGTAAAAAAAATAATCGTGGCTTTTATGGATCTTGGACAGCCATAGGAATTAGCGGAGGTTACTTATTAGCCTCCGTGGTGGCTTTAACCGTTACTCATTTTATTGCTAAAGGTATTTTACCTGATTGGAGTTGGCGTGTAGCTTTTCTATTTTCAATCACTGGAATTGTTTTTGGTTTTTGGATTCGCTCTTCCATTCCTGAAAGCATGTCCTTTATATTGAATAATTCAGCAACTCAAAAAACAAAAAAAAGTTATATATTGAAAAATTCTTTAAATTTTATTAAAAACCACTCATTACAATGTTTTTCTATAAGCGCTATAACCATGATGGGAACTTGTTTATCGTATATTTATTATATCTATATACCAATACAGTTAATCACTACTAGAAATTTCACTCAAAGTAAAATATATAGCCTAAATGTGTTTTCATTATTCCTTATTGTAATATTGATACCTTTTTATGGAAAGTTGTCAGATCATTATAATAGGATTTTTTTATTAAAAGTTGTTTGTTTTTTTATTCTACTACTAGCAATACCGTTCTTTTGGTTTGCAGCATATGGCACTTATTTTCAAATATTAACATTTAGCATACTTATTTCAATTCCCTCTTCATGTTTTTTTGCTCTTTATCCAGTAATTGTAACTGAAAGTTTTCCGTCAAAAATTCGTTGTACAACTGCATCATTAATATATCAAATAGTATTTAGTGTAGAAATGGGATTCATGCCATTATTAATTGGCTATCTTGTAAAAACAACAGAAATTCCATATTCTCCTGGGTACGTACTAATAATTTCAACTTTATTTGGTTTTGTTGGATTGTTATTCTTCAAACAAACAATTAATGAAGAACAAAACAAAATCCAACCAAATTCATACGGCTGTCAAGATAATCAGCTTTAATTGCAATATTCTCCGTTTTCAACCATAAGCACACAGTATACTAAAAAAAAAGAATGTTAATTTACATAACAA
>JABDCZ010000090.1:0-3664 GCA_013287885.1 Gammaproteobacteria bacterium
TCGATTTGAAAGAACAGCGAGAAGGTGAGGCGCATATCTTTTTCAAATCGAAAATTATTCGCGCCAAAATGTTTTTCGCCAATCCGCAACCTGTGGAGCGAATGCGGATTAATCACTTCTTGAAAGTCGAAGCGCCCATCGGGCGCGTTTTAATCGATCTCGAAAATCGTTTGGCGCAATTCGAAAATGTTTTAGCGTCAGAAGATGTTGGATTCGAAGCAGTGTCAGGAGAAGAATCAGAAGACATTCAATTGATTGCGACATCCATGACCGAAAATCCGGAAGCCAATTTGATCGAAAGAGGCGTGACTGCATTACTCGCATTCCATAATCGTGGCGGAGAAGAAAGTATCGAAAGTATTGTGGAAGAAGAGCCCGAAGAAGAAGGCCACATCAATATCTTTAGTAAACCTGATTTATCTAATACTGTAAAAATGTTGGTCGGGGCGACTAATTTTGAGCGTTTCAGCCAGCCGTTGGTGGCGCGTGCATTCATTAAGGATAAAATCCAGTTAGTGGAAAGAGTCTTGGGACGATCAAGCTCTAAAGCGCAAGTCATTGCGGATGAAGTAATTAAAGATATTTATATGGCAACCGATTACCCACCACCGGTAGAAGGAATTTTTCAGCCTGAAGATGTGGTGGTGAGCGCCGCGAATGATTTGTTGGAATATGTGCGGTCGTTGCAGGGTGAGAGTTAATCAAACTTCCACTTCAACATAACAAACAGAACATTCCCACCAAACGAACTCACTCCCGGAATATAAGTCGTTTCCAACATGAGATTTTTATAACTGAGCGATGCAACAGGTAAAACGCCGGGGAAAGGTGTGTAATGCAAAAAATCAGAGCGCGCGCTAATAAAACCCACGGCGCCTAACCCTGCTTTAAAATTGTCAGACAAAGACCATTGAGGAATCCATTGATACCCCGCGAGATACTCGGGTTTTGAATGTGAGTCTTGAAAGACCATGACCATCATGCCTTCATAATTCCCATTGCTATTAAATCGGCCTTTTCCGATACCAAATCCCAATGGATTTTCATTAAAATTTTCGCGTTGCTCATGAGAATAAGCAAAAGGCATGTGAATAGTTTTTAACGGAAGGTACATTTCTACATTTCCATCATGCCACGTCTCGCTAATATGGCGACTCATGGTTTGATACCAATTTTCATCGGATTCCACGGAGGCGTTTGCGGTTTGAAAAAAAACAAAAATGGACAAAAATAAAATGATTACTCTTCTCAACTGTACACCACTTAGCTCGTTTTGGATATTGTGTTTAAATTTTAGCATTGTTTTTTTACCCTGTCATCCCCGCGCAGGCGGGGATCCATTTGTAGAGGATAAGTGTGCTATGAATGGATTCCCGCCTGCGCGGGAATGACAGTGACACTAATTATTGTGTTTTTACCAAAAACAGTTGAAAATAATAAAACTAAAAACAAAGCAGAGAGATGGAATGACAATAACAATTTGGAAACCATTACAAATAATTATTTTTATACTATTCGTCATTTCTCTTCATGGATGTGCCTCTTCTGCGGCACAAAGAGGCGCTGCGAGTGAAGCAGATCAAGCCTACCTCGAAACCAGTTATCAATTTTCTCATTCCGAAGGCGGCTTGCGTGACGCTTATCAAAATTCTACGCAACGGACAAAAGGTATTATGATTGGCGGTACCGCCGGTGCATTGACAGGTGCTGCTATTTCCGGTGGCTCGGGCGTGTTACCAGGTCTTGGAGTCGGTGCCATTTTCGGGGGTGCCATTGGTGCTTACATCGATTCGCACACAACACTTGCGGACAAACTCATTAATCGCAATGTCCAAGTGGTACAACTCGGCGATCAAATTTTAATAGTGATTCCTTCTTTTGTATTATTTGATTATATGACTTCTCATTTATTAGCGGCGTCATATGAGACCTTGGATTTAGTCGTCCAATTTATCAATCGGTATCCCAATATGTCGGTGAAAATTGCAGGGTATACGAGCGCCATCGAACCTGAAGATGTCAGTATCATGCTTTCGAAACAGCAAGCAGAAAAAATCATGCGCTATATGTGGAATCGACGATTGAATACACGATTGTTATATGCGGAAGGTTACGGCGGATGCAAGCTTGTCACCGCCAATAACGGCAATTGGGGTAGTGATAATTATCGGATTGAAATAACTTTAGAAAAACTCTATATATAGGAAGCATTGATGATCGGTCATCGAGAGGATATGCCAAGATTTCAAAGTCATTTTTATCGTGACCTTTATCACAAGATACTCAAAGTCATTCTTTTTTTAATGAGTGTGATTTTAATATTGGTATTTCTCAATCTATATTTTATTTTTTTTCCAAAAGCTCGTGCCTATTATGTGTCAACGACAAATGGGCAGCTATATGAATGGTGCATGAGAGAAAGTCGGTTTGTAGGATTAAACCAATGCCAAAAATGAAGCATGTCCATCACTTAGAAGATGACTATCGATATTTTCCGACCTTAATCGCAATATTAATAATGGCATTAGTTTTTCTTATTGGATTGATGTTTTTGTTAATGTATTTCGTAGAAAACCGGCCGCTTCCGCATTTTTCAGCAGTGACACCAAAACGCGAAGTGTTTGAATTGACCGCATTAGATGAGCCTAATTTATTATCTAGTACGATTATTAAATGGGCGAGCAAAGCCGCCATTGATGTTTATACTTATAAATTTTATGAAAGTGATAGTGAAATTGAAGCCAAAGTGAGGCCTTATTTTACCAATAGTGGATTAAATGCTTTTCTTGCTTCTATTCAAGGGGTGATTCAAACATTAAGACAAAATCAATTAAATACTAATAGTGCAGTGAATGGGCAAGTTGTCATTGCAAATCAAGGCAGCTTTTCCGATTATGATCAAGCTTGGCGGTTGCAAATACCTTTTCTCGTCACTTATGAAGCAGCAAGTAATTCCTCCACTCGAACTTATCGAGTGACACTCGTGATTGTCAAAGTTCCAACCACGAAAAACCCTGTCGGAATTGGTATTGATCAATTTTCAATGTAGCAGATCTAAGGTGTATGTATGATAAACGAAAACGCAAGCGATGCATTAGAGTTAGTGCATAAGCGTAATGCTTTTTATAGAAAGAAATTTCATTTGATGTTCGGTGTTTCGCTACTTGCGTTGGTGGTGATTATTTGTCTGAGCATGCTTTTAAGCTATGTATTAAATAATTCATCTAAACCACTTTATTTTGTGGCCAATGATGATGGCGTTCTTATTCAAGAAACCCCTTTGGAATTACCTTTAGCCATTGGTGAAGTGAATGCTTGGGTTATTAAAGCGATTGAATCTGGTAATTCATTTGATTTTGTAAATTATCGCTCACAATTGCAAGATTCGCAAAAATATTTTTCGGATTATGCGTGGGCGGAATATATGAAAGGTTTAAAAGCATCCCTTAACTTAGTCGCAATGTTAGAACGAAAAGAAGTATGGATTAGTAAAGTGACAAGTGCACCGGTTGTGCTTAATGCAAGCCCCATCAAAGGTGAGTATGCATGGAGAATCGAAATGATTTTGAAAGAAACACGATTAAAACCACCTTTATATTTAAATACGCCAGGTAGTAGTAGTACTGCAACTTATAAAGTCAATGTTGTGGTACAGCGAAAACCA
>JABDCZ010000091.1:0-3659 GCA_013287885.1 Gammaproteobacteria bacterium
TTTTTAATATTTCCGAAAATGGTCGTATGCAGGCCCACCCAAAAGGTCCGGGCTCGCATGCGAGTATTGACCTTTATGAATTAGCGGAAAAAATTAAAGAATCCGGTTTATCATTTCCTGTATTGGTGCGTTTTACGGATATTTTGCAAAAACGTATTCAAACCGTGAATGATGCTTTCTTACGTGCAATTAAAGAAAACGATTATCGCGGCGCATTTACTTGCGTTTATCCGATTAAAGTCAACCAACAACGTCGTGTGGTCGAGGCTATTCTTGATAACGCGAATACTAGAGTCGGACTCGAAACTGGTAGCAAACCTGAGTTATTAGCAACGCTTGCGCTTTCAGCACAGCCTGAATCCGTCATCGTTTGTAATGGCTACAAAGACCGTGAATATATTCGTCTTGCTTTGATTGGCCAGCGGTTAGGTCATCGTGTTTGTATTATTCTCGAAAAATTTTCTGAACTCGCATTAGTGTTAGAAGAAGCAGAAAAATTAAAAGTAGAACCCTGTATCGGTATCCGTATCCGTCTTGCCTCCATTGGAAATGGCAAATGGGCAAATACGAGTGGAGAAAAAGCCAAATTTGGTTTTTCAGCGCCACAAGTATTGCGTGTTGTCGAAAAATTACGTGAAAAAAATCTGCTTCATCTTTTGAAAGCGATGCATTTTAATTTAGGCTCGCAAATTGCGAATATTGCCGATATTCAACGCGGTATGCGAGAATGCGCGCGCTATTTTTCTGCATTAAATTCATTGGGTGCGCCGATTAGCATCGTCGATGTCGGTGGTGGACTGGGTGTGGATTATGAAGGTACGCGCTCCCGCAGTGTGAGCTCAATGAATTATAGCGTGCAAGAATACGCGAATAATATCGTTTATATCCTTGCCGAAACTTGCCAACAACATCATCTTCCCCATCCTGAAATTATTACGGAATCGGGACGCGCATTAACCGCGCATCATGCGATGTTAATTACGAATGTCATTGCGACGGAAGCACCTTGTGATTTAACTGACTTTAATCCACCAGCCGATAATGATGTCGCAATCATTAAAAATTTGTGGGATGGTTACGTCAATCTTTCCGAAAATAATGCACTCGAAACTTATCACGATGTTTGTCACTGGAATTCAGAAGTGCAGACGATGTTTACCCACGGTTTGATGGATTTGCAAAAACGCGCTTATGCGGAACAAATTTATTATGCGACCTGCGAAAAAGTGCGTGACTTCTTAAAACCTTCCGTACGTGCGCATCGCGAATTGATTGATGAATTAAATGAAAAACTCGCCGATAAATTTTTCTGTAATTTTTCTTTATTTCAATCGTTACCGGATGCGTGGGCGATCGACCAAGTTTTCCCAATTATGCCGCTTGCTGGCTTAAATGAAATACCAACAAAAAGAGGCATTTTGCATGATATTACTTGTGATTCCGATGGCCGCATTGATCTTTATGTCAATAATTATGGATTAGATAGCACGTTGTCATTGTTACCACATAATCCTGATGAGCCGTATTTATTGGGCATTTTTATGGTGGGCGCTTATCAAGAAATTTTAGGCGACTTACATAATTTATTTGGCGATACGCATTCAGTACATGTCGAACTGAACGATGATGGCGGTTACAAATTAACGCAAGCATTAGAAGGTGACACTGTCGAATCTGCGTTAGGCAATGTGAACTTTAATCGTAGTCATTTGATTCGCTCTTATCGCGAACAATTAGAAAAAAAATCCGACCTTAGCTATTCTGATCGTGAAGAATATTTAAGTGATTTGACACGTGGTTTGCAGGGGTATACTTACTTTGAAGACTAATTATTTGCCGCCCGAGTGGGCAAATCAAAGTGCGGTCATGTTAACGTGGCCACAGCCGGACAGTTATTGGGTCGACACCATGTCCGACATTGATGAAGTGTTTTTAACAACTACAAAAGAAATTGCGTTGCGTCAAAAAGTTTTTATTACTTGTTTGAATGAAGCGCATGAATTTCATATTCAAAAACTCTTAAAAAAAGCCGGCGTCGATTTATCGCAAGTCATGATTCATCAAATGCGTGCCAATGATATTTGGGTACGCGATCACGGTCCGATTACGGTATTTCAAGATGATAAACCAATTTTATTGGACTTCACTTTTACCGGCTGGGGATATAAATATCCGGCGGAACATGACAATGTATTAACCGCGAACTTGCATGCACGCGGTGGTTTTGCGACAACGGCTTTGCAAAAAATCGATTTGGCGCTTGAAGGTGGCGGTATTGAAGTTGATGGCAAAGGTACGTTGTTAACGACCGAAAGTTGTTTGTTATCAAAAAAGCGAAATCCCGATCTTTCCAAAGCAGATATCGAAAAAACGTTGAAAGATGCTTTCGGTGTCGAACGTGTTTTATGGTTAAAACATGGTGCGCTCGAAGGTGATGATACCGATGGACATATCGATACGATTGCGCGTTTCACCGATCCTTACACGATTTGTTATGTTAGTTGTACGGATGAAAAAGATTCGCATTATGAAAGTTTTCGACAATTAGAAATGGAATTATCTGCCCTCAAAAATTTTGAAGGCAATCCTTATCGATTAATTCCTTTGCCGTGGCCGAAGGCGCGTTATGCGGATTTCGATGGCAGACGATTGCCAGTGACTTATGCGAATTTTTTAATTGTGAATAATGCAGTACTTGTGCCGACTTATGATGATGCCAAAGATGAAGAAGCGTTAGCCACCATTTCTGATTGTTTTCCCGATCGAGAAATTGTTGCGATTCCTTCGCTTCCTGTCGTGCAATGGTACGGCAGTATTCATTGCATGACGATGCAACTACCGCGAGGTGTGTTCGATGAGTGAAATTCGAGTGGGGTTAGTGCAACAACATTGTACTGCTGATCGCGAACAAAATTTATCGGTCACCGTTGCAGGTATTCGAGAAGCACATTCGAAAGGTGCGAATCTTGTTTTGTTACAAGAATTGCATACGAGTCTTTATTTCTGTCAAACGGAAAATGCACAACTGTGTGATTTGAGCGAACCGATTCCGGGACCGAGCACAGATTTCTTTGGTGCGATTGCGAAAGAATTAGGAATTGTGATTGTGGCGTCGTTGTTCGAGCGCCGTGCCGCTGGTATTTATCATAATACTGCAGTCGTTTTCGAAAAAAATGGCGAAATCGCAGGCAAATATCGCAAAATGCATATTCCGGATGATCCAGGATATTATGAAAAATTTTATTTTACACCTGGCGATTTAGGATTTGAGCCGATTCAAACTTCTGTCGGTAAATTAGGTGTATTAATTTGTTGGGATCAATGGTATCCAGAGGCGGCGCGTTTGATGGCATTGCGCGGTGCGGATATTTTATTGTATCCAACCGCCATCGGTTGGGGCACGCAAGAAAATGATAAATCCGAATGTGAGCGTCAACGTCAATCCTGGATTTTGATTCAACGCGCGCACGCCATTGCGAATGGTTTACCAGTGGTGGTGTGTAATCGTGTGGGGTTTGAATCTGCAGAACCGGGATCAGAGCGCGGTTTACAATTCTGGGGTTCAAGTTTTATCACCGGGCCGCAGGGTGAATTCTTAGCGGAAGCGAGTCAGGAAAAAGCCGAAGTGTTACTGGCAACCATTCACAAAGACCGCACAG
>JABDCZ010000092.1:0-3656 GCA_013287885.1 Gammaproteobacteria bacterium
ATCAGGTGTTTTTTCAGGCAGAATTTTGAAATGTTTTTCTATCATTTCAATCATACCGTCCACCACGATGTTCCCTTTTGCATCTTTCACATTGTAATCACATGCGCCTAAAGCCAATTGAAACGCGGTTCTATTTGAATGTATACGGCCGGAATAATCTTTTACCGTTCCTCTTTCTAGTAATAGTTGAGGTTGCTTGATAATCATATCCTCAGCTTTTTTTAAATCGCCGAATACAACCGCTTGAAGCAAAGTCTTCGTCGCCCGCGCTTTGCTAAATAACGGGTGAGAATCGCGACACGTGGTTGATACGCTTGCAAGATCTTTTGCTTCTAAAAATGAAGCAAGAGTACCCGCGGTGTCAGGTGGTTGATTCGTGATGAGTTTTGGATAAGGTTTATGTTCGGAGGTTGGTTTTTCTTTTTTGAAAAAATATCGACGAAACGAAAACATATTATTATTCTTCCTTGGATTAGTTATTATTATTGCGCCATTGTGAATAATTACCATGATAAAAACAACGGATTTTTTTATTTAATCATAATTCACAAAGAATACATATAAAAATTTAAACAGGGTAAGAATTAAAAAAAATGGCCAAAGTCCAGCTGTACAGAGTACATTAATAAGAAAATGACCTTACTCTCTCATTTTGAAGACTAACAGCAGGTGCTACATTTGCAGATTTAAAAAAACCATGTCGCGATAATTTGAGTTCTTGCAGTTTCTTTGCGGAAATCTCAGCCTGATTCACCTTTATATTTTCTTTCTCATCACTATTCTTAATTTTTTTCAATACATCCAAGCAAGTTTCTCGCTTGTTATATTCTGCATACAATGTTTTCTTTGCATTTTTAATCACATTATTTTTTTGTAAAAATTGATGATGGTAAATCGCGAGGGCAGCCGAAAATAAAAGCGCAGCACTTCCTGCAATAGCAAGTCCAATTGGGCTCACCAATAACGATGTTGCAGTAACCAAACCGGCAATCAATAATATATCAGTGATTCCCCAATAAGTTGCTCCTAAAAATACCGCCATCGACACTGCAAAACAAATAGATTTTTTATAAGGTACCGGTGCGCAATTAGGTTTTTTTTCATCGGCATTTAATAATGAGACATTTTCAGGTTGATATCGTTTTATTAATTCATCCAATACCTGCACCTTTATTTCCATCAGTTCGAGGGTATTTGTTTCAGCAGTCATTTTTGCTTGCAGTTTTTTCGAATAATAATAAAAAGCTCCGATGAATAGCGTTAACGCTACTAATCCTACACTTCCTAAGATCCATAAAGTCGCAACACCAAAGGTAGCGAATCCTAGCACTGAATATAAAATTTCTATGGGAATATCGGCAATTTCCAGTGCGCCTTTGAAGGGCGTAACATTGATGCATTTATCATCTTTCGGAGAACGCATTTTTTTTTGTAATTTAAAGTAACTGCCGCCGATGAGGGTTTTCACCTCATCTTTTGAATGGCAGTGCTTTATCGCTTCTAAAGTATGATTGCTGAATTGCTGTAAATTGTTTGACATATGATGTCCTCCACTTATAACGCATTATAAGTTTTAGACCCTAACAGCTTGATGAATGCTACATTACAATTTTGTCATTTAGGAAACTGCATGGTAAAACAGGTACCTACATCTATTTTACTGGAGAGATGGATCTTGCCATGATGTAAATCGACAATTGATTTTACAATTGCAAGCCCGAGCCCAACACCGCCCGAATCTCTTGCACGCGCTTCATCAATTCGATAAAAACGATCGAATAATCGAGGAAGATGCACTTCGTTTATTCCGATACCACTATCTTTTAATTGAATGGCAACTGACTCTTTTGTTTCTAAAATATCGATGACAATCTTCCCATTTTGATTAGTATATTTTAGAGAATTCGATATTAAATTACTTATCATTCTTGCGAACATTTCAAGATTACCAAAAAAAGTAGCCTCCCCTTTGATATCGACAGCGATACATTTTTCTAGGGCAATTTCTTCATAATAATCTTTAATTTTATGGATTATATCGGAAACATGTATGTTTTCTTTTTTTAAAACCAAACGAGGATTTTCTGCTTGCGCGAGAAACAGAAGGTTTTCGACCATGGCGGCAATTAATTTCATCTCTTCTAAATTAAATTCGAGTGTTTGACGATAATTGACGTTTTTTTCTGATTGTAAAAGCGCGACTTCTGTTTCTCCCATCAAATTATTAATAGGGGTTCGTAATTCATGCGCTAAATCAGCAGAAAAACTTCTCAATCGTAAAAACGACTCTTCAATACGATCGAGCATATTGTTAAAAGCAAAACCCAATTCGCTAAATTCTTTCGGCCAATAATCTGCATCCATACGTTGATTGAGTGAATTTGCCGTAATGGTTTTTGCCGCCTTAGTCATATCAATTAAACTGCGGATACTTCGCTTCATAATAAAGTATCCTAAAATTCCCGATAGGAATGCCCCTATAATGAGCATAAAAATAAGTAATTTTCCATATTTAATTTGTAAGTTTTGCTGATAAGTCGTATCCAAAAGAATTTGAATGGTCCAAGGTTCATTTTGATAAACCATTCTTGATTCCATTAAAAAATAATGTCTTTTTGACTTCTGGAATCGCTCAAGTTTTTTATTATTTGTATTTTTTCCTAGTGCAAGTATAGTACTCATTCCTTTCGTTTCTAAATACACGTTAGTTTTTTCTTGGCTTACGCGAATATAATATTGAAATGCTTCACTAATTGGCACGCCTGGCGTATCGTAAATTTCATGTTTCAACGTGGCAATATTATTTTGTTGGATAATGTATTTTATCGTTTCTGTTTCTGAGAAAAGCAAATCATATTCTGCCTTATGAAACAAATGAATTAACGTACCATAAGATACGAATGCCACAATAGATATTAATAAAAAAAATAACGAAGTAAACAAAAGTGATAACTTTGTTTTGAGGGAAAATCTTCTAAAAAATTTTATGTTATTTCTGTTCAATGACATATCCTACACCGCGAATGGTATGTAATAACTTTTCTTCATATGGATCGTCGATTTTCTGGCGAAGTCTTCTCAGCACAACATCAATCACATTGGTATCACTGTCAAAATTAATGTCCCACACCTTTTCCGCGATAAGCGCTCGAGTCAATACTTCGCCAGTGTGTTGTAACAAAAAAACTAAAAGCGAAAATTCCTTCGGCGTTAACGTAATAGCTATATTATTTCGATGCACTTTATGCTTAATAAGATCCACGTGAAGGTCAGCCAGATGTAATTGATCGTGACTGGACTTATCTTTACGTTTTAACAAATTACGTATGCGTGCGAGTAATTCTGAAAAAGCGAATGGTTTCACGAGATAATCATCTGCACCCAATTCTAAGCCTTTTACCTTATCTTCGACATTGTCCCTTGCTGTTAAAAACAAAACGCGCGTATCAGGACATACACCACGAAACCAAGATAAAAAAGTCCATCCATCGCACTTTGGTAGCATCACATCCAAAAGTATTAAATCATATTGACACTGGACCACATAATGTTGCGCCTTCAAGCCATCATCCGCTGTATCAACAATATAACCGCTAGCGGTTAACCCTTTGTAAAGATAAGAAATCGTTTTTTTGTCGTCTTCGATGATGAGGATA
>JABDCZ010000093.1:0-3596 GCA_013287885.1 Gammaproteobacteria bacterium
TTATGTGGCTTACCTTTCATTATTCCCGTACCGGGGAAAGGCGATCAGCAATTTCAACCCGTTTTATTAAATGATTTATCAAAAGTGATTGTAAATTTAGTCAAAAAACCGCAAGATCAGCATCTTCGGTTCAGCGCAGTCGGGCCGCAACAAATTAGTTTACGACATGTGTTAACAAAATTACGTGCATGGTTAAATTTTAAAAAAGCTACGATAATTTCCATGCCTTTATTTTTCATCAAGCTTGGGAGTTTAATAGGAAACTTGTTACCGAATAGTTCATTAAATCGAAATTCTTATAATTTATTATTACAAAACAACATTGCGAGTGAGGAAGATGCAAAAACATTTCAAGAAAACATTGATTTTCCGTTAAAAAGTTATGATGAGGGTTTGTATAGCCAACCTAGCACTGTGCAAGATCATTGGCATGCGCGATTATATTTTTTGAAACCTTTATTGCAATATAGTATTGCTTTTGTTTGGATGTGGAGTGGTATCGCGAGTGCGTTTTTATATGCGAAAGAGGCCAGTTTTACATTGCTCTCTTCGATGGGTATTGAAAGTAGTCTCCAGCCTATTTTGCTTTATGGTGCGAGTGGGATAGATTTTTTACTTGGATTCCTCACTTTATTAGGTTTTCAACTCAAAAAAATCGGGATTTTACAGTGCGTTCTTATTTTGATTTATACGGCGATCATTACCATTGCACTACCACATTTATGGCTTGAACCTTTTATGCCAGTCGCAAAAAATCTCCCGCTCCTTGTTGCAACTTTCATTATGATTGCTTTGGAGTCTGATCGTTAATGAACCCCTTACCCGCCATTTATCAACACATGAGGCAACTTTCCGTTACCGTCACCATTTGGTATACTTTTCATCACTTATGCCAAATCAAACCTTACATTTAACTGGGTTTTCCTTTGCTGAATTATTTCAGCACCAAGGATTATACCGACTCGACGAAAAGTTTTTACATGAACTTAAGGCCATAAATGCTTCATTATACGCTGATTTAATGGCTTATCGTGACGATTCGCGAGAGTTTAGCGCGATCGAGGTCAGCGAATTATTATTAGCTGTCGCCCCTATTCTAGAAGACTTTCTTATTGAATTATTCAATATCCAAGATGCGGCTTTAAAAACGCAAACACAAACGTTAGGGCAAAACCCCGTTTCCGCTTTTAAAAAGTTTTTTGTGTTACGCCGTGCAAAAAAAGAATTACAAAAACTTGATCAATTTCCTGCATTTTCTGAATTAAATAATTGGTTAAACGAAAAAATTTCCGAGTCATCATTACACACAAGCGATCACGAACTTGGCACGAGTTTACTTGCAACCCAATACATGGCACATCCAGAAAAATTTACGTTAGAAATAGAAAAATTAACGCAATGGTGCGTGCATGCGCTAGCAACCCCCGATGCCAAACACATTGTGAAAAACTGGACGAGTTTTCGTATTCCTGAAAGATTGGATTATCAGCATCTCGTTTCCATCGATGCAAAAGAATATCGATATCGCGATGGATTTGCATTAACTGATCCCCGTTTTAATTCTCGCGAAGCACAAGATGAAGTAAATTACTGTATTTATTGTCATGATCATGACGGTGATTTTTGTTCAAAAGGTTTTCCGGTTAAAAAAAACGATCCCTCGCTTGGTTTTAAAAAAAACCCCCTCGATGTGACGTTAACAGGCTGTCCATTAGAAGAAAAAATTTCTGAAATGAACATCCTTAAACGCGATGGATTTACCATTGCAGCGCTTGCGATGGTCATGGTCGATAATCCGATGTGTCCTGCCACAGGTCATCGTATTTGCAACGACTGTATGAAGGCTTGCATTTATCAAAAACAAGAGCCCGTCAATGTTCCTCAAATTGAAACTCGCGTACTGGTTGATGTATTAAATCTCCCTTGGGGTGTCGAAATTTATGATTTACTTACTCGATTTAATCCACTGCGAAAAAAACAATGGATAATGAAACCGTATAATGGTTCGAAAATTATGATTGCGGGCATGGGGCCTGCCGGTTTTACCCTCGCGCATCATTTATTATTAGAAGGTTTTGCGGTCGTGGGTTTTGATGGTTTGAAAATCGAACCGCTTCCTGAAAAATATGTGCAAGAACCTATTTATGATTTTGCAAGTTTAAAAGAATCACTCGATTCACGATTGATGGCAGGTTTTGGTGGCGTTGCGGAATATGGAATCACCGTTCGCTGGGATAAAAATTTTCTTAAATTGATATATATCAGTTTAATGCGTAGACCTTATTTTCAAGTATTTGGTAGTACACGTTTTGGTGGCACCGTAAAAATCAACGATGCGTGGGAACTTGGTTTCGATCATTTTGTTATAGCAGTGGGAGCAGGATTGCCAAAAGCATTACCTATTCCCGGAAGTCTCGCGCCAGGCATGCGTCAAGCGAATGATTTTTTGATGGCGTTACAATTAGGAAATGCCGCAAAAAATGATAGCTTAACCAATTTACAAGTACGATTGCCCGCCGTGATTATTGGCGGTGGTTTAACAGGTGTCGATACCGCGACTGAAATTCAAGCCTATTACATTACTCAAGTTGAAAAAACGTTATCTCGATATGAAAAATTAGTTTCAGTTTTAGGCGAAAATAATATTCGTGAAAAAATGGATGTGGTATCGCGTGAAATTTTAGATGAATTTATTTCACATGGAAAAGCCGTTCGTGCCGAACGTGAACGCGCTAATCGAGCTTCCGTTAAACCAAATTTTATTAAACTCATTCATCAATGGGGCGGCGTTTCCATTATTTATCGACGGACAATGCAAGAATCCCCCGCCTACATTAATAATCATGAAGAATTAGCAAAAGCATTAGAAGAAGGCGTTTTTTATTTAGAATCTCTGCAACCGATACGCGCAGAATTAAATGCATTTGGTTTTGTTGAAACTTTAATTTGTCATAAAAAAATTAAAATCGACGAAAATACATGGGAAACTTCGCTTGATGAAATTCGAATTCCTGCGCGCGCGATATTAGTCGCAACGGGAACAAAACCAAATATTGCTTATGAATTCGAACATCGCGGGACTTTTGCACGCGTCGGATCGCAGTATCAACATTTTGAAGAAATTGATGGTGAATTATCATTAGCACATGGTGTTGCCAATAATAAAGATCCATTATTTGGGCCTTTTACTTCTTATCACAATCACGATAAACGCGTTAGTTTGATTGGTGATACACATCCCGTATTTCATGGTAGTGTTGTTAAAGCGATTGCCTCGGGTTTACGAACCTATCCCAAAATTGTAGAAATATTAAAAAATAAACTAAATTATTCTGCGGATGTTTCTGAATATTTACACTTTCGAGAACATATGCGTGAAATTTTTTCTTCAAAAATTCCGAAATAAAGCACACGATTTCCCATTTCTCGTAATGCTTTTCCGTAACTCGTGAGTAAAGGAATGCTGAGAGCATTACCAATAATGAGAACCGTTTCATTTTCATGGGAAATTTTCGCGCGTACGCCTGTCGGTCCCATTAAGGATACAGGATCATTGATTTTGAGCGTCGCGCACAATTTTGAGCTTGCGCCATTTT
>JABDCZ010000094.1:0-3586 GCA_013287885.1 Gammaproteobacteria bacterium
AAAAGAGGAGTTATCCCTGTGAGTATAGGTAGAATGTTAGCAAGAATGGGTTTAACGGGCGGAGGTTATGCTGCGAGTGGTGTTATTGTAACTTCAGTCGGTGTCAAAATAATGCAAACAGCGGGTCACGTTGGTTATGCAATGTCAACGATTAATCAAAGTGCGGCTGGTAATGCAGTAATAGGCGCGATTGTTGGTGCGATGGGTGGATGTTCCGATTCAAAACATACAACCAAAACAACTGCAGGTTTAGGTGTTCTGTTAGCTATGGCAGGTAATGCGCTTGGAGATGCAATGGTAAAAGATAATATACCTTTGTATGAAACCGTTATCCCAGCAGGGGTCGGTGGAGCAGCTTTCATAGCAGGTGGCGTGGGATTCGCCATAGTTGTCGGTCTTGGATATTGTATAGTGCAAGCTTTATCTTCGTGTCCTCCAGAAGATAAGGTTGTAGCCACAGAGAAAAAGCCGATTGCTCCAGAGGCTAAGACTGAAACCACTGAGACAAAGCCAACTCATACTACTATAGTCATCCCAAGCACAATGTTTAGCAAACCTAACCCTACTGATGCACCAACCCCAGAACAGTTTGAAAGTCCTAGTATGGGCCCTGGCAACCGTTAACAAATATCATCTCGCTCCCGCTTTCAAAATGCGGGAGTAAATAACAGCACTTACCTAACAAAACTGTCATGCCAGCATGCTTAAAGGTGGCATAAAAACATGCTGGCATGACAGATTATAAAGAAGCACAGATGACAAGAAAGAAAAACTAATATAGTCTTTCATTTTCATAAAAAAAACTTTAAGGAAGAACGTATGCCACTTCAGGAAAATGAAGAAAAACTTTTTGCCGTCCTCGAAATGAAAGAAGAAGAAACCCGCGTAGAAAAACTCACCGCAATCATTAACGAATTAACCGAAGAAGATGATATCAATTGCAAAAATCGACGCGGGCATTCACCGCTTTGGATCGCGGTTCTAAAAAATGATATGGCAGCCGTAAGATTATTAGTGAAAGCCAATGCAGATGTAAACGCCAAAAATATTTATGGGTATAACGTGCTGATGCTCGCGATCAAAGAAAATTACCACGAATGTGCAGGATTTCTTATTCAAGCAGGCGCAGATATCAATGCGAAAACAAATTATGCGAATAAAGAAGATGATATCAATGTATGGGAAATGGCAATTCATTGCAAAAATTTTGGAATAGCAACAAAATTACTAGAAAAAAAGGTGAAGATTACAATTATCCATGACTTAATTCATTTTATTTTCGAAACTAAAGCTTATGAGTTGATTAACTTATTAGAAAAATATAATAGTCATCTTTTCATAGAAAGAATTTTCGAAGGCGCAGCTTATTATGGCGATATTGATATCGTCAATCGATTTATTCATCGTATATCGTCAGATATTTTAGACCGTGGTATAGAGTATGCATTGCGCGGATCACATTTTAATGTGATTCTAAAAATTAGAGAACATCTCCCTCTCGTCCTCGAAGACGAAATGTATTTGTTGAAAGCGGCGATTAAAGAAAATTGCATTAGTTATATAAAAAGCGTTTCTCGTCGCAAATTACAAATGTTAGGTATGAACGAATTATTAGTGTATGCGGCAGAAAAAAAATCTCATTTTGCTTTAAAAAAATTATTGGATATCAAAGCGGATGTGAACACAAAGTATATTGGTAAAACCGCTTTGTATGCTGCCATTCAAGCAAAAGAAATATCATGTATTCGTTCGTTACTCGAAGCTAAAGCCGATCCTAACTTAGAGGTTGCAGATAAGATGCCTTTAATTGTAGCGATAAGCATCAATAATCTGGATGGAGCGAAATTATTATTAGAGCATAAAGCGAATCCTAATTATGAAAATGGGTTACGTAATGAAATGTTATTATTATGCGGAGAAGGCCTTGGTATAATGGAGGATATCATTCCTTTGCATATTGCGATGATGCGAAATAATCTTCCCATGATGAAATTATTAGTGGAATATAAAGCGAATATTGATTATCCAAGAGTAGAAAAGTCTATCAAAAAAGCCATTGAATTAGGTCGCGTTGATTGTCTTGAATATTTGATTGAGGCAAAGGTAGATTTAAAACAAGTATCAGAAGACTTTAAACCATCTAAAAATACCAATGTATTGCAATTCGCAGAATGTATGAGTATTTTCAATTCGGTAAAAGTGCAACCATCCACTAAAGTGACATTCATTGATTCTTTATTTATGCAAAAACAAAAAATGTTGGATGAAAAAGAAATTGAATATATTCCATTACAGCGATTAAAAGTAAAATAAAAAAAGGATTTTTTATGCCACTCACTAAACAAGAAAAATTATTATTTGAGACGATAGAGGAAAAAAATCAAATTTCTCGCGCCGAAAAATTAAAATTACTTTTGCCGAAATTGCAGGCTGATACATTAAACGCTAAAAATTATCATGGCAAATCTCCACTGATGATTTGTGTTGAAGATGAAGATTATGAATGCGCGCAATTATTAATTGAGGCAAATGTCGATCCTAATGATCATGATTTACAACATAATAGCGTGTCAATGACTGCAGTTTTAAAGGGAGATCCGAATGTTATTAAACTCTTAATTCGAGCCAATGCGAATATGAGTTATGGCACACCTTATTTCACTCCTTTACAAATTGCGGTGGAAAAAGAAAATTTTATCGCAATTGAGTTATTGCTAGAAAATCTCGTGACGATAAGAGATGTTTCTGAATTGTGTCGCTTGCTGGCTTCTCGGAAAAAATTCGATTTAATGAATTTGTTTTTAAAAAATTATCCCATGCATAAACACGATTTAATTCATCATGTCATTTTATATAAATTAAATGAATTCACGCTAACACTATTGAAAGATTGTGCGGATAATATTTTTCGATTCGCGGTAGATTGTGCCATGCATTCAAATAATATTGAGCTTATTCGCACATTGTTGACGCGAGTGATATTTCTTAAAAAAACGCAAGTGGAAGAATTATTATATTTTGCTGCTAAGTTAAATGATCCAGAATTAGTGGACCAACTCATTCGAGTGAATGTGGATGTTAATTTTGAAAGATCTTATGATAATGCCCTGCATGTTGCAGTGCAAACAGGTGGTCTTGCAACGGTAAAATTGCTTTTGGATGCGAAAGCAATCGTCAATAAAAAATCGAGATTAGGCACGGCGCTTTTTGCAGCGATTCAAAAATCGGAAATAGAGATCGTGCAAACGTTATTAGAAGCGAAAGCAAATCCTAATCAAGCCGTTTCCGAGTATCAGTATGGTTTGCTGTCTGGATGCGAACTTCCTCCATTATATTGGGCAGCAAAAATTGGAAATTTAGCGATGGTTCGTACGCTTCTTCAACATAATGCGAACGTGAATAATATTGAAATGCCTAGAATTTTTAGGGTCGCTGCGGAATATGGGCATATTGAGACCGTTCTATTTTTAATTCAACAAAAACCAAATTGTGAAAAAGTAGATTTAAATTTTGAAAATTATTTGACGAAAACTTTTGATTTATCAAAACGCCGCGCTGAATGCATCGCGCTTATTCAGAATTATTT
>JABDCZ010000095.1:0-3533 GCA_013287885.1 Gammaproteobacteria bacterium
TAGAAACCGCAGAGGATACACATACGCTCGTCGCACGTGACGGATCACTTATTTCTGTCATTCGAATTTTTGGGGTGACAAGGCTCATTGGTACTGAAGAATTCGAAGCAGTACATGCAGGACTCACACAAAGTTTGCAAGCAACATTAAAAAGACCGGGACATATGGTCCAGGTTTATTTTAGCTACGATAAATCAACCGTAAAATCTGAAATTCAAGAAATTTTAAGTCCTGCGAGGGCTACCGCAAATCGTTTACATCTCGAGTTAGACGATTTATTTAAAGAGCGCATTGACTATATTTCTAAATATTGTGCGCATGAAGAATTATATTTTGTATTGTGGACGCGACCTTATTCGCTTTCCAAAGAACAATTGAAACGCGCAACCAAAGACAAATTAAAATTAATTCGAGAAAATAAAATTCCTCCGTTTATTAACGGGCAAAATCTTATTGCAGCCATTCCTGATCTTCGTGAGGCGCATGGATCTTTTGTGCGCTCATTGGTGACGGATTTGTCACAATTAAACATTTATTGTCAACTATTGGAAGTACATGAATCAGTTTTAGCGATGCGTTATTCCGCTGATCCTGATTTTACGGATAAAAATTGGCGTGCGGTTTTACCCGGCGATAAAATTCCTTTGCATGAAGCGCGCCCACTCGCGAATGAATTATCCGGTTTGATGTGGCCTCCGCTTTCACGACAAATTTTCCCAAGAGACGCGGTGAACGTTGATTTAAGAACCGTTCGTGTGGGGGATCGAATCTATACTCCACTTTTTATTGATCTTTTTCCACAAGAAGTAAAATCATTCAGTCATCTTTTTTCAAGAACGATACCAACACATGTGCCGTGGCGAATTTCATTTTTAATTGAAAGTGGTGGCTTAAACACACTACGTTTTAAATCTGCAATGGCTGCCATTTTAGCGTGGACCTCATCTCAAAATGCGTTAGTACATGATGCAAATAAATTATTAAAAGATATTGATTTAAACACCGATGATGCGGTGGTCCGATTACAAGTCAGTTTAGCCACATGGGCGCCAGAGGGAAACATTCGCTTGTTACGTACACGTGCGGCAGAACTTGCCAAAGCGGTGGAAGGTTGGGGTTCGTGCGAAGTCTCAGAAGTTTGTGGTGATGTGTTTGGTGGCTATGCATCGAGTTTATTAGGATTTACGGCTGGCAGTGTGGCGACACCTTCCATTGCGCCTTTATCCGATGCGGTTTATATGTTGCCTTTCGCACGCCCTGCTTCTGCGTGGAAATATGGTGCAGTGTTGTTACGCTCACCCGATGGCAAGCCATGGCCCTATCAACCTGGGTCCGCACAGCAAACGACCTGGATTGATCTCATGTACGCAAGACCCGGTTCGGGTAAGTCGGTGTTGTCGAATACGATTAATTTAGCGCTATGTTTGCAGGGCGGTATTCAACGTCTGCCGCGAATTGCCATTGTGGACATTGGTCCATCGAGTAGTGGTTTAATTTCTTTGTTAAAAGAAGCATTACCCGCGGGTTCCAAACATTTGGTTGGATATCATCGTTTGCGCATGACGCAAGATTATTCGATTAATCCTTTCGATACGCAATTAGGTTGTCGATATCCGACTGCGCAAGAGCGTGGATTTCTCGTCAACTTTATCACGTTGCTCGCAACACCATTAGGCGCCGAACGGCCCTACGATGGTATTCCCGATATGGCGGGTTTGATTGTTGATGAGCTTTATAAATATTTGGCGGATGATGGCAAACCGCATCCTTACACTAAGGGTATTGAGACCATCGTCGATGATATTTTGAGCGAAATTGGTTTTGTTTTAGATGAGCACACCACGTGGTGGGAAGTGACCGATGCGTTGTTTCTCGCCGGTTTTTATCATGAAGCGCTTTTGGCGCAACGTTATGCGGTTCCCTTGTTACCGGATGCTGCGGCGATATGTCGAACACAGGCGGTTGAAGATTTATATGGTTTAGTGAAAGCACCGACGGGTGAACCTTTAATTCAAGCGTTCAGTCGTATGATTTCAAGTGCGGTTCGAGAATATCCTATCATCGCGAACGTGACGCGTTTTGATTTGGGAGATTCCCGAATTGTGTCATTAGATTTGGATGAAGTCGCAAAAAGTGGTGGCGATGTCGCCGATCGGCAGACCGCAGTCATGTACATGTTAGCGCGTTACGTATTGGGACGATCTTTTTACTTAACGGAAGATGTGCTAACCGATATGCCAGAGGCGTATCGTAGTTATCACCGCAGTCGTATTGCCGAAATCCGCGAAGATCCCAAGCGCTTGGTTTATGATGAATTCCATCGTACTTCAAAAGCGCGTGCGGTACGCGATCAAGTTAT
Source organism: Gammaproteobacteria bacterium (assembly GCA_013287885.1). Taxonomy (GTDB): domain Bacteria; phylum Pseudomonadota; class Gammaproteobacteria; order DSM-16500; family DSM-16500; genus JABDCZ01. The sequence continues at coordinate 2,360 of JABDCZ010000095.1, forward strand.
TTTAGACATGCGCGAAGGCCGAAAATGGAACGTCCAAATTGCGTTAATTTCACAATCGTTAGATGACTTTGATGCGATTATGGTGGAATTTGCTACTTCCATTTTTATTATGGATGCAGGTCCTGAACAAGCGATTCGTCGCTCGACCGAGATTTTTGGTTTATCAGAAACCGCCCGTGTCGCTTTGAAAACACGTGTGCATGGTCCTCGTGAAGGGGGCGCAACATTTCTCGCGCAATTCGCGACGAAGACCGGTATTAACACGCAATTATTAACCAGTACCTTAGGCCCCGTTGAATTATGGGCGTTTAGTACGACGGCGGAAGATGCGCATATCCGTAATAAACTTTATCAACGATTGGGTCCCGCCGAAGCACGCCGCGTGCTTGCGAATTTATTCCCCGGCGGTTCGATTAAATCTTTGATTGAAATGCGGTTGGCAACATTGAAAGAACAAGGTGCGTTGATTGAAGAAGCGAGCGGCCAAGGTATCGTCGATCAAATTATTGAAGAAATTCTCCGTGCGTACGCCGAAAACCCGGATGTGAAGAAGTTGCCGATTTAATCAAAGAGGGCCGTACAAACCCTTTGCTGGTTAGAGTAACCATGATTGATATTTTTTACTGCCCATAGTATGATATCATTATACTTGTTTATTGATATCACTGAGAAGTCACTCATGAAACGCACTATCATTAGTTTAGATAATACTGAAAAAAAGTGGCTGGATAAACAGGCGCATTTACGCCACGTCCCCATGACGGAGATTGTTCGGGAAGCGCTGCAATATTATCGAAAAAAGTTAGAATCTGAAAAAGAGCTTTCCATTGAAGAAATATTATCTCAAACCGCGGGCATTTGGAAAAAAAGTGATGGTCTCGCATATCAAAATAAATTAAGAGATGAATGGGAATAGGCATGAAATATCTTTTGGATTCAGTCATCCTTATTGATCATTTAAATAATATTTCAAACGCAACAGAATGGTTAAAATCCAATATTAAAAATAGTTACATTTCAGTAATAACCCGTGCTGAAATACTCGTGGGTGTCGAATCTCCTCATTTAACGATTACAAAAACTTTTTTGGAGCGCTTTAAAACATTGGCAATTACTCAGATTGAAGCGGATATGGCTGCAGAACTCCGAAGGCAGTATAAGTGGAAATTACCTG
>JABDCZ010000096.1:0-3509 GCA_013287885.1 Gammaproteobacteria bacterium
TTCCCATGGCTGGTTTAGGCAGCCGTTTTGCAAAAGCGGGTTATCAAGATCCAAAACCGCTGATCCACGTCCATGCTTGGCCTATGATTCAAATAGTGATCAAGAATTTAACTCCACGCATCCCCCACCGATTTATCTTTATTTGTCAGGAAGATCACATCCAGCACTACGCCTTAGATAAAAAATTAAAACAATGGACAAACCATGCAGAAATTATCGCATTATCCGGTTTAACCGAAGGCGCGACTTGCACCGTTTTACAAGCAAAATCCCTGATTAATAACGAAGAACCATTGATGATTGCGAATTGCGATCAATACATCGATATCAATATTGATGATTACTTATCAGCCCAACATAATGGCAACGTTGACGGACTGATTATGACCATGCGCGCCAATGATCCAAAATGGTCTTATGTTGCTTTTGACGAACGTGGTTGGATTAATCGAGTCGTCGAAAAAGAAGTCATCTCGAATGAAGCAACCGTTGGCATTTATTATTTTCATCGCGGTTCAGATTTCGTGCGCGGTGCCGATCAAATGATGGCGGCAAATAAAAGAGTGAACGGCGAATTTTATGTCGCACCCGTTTACAACGAGCTCATCGCGGAAGGCAAACATATTAGTAGTTATTCCATTGGATCTGATGAAGTGGGTATGTACGGTTTAGGCACGCCGGAAGATCTGAATCGCTTTCTCTCTTTGCCAATCTCTCATCAATTTCTCGAGAAACCTTAATGAAAATTCTAAGCCACCGAGGTTATTGGAAAACTCCCGCAGAAAAAAATGCGTTGTCTGCATTCGAGCGTTCCTTTTCACTGAATTTTGGTACCGAAACTGACTTACGTGATCATCGCGGCCAAGTGGTGATTTCTCATGATATGCCAGGCAATGATGATGTAATGGATCTCGAAACATTTTTTTCATTACTTCCGAATTCGAATGATCATTTACCTTTAGCATTAAATATTAAAGCGGATGGTTTAGCATCGTTAATAAAACCGTTACTACATCAACGTAACATAAAAAATTACTTTTTTTTCGATATGTCGATTCCTGACATGCTCTCATATTTAAAAAATGATTTGCGCGTTTTTTCGAGAGTCAGTGAATATGAACCCATTCCTGCTTTTTATAATAAAGTCGCTGGCATTTGGTTAGATGCATTTGAAGATATTTGGTATTCCAGCGAACTAATACATCATTTTTTAGCGAGCAAAAAGGAAGTGTGCTTGGTTTCACCTGAGTTACATGGGCGTGATCACTTAACACTTTGGACTATTTTAAAAAATGCTGAATTACATCAAGAAATTAATTTGATGTTATGCACTGATTTTCCCGAAGAGGCAGAGATTTTTTTCGATTCAGAGGCGGTTAATGATTAAGGCGATCATTTTTGATATGGATGGCGTATTGATTGAAGCGAAGGATTGGCATTACGAAGCATTTAATCGTGCTTTACGATTATTCGGTTATGAAATTAATCGAGAAGCGCACTTAAGTGTTTACGATGGATTACCGACAAAGAAAAAATTAGAAATTCTTAGTGCTGAAGAATTACTTCCCGCTGCTTTGCATGATGTGATTAATGTTTTAAAGCAACAATATACGATGGAAATTGTGCATACGACTTGCCGCCCGCGATTTAATCATGAATATGCGTTATCGCGACTAAAAGCAGAAGGTTTTAAGTTAGCAGTTGCTTCGAATTCGATTAAAGATTCAGTTATTACGATGTTACAAAAGGCTCAGATATTACATTACTTTGATGTTGTCTTAAGTAATCAAGATGTGACAAATTCAAAACCGCACCCTGAAATTTATCAATCCGCCATGAAAAAATTAAATGTTAAACCAGAAGAATGTGTGGTGATCGAAGATAACGAAAATGGGATAAAGTCCGCTAAAGCCGCACGTGCGGAAGTATTAGTCGTGAAAGAAGTATCTGATGTGACATATGAAAATATCAAGCAATTCATCGCGATGATCGAGAATGTGAGGAACACAGCATGAATATATTAATTTTATTGGCGGGCGATAATGTTGCGACGGACGGTCAATATCCTTTATGTCTCTCAGAAGTCAACGGGAAAACGATACTCGAACATTTACTATCAGAATGTGCTGATTTTCCCAATGCGAAAATCACTTGTCTCGCTCGAGAAGAAGATGTAGCAGAGCATCATTTAGATAAAATTATTCAAATGCTCGGCAAAAATAAAGATTTTTCGGTGCTTACTGTCAAAAGTAAAACACAAGGCGCGTTATGTACGACACTGCTGGCATCACATATTGATGTCGAAGAAAGTTTATTAATTTTAAGTGGCAATGAACTCATTAAGAAAAATCTGCAATCGATTGTGGAAGACTTTGAAAAAAGAAAGTTGGATGCAGGCACGGTTGTGTTTCATTCTATTCATCCTCGATATTCTTTTGTGAAATTAAATGAAGAAAATTTAGTAGTGGAAGCCGCAGAAAAAAATCCTATTAGTCAACATGCGACTGCGGGATTTTATTGGTTTAAGAGTGGAAAAGATTTTGTAAACGCTGCAAAAAATACCTTAATTAAAAATGCGCACGTCAATGGATTATTTTATATTTGTCCTGTTTTTAATGAATTAATTTTAGAACAAAAACGTGTTGGCGTTTTCTTTATTGAAAATCAACATTATTTACCGATGAAATCTACCCAGCAATATCAGCAAGTGGTAAGGGCGTTATAGGAGCATCATGAAACTTCATAAATTAGAGGACATGGTAAAAGGTTGGTTCGTGGGTGATTTTTCCCCTTCTGCATTTTCGAGTAAAGAATTTGAAGTTGCTATTAAACATTATCGCGCAGGTGATACGGAATCCTCTCATGTGCATCGTATCGCAACGGAATTAACCGTCATTGTGGAGGGTCGTGTGCGCATGTTAGGCCAAGAGTTTCAACGTGGCGATATTATTACGGTGGAACCCTCGGAAGCGACAAGTTTCGAAGCATTAACTGACACCATCACGGTGGTAGTGAAAACACCGAGTGTTGTCGGTGATAAATATCCTGCGTAAATAAATTTATGAAAATAGTCCATCTCCACCACGATCCGAAATTAAATTATCCGAAGTCTCATGATTTACCTTTATTAGAATGGGATATGGAATTGCCAGAAGATAGTGTCGTCGTTAGTTTTAGAAAAAATAAAACGAAACCCGATATCGTGAAAAAAAATTTTCATGCCTGTGAACGATTATTAGATTTGCCGGTGACAAAAAACTTAGTGCTTATCGGTCTTGAAACAGATTCACCACTTGCGCCGTTAATACTTTGGGATTTATTACATATCGCTCCCATCAACACAAAAATAATAATGATAGGAAATCTAGGAAAACAAAGCTATTTGCAACGGCAATATTTTAAAAATTCGCTACGACTTTTATCAGAAAACTCAGAACAACAAGTTTTTGAAAAAATCGCACCTTTACCGATAGAAAAAGATAAAGGTTTGTCGCGCTTTAGTTTTTGCA
>JABDCZ010000097.1:0-3449 GCA_013287885.1 Gammaproteobacteria bacterium
ATCAGGTGTTTTTTCAGCCAGATTTTTGAAATGTTTTTCTATCATTTCAATCATACCGTCCACCACAATATTACCTTTTTTATCTTTCACATTGTAATCACATGCACCTAAGGCCAATTGAAACGCGGTTCGATCTGAATGTATGCGACCGGAATAATCTTTTACCGTTCCTCTTTCGAGTAAAAATTCCGGATGATCGATAATGATAGCCTCTGCTTTTTTTAAGTCGCCATATACGACAGCTTGAAGCAATGACTTCACAGCCAGTGCTTTGCTAAATAACGGGTGAGAATCGCGACACGTGGTTGATACGCTTGCAAGATCTTTTGCTTCCAAAAATGAAGCAAGAACCCCTGCAGTATCAGACGGTTGATGTGTAATGAGTTTTGGATAGGGTTTATGTTCGGAGGTTGGTTTTTCTTTTTTGAAAAAATATCGACGAAACGAAAACATATTATTATTCTTCCTTGGATTAGTTATTATTATTGCGCCATTGTGAATAATTACCATGATAAAAACAACGAATTTTTTTATTTAATCATAATCCAAAAGAATACATGTAAAAATTTAAACAGGGTAAGAATTAAAAAAAATGGCCAAAGTCCAGCATAAATAAAACGAATTTATCAAAATCTTCTTCCTGTTTTAATTTTTTACAATCTAATAAATAGAGAGGATAATCAAATATGATGTTTACTCCTGTTTATCCTCTATGTCTAAATCACCACTTAATTCAGCTTGTATTTCTTCAATGGTTGGCAAGCTGCCACGTAAGTTATCTGGTAACGTTTGGGTAAGCTTGGTTTCCCACTCAGCAACACTAATTGGATGTTTACTGCCACTAAGCGCATATTCAACCAATACGCGATTTTTTTCACGAACAAGCAATAAACCCAAAGTAGGCTTATCAGACGGATGGCATAACAACTTATCCACGGCATACATATACATACCCAGTTGAGCGCCATCGCCTGGTTCGAAATCCCGTGCCTTTAACTCAATGACTATGTAACAACGTAATTTGAGATGATAAAACAATAAATCAAGGTAAAAATCTTGATCACCCAACTCCAAATGTACCTGTTGACCGACAAAAGCAAATCCCTGACCAAGTTCAAGTAAAAATTTTTGGATGTGCGCCATCAAGCCTCGTTCAAGTTCAGCTTCCCACCGTGGAGCATCGGTGCCCAAAAAGTCGAATAAATAAGGGTCTTTGAAGACTTGTACAGCCATATCAGAATCAGCGGGTGGAAGAGTAGCAGAAAAGTTGTTCTGTGCCTTACCAAAACGCAGGTGAGCTTTAGTATCAATCTGTATCGCCAGTATGTTACGTGACCACCCATGTTCATAAGCTTGCCTAGCGTACCAAAGACGCAGCTCAGAACTCTCTAATTTATCTAATAAAATTACACCATGAGACCATGTCAATTGTGCAACAACCTGTTGCACAATTTCACGTTCCGGCCAAGCCACTGCAAAGGCACGCATATATTTAAGATTACGCGGGGAAAAACCTTTCATTTCTGGAAATGCATCGCGCAAATCAGCGGAAAGTCGATCAATGATTTTCGCCCCCCATCCTTCCGTATTTTGCTTTTCAAGAATGCGCTGTCCGATTTCCCAGTATAGCAACACCATAGCAGTATTACTGGCTAAAATAACTCGCAAACGCTCACGCTGGATGCGTTGTTTTAGTTCAGCTAACCAAGCAAGATAATCTTGAGGTAATTCTATTATGGAAGGAGCAACAGGAAACATAGCAGTTCCATCTACTCGTCCACGCTGTTTTCGATTAGATGGTAATTTTTTTGATGCAGACTTTGAAAGTTTTTTAATACTGCTTTCCTTTTTCTTTTTCACTCTTTCCCCTTAATACAAACGTAACTATTCTTGGCAACTGTTTCCAAAATGGAAACCGTTCATTTATTTTGAACTGTTGCAAATTTCACAACTGTTCAGCATAAAAAACCCATCGGGGTGCGCATTATCAAGAGGCGGGATGGGTGTTGTTGGGTGCAGTATAAGCAATCGCTCCTGAATAAATCAACCATTATGAAAATCAGAGAAAAACTTCTACCCATTGCTAACCATTAAGTCTTCTTCTGATAAATTAATTGGAAGTGACACATCTTCATATACCTTAATACGCCTATGCTCAGTATGAATATTATTTAATATGCCATCACTTCCAATAGGCTCAATGCCTTTTTCGGTCAATGTTTTAATCAAGTCCTCTATCACATTCTCTCGACTCAAAACAAAAGTTGAAGCAAGACATCGCCAAAATGACCATCCCGCACGTTCTAAAAACACATCAATTAATGGAGGATCTAATCTTTCTGATCTGGTGGGTAATCTAAGCGGCTTTAATTCGTGGTTGTAAAATTCGCGTTTTGAATATTCAATAATAGGTGTAACGCAACGAAAATGTTCGCGTAGCATTATTTGAGAGTTAGCAAATACAACCTTACATAAATCATAAATAGATCGTTCTGGCGACATTGTCTGTCGATAAATTTCAACTTGATTAGAAAGAAATCGAGTCATAAGATCGATGAAGCTTCTCAATCTGATTTAAATGCTTTGCCAGCGATATTGCGTGCTGAAAAATTATTTGTTGTTGGTGATGATAAGCAAGTATCACCTGATGGTGTTGGATTAGAAGAAGAAAAAATAAATGATATCAAAAAAATATCCTCTAAACGAAAGAACGCGACGCAATTCTGTCATTAATTTAGACCAGTCATTTTGAAACTCTAAATCGCTTTTTTCATTATATCCAATGTCATTTACAAATAATTTTATATCTTCACTAATTTTTCCTGAATATGTTTTTACTATGTTTTGTAACTTATCTTTTCTTAACTTAGCATTAGATAACTGCCAAAATTGAACGTGATAATCTAAAGCAGCTCGAAACTTTTTGATGAATCAATTGTTTTTTTGTTTTTACCGAAAGCATCGAGCATTTCTAGTAATTTCTCAACTTGACTTAAGGTAGTTTCGTCATTATTTATGAGAGAGGGAAAATCATCATTTTTTAAAATTTCACTTATTTTGTTATGCAAAAATAAATCTTGTTGCATATTTAAAAGCTCAGCTATTTCTGGAAAAATATCAATTTCAGGCAATTTTATATTTAAGTAACATAAATCTTGATTTAGGACTCTTCTTGCATCACGCAATCGGATAACATCAGTATTATCTATTTTCAGAACATGACTTTGACCAATTGAAATATCATCATCCAGCCATTCAAACTGGCCTACTGCATCTCGAACTTCTCTTGCAGCATCTTCGGGGCATGTGATTTTTCCATCAAACATGAATGGCTGAATATTATTATTAGCCCAATCATTTATAGAACGATCAATCGATAATAATTTCACATGTAGTTGATCAATGAATTGATCTTCTTGCATTATGTCAATAATGAGTACCTTCGGTAC
>JABDCZ010000098.1:0-2325 GCA_013287885.1 Gammaproteobacteria bacterium
CTTTAAAAAAAGAACAAGGCGTTCTGCGAGGTTTAGCGACGGCTAAGGTTTCTTCTTCCTTGGACACTTGGCTCGCCTGCGCGTTTTTGTTTTGTGCATCACCCACTAAAACTTGTTCTATCGGTTCCATATTGTTATAACGTCTCCATCGGAGGCCTGACATTATCATCGCAGCACCGATCGATAGATTTCTTAACCACATTAATTGCGTTAAAGAATCATTGCCGTAAAGTAAACCCGCACCCGCGCCTGAAAAAACTACTGTCATCATTACAAAACTTGCCATCGTTGAGTAATTGACATCCTTAAAGCCTTTCAAATTACCTGCATACATATTGCGTATGGTATCGAGAATCAAACCAACCGAACTAATTTGCAAAAGTTCATTTGCGGTTTTTACATCCGCATCAGCTAAATCATCAGACAAAAATATGTTAGAAAATAAACCGGGCTCAAAAAAACATACGGCAGCAAGTCCAACACTGATAGCAGTTCCTAATATTAAACCGAGTTCTGAAAGTTTTCTGATATTTTCTTTGCAAGTATCTGCAGTCTCTATATCATTTTCTGTTAGCGCCTTTTTCATCGTGCCGCGTAAGTTTGCAATTAAAGTCGCAATTCCTTGTCCTAACCCCATTGAAACCAAACCCCAAGCGGAAGCAATTTGTATTGAAGGCACTATCATTTGTAGCGCAGGCTTTCCACTGTGAGAACCGTATGCAGATAACAATAGGGAAGTTGCAGTAAGATTCGCAAATTCAGCACCCGCTTGTGCGCCAAATTTCCAACCCAAATTCATTAAATCTTTAAAATAATTATTTTCTGGGTATTTTAATTGAAATAAATCATATTTTTCATAATGCGACTTATTAAAATGATAATAAAGTCTCATTCCCAATAAACCTAACCAAGATGATATTGCGGTCGAAATGCCATAACCTTTAACACCTGACACTGCTTCACCCAACTTTCCAAGAGACATCGGAATCCCAAACGCTGAAGCCATACCAGAATAAATGGTGATAAATCCTAATGGAACATACGCATCTTTTGTAGCAACAGCAATTTGCTGATCCGCAATCGACACCAAAATAGCAGGAACCGCGAGTGAGAAATAATCAACATATTCTTCAACATATTTTTGAACATTACTATCCATTGCACCAGCAGAACCCATGATATATGGCGCAACAATTAAAGCCGCACTTGCGCATATTGCAGAGATTAATCCTAATTTCCAGCTAGCACGACTAATTTTTCCTAATTCTTTAAATTCTCCTGCACCATTTTGTTCGCTAAAAAGAATTCCGGTACTCAGCATAACGCCTTGCGGAATACCTACAAACAAATACTGTAAAGATGTAAAAAAAGATCCAGCCGCAACTTGCTCTTTGCCGAGTTTACTCATCGTGACGCCCATTAAAATGGTATTTAAGGCATATAAAAGACGAGCTGTCGCATAAGGAACCGACTTATGAACCACGGTAGACAATGCTTCTTTTTTTGTTAATGGACTGACTACGATTTGCGATTCTGATTTTGCTAATGGTTGTCGATTTATTTTAATGGGTACACAATCGAGTTGGTTTTCATCATTTAGTTCATAAAAACAATCTTTTTCAGTTTCAATTTCGTTATTATTTTCTACTGATGTCCTTGATAACATTTTATTATTCTCCGTTAATGATAAGTAATTTTTTTTGAATGAAAAAAGCTTAAAAATTTAAATTTAATATTGACTAGTGCAACTCCTAACATCGTGATAAACATACCAATAATTTGCATCGTATTTAAAGTAGAATGGAAAACAAAGTAAGCGATAATCGCAGTGATTGCAGGAATTAAATAAAATAAACTTGCGACTTTATGTGATTCACCACGACGAATTAAAATGTATAAAAAGCTAATGGCACCTATGGAAACCACAACGCTCATCCAAAACAATGAAAAAATAAATTGTCCATTCCACTGCACTACGAATGGTTCGAAAAAAAATGTAAGTACTAAGCAAACGAGGCCAGCCACCATCGACTGAATTGCGCCACCAGTAAAGATATTCATCGAAGAACAAAATGTTTTTTGATAGAGATTACCAACCGTTAAACCTAGTAAGCCTAGAAAAGACATTAATACGCCTATCAAGTATTTAGTATTAAAAGATGCATGCTCTCCAACAACCAACATCACACCCAAAAGTCCTAAGAAAAGTCCAATCCATTGATTCACATTGATTTCTTTTTTAAAAATAAAATAGGCAACGAAAGAAACCGTTAATGGTTGCAATGCAATAATTAATGCCGATGTTGCAGGCGGCACACCCATATC
>JABDCZ010000098.1:2335-3446 GCA_013287885.1 Gammaproteobacteria bacterium
TATCCATAGAAACCCAAGTGCCAATCGAAAATAAACTTACTAAAAAAATTCCCGATACCGAAATATGTAAAACATCGATTGGCCTTTTCGGCCAAGTCGCTTTAGTGAGAAACGCAATTAAGATTAGCAATATGCCAGATATTGCAAATCGCCAGCATAAAAAAACCAAAGGTTTAGCGTAGGGGAAGCCTAACTTGGCCCCCACATAACCAGACCCATAAAGCAAAATAAAAAATGCAGAATAAAAAAAAGTGCTTATGCGTGCTTGATTTTCCATATATGTGGCTCCTCTTTTAATTTTATTAAATTCTCTCTTAGAATAGAAAGCTCAGCAATGGGGTAATTGGTACCGCCTTCTATTGCTAATTCAGCACATATTTTCCCGAAAAGTGGCGCAAATTTGAAAGCCCATCCCCCAGCACAAATTACCACATTTTTGTGATAGGGCACGTATTTTTCTGGCATGAAATCCAAAACGCTTTTGTTATCGAATATTTGCGGATGCATTGCAGCACTCGCATCAATAGGCATCGAAGAAAGTCCTCTTATGTGTTTTTCCACATAATCGCGCACAAGCTTGATATCCAATGCTTGTGCGATGCTTTTTCTTTCGGAAGTGTTATTAAATGTATGAGAAGCCCAATCCAAAGCAAGTTGAACGAAACCTTTTCTACCAAAGGTAACGGGTGGGAATCCATACACTAATTTGGTAGGAGCATCACCACTTGATTTATCAAATTGAAACCACATTGGAAAATGTAAAGTTGGATCTGTAATTTGATAATATGCAAAAATCATTTCCCAAAATATTAAATTAAATTGAAATCCAAATAAATTTAATACGTCGTTGACATAGGGCCCTGGAGATAAAATAACTTTTTTTGCATGATACACTTCATAATTTGCAGTGACTCTCACACCATTGACATCACTTTGAATATCTGTGACATGATGATTGCTATTAAGTGATGTACCATATTTTTTATTTAAATTGATTAAAGCCTTTATAAATTTTTTGACGTCAACGACAGCATTATCTTCATGATACATACCAAAATAATTATCAGGTAAATTTTTAAATGGAAAACTTTTTTCAATTTGCTTTTTGCTG
>JABDCZ010000099.1:0-3406 GCA_013287885.1 Gammaproteobacteria bacterium
CTTGGATGAAAAAATTCGAAATGGAGAACGATAAGTTTCCTTAATTTGATTTACTGTTTCATTCACCTTTTCGATATTATATCGCATCATGTATAAAGCACTTTCGAGTGCTATAAATAAAATCGCGATCATTCCAACATTTTTGGTATTCGAATTGGAATTTTCGACAAGGACTGCCAATGTTGCGATGACATACATGGCGGTAATTAAAACATTACTCACGTTTAATACGTGAATACTACCTTTCAGGCATTTGTCTTTTGCCGTTACTATTTGTTTATTTTCAGCGGAATTTTTTTCTTCGCGTAAATCTTTTGCGGTTCGGACTGCGCGTTCTGCTTTATACATGGTATAAAATAAAGCGCTACTCACAGGAATTCCAATTAAAAAAGTTCCGGCAACAATTGGCAGTTTTTCTTGATATTTTGATAATTGATATCCGGTATACATACCAACGGCTACGCGTAGAAAGGATGAAAAAACTAAAATAGGATCTTTATTAAAAATATGAAAATAAGATTGCTTTCGTTCGGTTTCAATATTAAGTTTATCTTCGCGGTAAATTCTAACAAAACGAGAAAGTGTTTCATCATTCATGTTATCTTCATGACAGTTTGCAAAAAAAGATTTGGCTTTTTTTCCAAATTGTTTTTCTACCATGACTAATGCCTCATCATGTGTCACTTTATCATCTCTCTGTAATAGTAAACGATTAACATCATCACGATAATTATTTTTTAAATTTTCTGAAACAATTTCATCATCCTCAGTATAAACTCGAATAATATTGGGCAAGGTTGCAATCGTAAGCTGCCATCCCGTAAGAATAGAAACTAAACTTGCAGGAAACCACCAGCCAAGAGCGTTTCCAGCGAGTATGGCTTGCGCATAATTTAAAGGGTAAACATTGGAGCCTACTAAACAAATATATTGTAATAAAATTTGTAGAGATAAATAAAAATTGGTATGAGTGAAGGCGCGATAGTTTTTAAGTTTTTGTAATAATAACCCGCAATTTTTTCGATATTCTGCATAGGAGTAATAACGCAATGCGAAATTGAGTCCGATAAGTAATAAAGGTATTTGAAAACCTAATCGTGCGGCTAGACTAAATGGCGCTATTAAATTTTGTATCGCCAATATTCTCGGGACGCCGAAAGTAAGAAGAGGAATTAAACACGCAGAGAAATGTGCTGTTTCCCTTATATTTTTCAACCATGATGTTTTGCCTTCAAGAATAAATTCTCTGAAAGAAGGTAAATGTGCGACTTGTAAAGTATCTTTAATCGCGGTTTCGTTGGATGAAAAAGTAAAAGAAAACAAAATTAAATCCGCGAGGGCAAGTGGAAAGGTAATAATATAGCTATAATTGCCTAGGTTTAAAGGTCTAGAAAAAATTGCTTCGAAGCAAGAATCTATCGCTAAATTTCCAAATTGAAGTAATGTGTAGGTAAAAGCGAGATTGGATAATTTTGATAAATCATTTAGTCCGACATATCCATAATAATTTATTTTATGCGATTCTACGATAGCTTCTAATTCATATCGTGTTTTTTTATATTTTTGTTCCAATGTAAGAATGGTGGTTTCACCACAATTCAAAAGATAATAAAGCGGGGGAGTTGCGGCAGGAATATTTTCTGATAATTTTGTTTTTTCGTCGTCTTCTAATTCTAGCATATGATTTCCTTTTTATTTTTATTTCCTTGACCCAACGCATCATATAGAATGCGTTTGCACGACACAAGACGCAATCTATTATTTGTCATGCAAAAACCCGTGTCATTCCCGCGCAGGCGGGAATCCATTATGAATGGATCTCCGCCTGCGCGGAGATGACAGAGAGTTTAATAATATTGGAATTTATGCATGAAATGGCTTAAGTTTTTTTTGATTCTACCATTGATATACGCCCCTTTCGTTTTTGCTGAAATAAAAAAAGTTGATTTTGACATCACGGAAGAGACCGTGAATTTTAACGGCCAATATTCAAAAGCCATTGTGGTAAATAAACAATTACCTGCACCAACCTTGCATTTTAAAGAAGGCGATGAAGTTCAAATTAATGTCCATAATCATTTAAATAAAGAAACTGCAGTGCATTGGCACGGCATTTTAGTGCCATGGCAAATGGATGGCGTGATGGGAATTAACCAAATGGGTATTCCTCCCGGTGGCGTGTTTCATTATCAATTTACTTTAAAACAATCGGGTACCTATTGGTATCATGCGCACGCAGGATTGCAAGAGCAACAGGGTTTATATGGTGCTTTCATTATTGATCCCAAAGTACCTCCCGCTTATCGATATAACAAAGATGAAGTCATCGTACTGTCGGATTGGATTAACACGGTACCTGATCAAGTGCTTGCTAATTTGAAAAAAGATGGGAATTTTTATGCACCGCGTTTTCCCTTACAAGCTTCGCTCGCTAAATTTTTACATGATTATCAGAAAGGAGATGCGACGGCTAAAAAACAATTACGCGATGATTATTTATCGATGCAGCGCATGCGAATGGGTTTGTATGATTTGAGTGATGTTGCTTATGATGCATTTTTAATGAATGGTCATCCCAAAACAAATCCGTGGAAAATCTTGGTTAAAATAGGTGATGTCGTACGCTTACGATTTATTGGAGCTGCGGGTAGTACGATTTTTCATGTGAAAATTCCTGGAACATCGTTAGAGGTGGTGCATGTCGATGGTAATGATGTTGAACCATTTACAGTGGAGGATTTTTGGATTTCGCCGGGCGAAACTTATGACGTTTTAATTCACATCGAAAAAAATCAACCTTATTATATTTATGCCGAATCTATTGATACAGTGGGTGCGGCCGTCGGTGCACTTCAAACTTCTCCTGAACAACCCATTCATTGGCAGGAAATTACGCCTTTTCCGGAACCTTTACCGGTCACGCAACAAATGATGGCGATGATGATGAGTGATCCTTCGGGTCACGCAATGGACATGTCTGGCCCTCATACGATGCCGACAGAACCTTCCATTCTGCACGATACCATCACGCCTTCCGATAACACTTATCAAACTTCAACAGGAATAAAATATGAAAATATGAAAAGTGTGGTTAAAACCAATAATCCTAATACTCCACTCGCGGGTGTTATTCGTCTGGAATTGTTTGGATACATGGATCGATTTATATGGTTTATTAATGGCGTGCCTGAACACAAAGCGCATACCATTGTTTTACAACCCGGAAAACGTTATCGATTGGTTTTTACGAATACTTCCATGATGCATCATCCAATGCATTTACATGGGCATTGGTTTATTTTGCGAAATGGTCATGACGAATATGATCCATTGTTGCATACGATTGATGTGGCACCCGGTGCGACAATTACAGCAGATGTCGATACCGATGCAAGTGGGCAATGGA
>JABDCZ010000100.1:0-3250 GCA_013287885.1 Gammaproteobacteria bacterium
GGCATTGCACCATTTCCTTGAATGGTAAGTTTAAGTAATGTAGGCATTTTTAAATCTCGGTATGCTCCCCATTTTATCTTATCTCCAATGCGGGGCGCGTTTACATCAACTGAAGGGTTTTCATTGTGGCAAGCTCCGCAGAATTCTAAAAAAATTTTCTTACCGGCTTCAGGATCTCCCTTTAATTGATTTACAAATGTAGCGGGATAATGATAAGTCTCCATTATTTGCACCTCTTTATTTCGATGCAAATATAGAGATAGAAAAAATCCGGCTAATCCACTTATTATAAAAATAAGCATTATTAAAAATTTATTCATTTATGAAGAAGATGCTGGCACATAAACATTCATAATAGAACGCAAAGAATCTTCCGTATTTAAACCAATGATTCTTTTCACTACTTTACCTTGTGGGTTAATAATAAAAGTCATTGGAATGACCGCGATTTCTCCAAGATTCCATAAAACATTAGGGTCTTCTAACAAAACTGGAAAAGAGATTCCCATTTGATGAACTGCTTGTTGTAATTCATAACGTGGAGGTTGATCGTAATTGACACCATAGAGTAAAACATTTTTATTGATATTATGTTCATAAAATTTATTTAATTCAGGAATTTCTTCGACACATGTTTCACACCAGGGAGCCCAGTAATTTATAATTACCCATTTATCCTTAAAAAAAGTCATTTTTAATAATTTACCATCAGAATCATGTAAAGAAATAGAATTGTCTGCACAACTCGTTATCGAAACACAAAAAATCATAATAAATAGCAGTAATTTTTTCATGAAAGTTCCCTATGATAATGCGGTTAATATTGCCTTATAATCTTTGCTCATTTGATTCGCCTCATGCGGATACGATAAATAAGCTTGGATTTTACCTTCAGGATTAATCAAAATTATTTCAGCACTATGATTAATCATGTAATGATTTTCGCCCTCACCACTCGCTTCCATTTTCATTGCAGTAATGTGTAAAGCTTTGGTAAATTGATCGAGATTCGCTTGCTCTCCCCTCACCCCTTTAAATTCAGGATTAAATGCAGATACATAATCATTCATTCGCGTGACGGTATCTCTTTCTGGGTCAACGGTCACTAAAACGACTTGGGGCAATTTTTCTTTTGATAAATCTGTTTCTAATGAGTGATACATCTTATTTAATGCTGTCATGGTTGTTGGACATACGTAGCCACAATTCGTAAAACCAAAAAATAGCATCGTCCATTGCCCTTCTAAATTTGATTTCGTGAAAGCATTCCCTTTATTATCTGTTAAAGTAAAATCATTAAGAGGCTTAGTTTCTGTTAATATAACGCCATCAATTTTAATCTTAGAAAGATCTGGTTTTGCAGGATGTTTTGCAATCACTGCGAAATAAAGCACAACAAATGCTACGGCTGCGGAAAATAACAGTAATAATAAAATTAATTTTGTATGCTTTTTTTCTTGCATGGATCTCATATAATAACCTCTCTATACAGGTAATGATCAATCAACAATAATAAAAATAAAATCCCTAAATAATAAATAGAATATCGAAATAATTGAATGGCATGTTTTTTATCCTCATTTCGATAAAGCTGAAATGCATAATAAAGAAAAAATCCATTCGCAATGATAACACCAATTAAAAATATACCATGTGACATACCAATAAAATATGGCATGAGTGATGCGCATATTAATAAAATAGTATAAAGCAATATATTTAATTTTGTAAAAGGTACACCATGGGTATGCGGTAACATGGGAATATTCGCTTTCGCATAATCTTCTAAGCGATATATCGCAAGCGCCCAAAAGTGCGGAGGAGTCCAAACATAAATAATTAACACCAATATCAACGCTTCTGCTTGTATGGAATTCGTAACAGCCGTCCATCCCAACAATGGCGGTGCAGCTCCCGCTATTCCCCCAATGACAATGTTTTGCGGAGTAATATGCTTTAGAAATAACGTATAACAAATGGCATAACCCACAAGCGAAATAAATGCAAGAATGGCCGTTAAGGTATTAATATAAATAATTAAAATACCCATTCCTAATAAACATAAAATTAAAGCGAATAACAAGCTATTTTTTGTTGAAATTCTCCCTTGCACAATGGGTCTTCTCTCTGTTCTTCTCATTAATTTATCAATGTGTTGATCTGCAACGTGATTTAATGTTGCCGCAGAAAATGCAACGAGCGCAATACCAATATTTCCCAAACTCATTGCCATAAAAGGAAAATTGACACTCGGCGCAAGCGCAATTCCCACCATTGAAGTTAAAATCATCAGCAATACAACGCGAGGTTTGCATAGTGTCAGATAATCTTTAAACGTCGCCTTCATCATTCACTCCTTTTTCGTAACTGAAATAAAAACGTCACGAGAGAAAGTAATAACATCGCCGCAACCAATGTATGACTTACTGCGCTGAATAGCGGTAACTGAAAAGTAACATTTACGATGCCTAAAAAAATCTGAAGAGTTAATAAACCCCAAATCCAAAAAATAACAGGGCTTTTTATTCTTATCAATAATGTAAAAATAAATAGATATATCGTTACGACCAACGCACCCAAACGATGGCTCATATGGATAGTTTGACGAGCTGTATCAGATAAAATGCCACCTTCATAATTAAGGTTTTTGTCTGTAAAAAAATGAAATGCCCGTTGAAAATCCATTGAAAAAAATGGATGGTCATTAAAGCAAAATGGAAAATCAGGGCAACTTAATGCCGCATAATTGGTGCTTGTCCATGCACCTAACATGATTTGTAAAAATATTAAAACTATAGCGATATAAGCAAAATAAACGCAAATATCGGGCCTAGACCATCCAGAAGAATTTAATTGCCACTCTGGATGCCACCGCGCGCGTAGCTCGGCTGGCATGACAGAAAATTCGTGGGAAGACGTTAAGAAAATCAGCCACAGGAAAGATAAAATTAAAAACCCGCCAATTAAATGCCCAACAACAATAATAGGCATTAATTTTAATGTCACCGTTAATTGACCCAAAATAATTTGGTATAAAATTAAAATAACTAAAGCTAAGCTACATAAGACGGTCATGCGATTTCGATAAGAGCGCATAAAAGATAAACCGATAACACAAACAATTAAAATACTTAAAAGACCGGCAAAATAACGATGAACCATCTCGGCCCACGCTTTGTATTTATCGACGGCAATGGCATGGGGCACATAGACATGGCCGTAACATAAAGGCCAATCTGGACAACCAAGA
>JABDCZ010000101.1:0-3017 GCA_013287885.1 Gammaproteobacteria bacterium
TTTAAAAATATTATTGTTGTGTGACGAATATTCTATAAGGATTCAAAACAACTTTTATCGTAAGTTAAACGAGGATATACATATTGAAAACCGCAAATGTAATCAAGCTAAATGATGTAAATTTAAAAAAGTTGGCAGAAAATTTACAGATACTTTTAACAGAAAATAACGTTACTGAAACTCAAATTGCTCAATCATTAAATGTTCCTGTTATGACAATAAGAAGAATCGTGTCAGGTGAAACATCTGATCCAAGAATTTCTACGTTAAATCTTATAGCAAGTTACTTTAATGTATCTATTGATGCATTAATTCAGAATAATTCTATTAAAACTTTAGCTAGAATGCAGAAAAATATCCCTAAATTTGTACCCATTTTTGATTGGTCTACAGTTACCAATGCAGCATCTATATCAGCCATTGACATATCGGCATGGAATGATTGGTATCCAATAATCTTAGGTTGTGATTTATCATTAGGACCCGATGCGTTCGCTATTGAAAGCAGACCATCAATGCAGCCAAGATTTCCCATCGGAACAATATTTATAATTGATCCTAACGAACAACCAAGAGATGGAGATATTGCAATAATTAAGATGAAATCAAATAATGAGTTATCACTTAGAGAAGTAATTATTGACTCGCCTAGATGGCAATTATTACCTATCATTACTGGTTCAGACATGTTGTTCTATGATAATAATCAACATCATATAATTGGGATAGTTGTATTAACTTTGTTTCAGTCCAGAAAAACTTCAAGAAAATAAATAGGTTATATTTTTAATGTTAGATACCAATGAGAAAAGAAAATGATAAGAGGGTCACAATTATCCGATACGATAGGTTCACCTATCGTTAATACCTTTCAATTTAGATATTATTTTATTGTTTTAATGTTATTCGTTTCAACTTGGTTAATTTCAAATATTTCTGCTATAAAATTAGTATCCGTTTTTGGTATTCCTCTAACCGGTGGATTTATTGTATTTCCGTTTACCGTAATCTTAGGTAGCATTCTGGTTGAAGTATATGGATATAAATATGCACGACAAGCAATATGGTCGGGATTTATCTTGAATACTTCATTTATTTTTTTTATTAATTTAGTAAATATTATTCCTTCCTCTCCACATTGGAATCTTGATCAACAATTTAAAAATATTCTTGTTCCAGAAACCAGAATCATAACTGCATCATTATTTAGTTTTTTATTGTCTGACTTTTCAAATAGTTATTTGATGGCAAAAATGAAAATTCGTGATAAAGGAAAATCACTTTTAAAAAGAATTATAATTTCAAGTTTTCTGTCGCTAACAATAGATATATTTTGTTTTATATTATTGGCTTTTTACGATACGATGCCAACTTCATTATTAAAAAAACTATTAATAGCTGCTTTTTTTAAAAAGCTAATATGTCAAATATTATTATTTCCACTAATAATATATTTGATTGAAATATTAAAGAAATTTGAAGGCATTGATGTGTACGATTTTGATACAAAATTTAATCCTTTTTCAATAGAAGCGATTTATACTACAGCTTCATTAAAAAATACCGAACAATTAGGAGAAATTATTTCTTTTTCTCAAAAAATAAAAAAAGAAAAATAGGACTATAATATATGGCATTGCATAAAATATACAAAGGATTCATTGTTAATATTTTAAATTACATAAAAAATAAATCTTATCGTATTGAAATGATTAATATACCGAAAAAAACAATAGTCTTGCATTGCCCAGGAGTTGACGCACCTATCAAAATGACTTTTAAAGAATTAATATTTGATAGCAGAATGTTATCAAATTTATCTCCTAAACATGCTTCATGGGTTGGCTATTATTATTCTAAATATTGTAGTGAAGTGTTTAGAGCCGATAAACATCTAAATATAAAATTCGACTATTCTATAGAAAACTCTTACGGAAAATTCAGAATAATCATGTTAAATCGTAAAAGCGAATTAATTTATATAGATAGCCGAAGCAATCAAACTAAAATAATCTCTTCTTCGAATGCTATTTCCAACCCTGAATTTATTAAAAACTTTCATCCTATTCAAGCTTGCTACATAGGTATTCTAGCTGGTACACAACATAGGATAAACTTAAAACTTAAAAGAACAACAACCACTCATTTAAGATTAATTGATTAAATATAAATTTTATAGATCTTTAATAATAAGTTGACTAAAATATAATTTCAGTAAGTTGACCAATATCGTCTGACTTTCCAAGTACCAGCTGAAATTCATCAATGGTAAATTTTAAGTTATTAGACAATTTATCAATTTCGTCATAATAATAAGCATTTTTAGTACTAATTAACGTTAAATGTGGATCGTAATTTTGTTTAATAGGTAATAGTAATATATTTGCAATTAAAGCATGCATTTCATGTAACACTTCACTATTACTTGGAAGAAGCGAAATCCAATAAATATTCTGATCAAAGGTAATATAACTAAATGTATTTAAATGTAAGATAATAGAACTGTATTGCCATTGTTCACAAACCTTTTGCCAAATATTATTTATCAGCTCTTCATTCTCTTCAAATTGATATAAAGTTACATGCGGATAGGAATTGTTTCCCAATAAATACTTTTCTGAAATGCTTGAAAATTTACTGGCTAATTTAACAAATTCATTACTTTTTTTTAGAGGGACTAATGCCAAATTGTATTTTTTTTTCATAAGTTGAAAATCTCTTTAAATGGTAAGAATTAAAAATTTATTTAATTTACCATAATTTAATAATATTTTTTTCGGAGCATCAATATAAAATTTAAGTTAGTTGTTAAGCATACTACTTATTCATTATATCACTTTGAATTAAGAACAAAACCATATCATTATGAATTTCAAAAGATAAAACTAAATATTTCTTACCTATTGTTAACTAAAGTCTTAACTCTCAATATTGCTTTATTACCTCATTAAGCATTTTTATCATATAATATTAACCTTTTTTCTTTTGTTGTTTTTAAAATCCACATTAGTTTTTTA
>JABDCZ010000102.1:0-3006 GCA_013287885.1 Gammaproteobacteria bacterium
CGTACGGTAGATGCTTTATTGATCGATGATATTCAGTTTTTTGCAGGAAAAGATCGTTCGCAAGAAGAGTTTTTCCATACTTTTAACGCATTACTCGAAAGTCAGCAGCAAGTTATTTTAACTTGCGACCGATATCCGAAGGAAATTAATGGTGTCGAAGAACGTTTAAAATCCCGATTTGGTTGGGGATTAACCGTTGCAGTGGAGCCGCCGGAGTTGGAAACGCGAGTTGCTATTTTAATGAGTAAAGCGGAACAATCGCACTTGAATCTGCCGTATGAGGTCGCATTTTTTGTCGCAAAACGCATTCGTTCTAATGTGCGTGAATTAGAAGGTGCTTTGAAACGTATTATTGCGAATGCGCATTTTACCGGAAAGCCCATCACGCTCGATTTTGTGAAGGATAGCTTGCGAGATTTGCTTGCATTACAGGATAAATTAATTACTATCGAAAATATTCAAAAAACTGTTGCAGAATATTACAAAGTGAAAGTAGCTGATTTGTTATCTAAGCGTCGAAGCCGTTCGGTCGCCCGTCCGCGACAAATGGCAATGGCTTTAGCGAAAGAATTAACTAATCATAGTTTGCCGGAAATCGGTGATGCGTTTGGAGGACGTGACCATACGACAGTGTTACATGCTTGTCGTGTGATTGCGGAATTAAAAACTTCTAATCAAGATATTGAAGAAGACTACACTAATTTATTACGAATTTTAACAACCTAAATCGTTGGGAGATAAGCGATGAAAGTGACCATTCCACGTGCGACGATGCTGAAACCTTTGCAAATGATTAGCGGCGTGGTGGAGCGTCGCCAGACTTTACCGATTTTATCGAATGTATTGGTTCGCGTCAGTGAAGATCAATTATCACTCACGGCGACGGATCTTGAAATTGAATTGATTGGTACGGTTCCTCTGACAGAACCCGCAACCCCTGGTGCACTCACTGTTTCTGCCAGAAAATTGCTCGATATTTGTCGTGCATTGCCCGAAGATGCTGAATTACAATTTATTCTGGAAGGTGAGCATTTAATGCTACGTTCGGGGAAAAGTCGTTTTATGTTAACGACATTGCCAGCGCAAGATTTTCCGAATATTGAAGATAGTCCTTTTAATACCGAATTTACACTCAGTCAGGCGCATCTCAAAAGTTTACTGACAAAGACACATTTTGCGATGGGCCAACAAGATGTGCGTCACTATTTGAATGGCGCTTTTATTGATATTCATCAAGGAACGATGAAATGTGTGGCAACGGATGGCCATCGACTTGCTTATACCATCATCCAAGCAGAAAGTATTCCGGATAAAAAGACGAAAATTATCTTACCGCGTAAAAGCGTTCTCGAATTAATGCGTTTACTCGATGCAGATCAAGAAGAAGACGTGAAAATTTGTATTGGCGAACATCATTTCCGTGTGGTTGGACCGGATTTTACTTTTACTTCTAAATTAATTAATGCCCAATATCCTGATTATGAAAAATTGATTCCACGTACCATTGAAAATACAGCCATTGCCAGCCGTGAATCATTGAAACAAGCGCTGGTGCGCGCATCGATTCTTTCAAATGAAAAATTCCGCGGTATTCGTTTTCAATTGGATCGTGACTTACTACGCATTGTTGCGAATAATCCTGAACAAGAAGAAGCTGAAGAATTAATCCATTTAGAATATGAAGGAAATGGTATGGAAATCGGTTTCAACGTCGCATATTTATTGGATGTTGTTTCAACCATTGATTCAAAAGATATTCGTTGGTCTTTTTCAGATCCAAGCGGCGGTGTATTAATTGAACCACATGAGAAAGGCCAAAGCTTGTATGTCGTGATGCCGATGCGGTTGTGATTGGGCAGCAGCGTCATTATAAAAAATCTGTCATGCCAGCTAAAAACATCAGAGGTATCTAAACAAGTCAAAAAATTCGTCGTCCCGCGGCTTGTCCGCGGGATCCAGACACCTTAATAATACCGACACTCAATCGGCCCCTCAGGCACTTTTCCTACAAAATACATATTTAATTTTTGATTATTTTTTAAAGAAATCATATTTTCGCAATTAAGAAATACATGAGGATCCATGAATGTATTATCAAATGAAATTTTTTCAAGTTTTAAATGGATTGGTTTTTCCGCAGGAATCGTTATTTTGACAAAACTATCCGGAGAAATAATATGCGTTGCATTGGATGAAGTAACCGTCGCTGCCGAAACATGCGTAATTTGAACGGAAGTGAGGTTTTCAATAGTTATTTCAGCTGTGGGTAATAGCATCTTTAAATTCCTTGAATTATCGCGCTAAAACACAACAGCTATATTCCACGTCAATAAATTGGAGTCCGGGATAGCGATATGGCTTGAATTACCGTCTTTCCCGTTTACGTATGAATATTCTATATTTGTTAATAAATGTTGATTAAAAGTATATGTCGCACCAATACCTACCGTCGGAGAATAAGCATGTGATGACTCATTTGCAATTTTGGTATCAAAGAACAGCATATCTGCATTAGCATTAACATAGGCCACACCAAATAAGCCGTAGAAATTCCATTTTTTTTCTTTATCTAAAGGAAAATAACCTTTTGCAACAAGAGAGGTTGTATTCAAATGATAATTGAAAGTGACAGAATCATAAGTATCATCTAATGTATATTCCGTTTCTCCATATTTTGCATAACTTAACTCAAGGCCTAACCATTCCATGAGATTAACTCCTGCAAATATTCTCCCGGCAAATTGTAAGCCGTCATTTTTTTTAGAAGTATCACTAAAATTATTTAAAATACTTCCACCAATGCCGCCGCCAACATAGGGACCTTGAGGCATAGCATGAGTGTAACTATTGATAGTGAAAGTTAATAATGCGATGGAAATAATTTTATTAATCGTATTCATATAATACCTTTTAAATATGTAAAATAAGTTTGTTAATTTTAATTGTAGTTATTGGTGCGAAACTTATATTTCGCACCCCAACTAATAAGAAGCTGAATGTAAGTAG
>JABDCZ010000103.1:0-2948 GCA_013287885.1 Gammaproteobacteria bacterium
GATCCATTTCCTCCAGAATATTTATATGAAAATGTTTTAAAACCGCTATTTGCAAATACGCAAGTTGCGCCTTACGTGCGAGAGGTGAGTGATATTTTCTTAAAAGTCTATCTCGAGCTTGTCAAACATTCACGTACAGAAGTGCTCATTTCACCACGTGAACTGGAAATGATGGCGTTATGGCTTTTAGTAGAAATAAGTAAACGACAAAAATTACTAGACAAGGAAAATGGTTTTCTCAAAGAATTTAAAATGTCATCATTCTTTAATGATGATGAAGAAATGCATGTTGATAAAAAATTATCGCGCGACGACATTCTGACGCTTGCGAAACACTTTGCGTTTGATCTCGGGAAAAATCTTATTCCAAAAGAAAATCTCGATGAATTTTCGAAACGTTTTAAACCGCCCGTTTCACAAAAGTTTAACGCAAAACCGGTTGCAAAATCAGGGTTTGTGATGACAGAGTCACGTCAATCCATCGCCCATGTGCTTGATCGTCAATTAAAACTGCGAGAATGGCGAAACGAAAATAAAATGTTAAGTGACGCCCAACGTAGTGGCGGATTGGGTGGTGTTATTCTTGAGGGTAGTCCCGCCGCCGGAAAAAGTGAACTCGCGCTCGCGGTTTTAAAAGAAGCGGGTTATCGCAAAATCAACGAAAAAACGATTCTGCCGCCTGGAAGTCATAAAGTTTTTTATCATATTCGCGTCAGTATGAGCATGCCAGAAAAAGAAGCGTTATTAATAAAAGCATTTCGTGAAGGCGCAGTCGTGCTTATCGATGAAATTAATAGTTCATCGATGATGGAACGTCTCTTGAATGATTTGACCATGGGCGTTTATAAAGGTAAAAGATCCAAAAACCCTGGGTTCATGGTTATCGGTACACAGAATCCTATTCATATGGATGGCCGTCGTGCGCCGAGTAACGCACTTCTCCGAAGAATGTTGATGGTTTCTGTTCCTAATTATACAAAGGTAGAACAAAGCCAGATATTACAACATCGCAATACAAACCCACGTATCATTACTCAATTAGTTGATACCTATAATCAGCAATTAGAAATTGCAGAAAAGGAGCACTTGTCGCCGGCACCTACGTTGCGTGATTTAATTAAAGTCGCGGATGATTACAAACTGCCTGTTAAAGTAAAAAGACAATTAGATAGCAAAGTGTCAGGTAATAGGACGACGATTACTAATAGTTGGAGTAGTACTTCTTCGAGTGAGAGGCCGCTTATTCGGCAAGAGAAAGTTCGTAGGGTGTGAGAAAGGGTCTTTACGGCCCACCTTGATCAAAACGACATCGACCTTGTCAACGGAAAATCCCCCTTCGTCTGCGTCGTTGCAACCGGACTCGCGTTTTTAAAAATATTAAACTTTGTAACATTGGCAAAACAATAATGAGGTATTTTATCTTCTGTTGTTTTGCGTGGCCGAGACGATGTATCTTCAACTTTTCTCACCACTAAATCAGCCTGAATTGACCCACTATCCCGAGTTAAAAACGGACTTGGTTTTATTTCGAGATTAGGCTTATTTTCTAACGTTTTTAATATCGTTCGTTTTTCCTTTAATTCAGAAAGCAAAAATATTTTTAACGATTGAATAGGATTATTTTTCTTCTGATGGTAATGATGATAAATCCCAAAAGAGATGCCCACACAAATGGCAATACCCGCGACAATCGCAAGTCCCAATGGGCCTGCGAACAATGAGGCTGCGCTCATAAAGCCGACATACAAGACAAGATCACGCGTACCCCAATAGGTGAATGCTAAACCAAGGGTCAGCATTAATCCCATTTCAAAGGATTCTCTTTTATTGACTAAAACATTGTTGATGGGGGGTGTGCAAAAATCTGTGACGGGAAACCCTTTTCGACGCAATAATTCATTGAAAGCTTCAATTTGTATGCCGATCAGGGCTAATTCTTTTTTGTCTGATAAAATTTTTTCATGTTGAAGATTCGCATAATACCCACTGAAACCTATTAATAACGCACCGGCAAGTGTGAATACTCCCCCAAAAATAAATAAGGCGACAGTCCCTAAACTGGCAAAAGCGATGGTTAACCATAGAAGTTGAATAGGCATTTGTGCATAACTAAACGCAAAATAAAATGATTCAAAAAAGGAAAAATTATCTTTGACTAAATGTTGATGGAAGGGAAGTTTTGTCAAAAGCGGTTTTTTGCCCGCTCCTAAAAGTTCACTTAACGCTTCATAAGACTTGCACTGAATTATTTTTTGTAATTCTTCTAAAGGTAATCGCTGATAAGGCTTAACCATAAATTTTCCCCGTATGTCGCTCGGTGCTACTAAAATTGTGCAAAATTGTAATGGTTTCTTGATAATTATACAAATTTAAACTTGCGGGTATCAGCGGTGCGTGAGGAGAGTTTAATTCCCCTCTCCCACTTGTGGGAGAGGGGTAGGGGTGAGGGTTTTTACGACTTTATGAATAGGCTATTTGTTCGGTTTGTCCCTTTTGCGTAAAAATCATCGCTCATGCTCCCACAACGGCTCATCCGTCGTGGTTTCACGCGCGAGGATTCTTGCTGCAATAAATAAAACATCAGATAAGCGATTGATGTACCGCAAAACATTTACATTGACGGGTTCAGTTTGATGTAAAGTTACCAATGTCCGCTCCGCCCGTCGACAAATCGTTCGGGCCAAATGGCACGTTGCCGCTTTAATATTTCCGCCGGGTAAAATAAATTCTTTTAAAGGAGGTAGCGTTGCATTCCACGTTTCAATCAGATGATCTAAAAAAACGATTTTTTCATCACTCATTGTTTCCCGGTAAGGCGGGCAAAGTTCACCACCCATATCAAATAGATCTTGCTGAACTTGGGTCAACGCTTTCGCCATTTCCGAGTTATGCAATTTATACGCTTGTATCATTCCAATCGCGCTATTCAATTCATCGATGGTGCCCAG
>JABDCZ010000104.1:0-2925 GCA_013287885.1 Gammaproteobacteria bacterium
CGCAGTTATCGCGCTCCTTCATTATTCTATCGGGTGGATTCGCGGCGTATGTTAAGACATGCTTTAATTTTTTAGTATATGCGCTTATTGAAAAATTTATTATAGTGCTTGTGACTAGATCGTACACTCTTTTTTCTTCAATATTACATTCTTCAGTACGTCCACATAATTCAGAAAATGCCTTTAAAGCTTTACGTTGGTCGACGAGTAATAAAAATTTAATCATATTGGATTCGCCATAAAAGGGCGCTTTTTTATTGAGTAATACGGTTACGATATCGAGCGCTTCGTGTATTTTTGTAGGGTCCACCGGTATAACTTGCAGTGCGTAAGGTTGTGTAATGGCGTCAGTCGCTCTCGCAGGATAGGTATTATTAAATTCATTAAAACCTGCAGCAATAAGATTATGCATCATATCATATTTTTCATATTGAGCGGCGAGATAAAGTGGCAAGCCATCCGCTGCATGCGGATCCGCTTTAAAATCTAGCAGTAATTTGAAAAGTTTCCTACTTTTGATTGCTACATATAGTAATGGCATTCCTTTATTAGTATTGCATTGGTTAACATCGACTTTTGCTTTCAGCAAAGCGTATGCGATTTCATATTTACCACCAATGATTGCTGAAGCCAAACGAGTATTACCATCAGGTAATATTTCCATTACTTTTTTGTTTAATTCTAGTTTTGTGAGAGCATATGCGTGCTGCGACGTTTGTGAAAAAGTAGCTAACGCTTTTGTATCCATATAAGGCAGCATCGCAAATGTAATCACCATATCCGATGTTCGAAAAATGGGTGAAAGGAGAGCATTAGCGCTCTCTTTTTTTTCTGCTATTGAGTGTGAGTTAACCGATCCTTGAGTAAACATTTTTTGTAACCTTTATAAATTTTCCATTTTAAAAACTTGATAAGCCGGCACTTCGTATGGATGAAATTTTTTTAATGCTGAAATAATATCTTGGATCAAGGCATCTTCACAAATCATTTCGACCATAAATTCAGGCGTTTTTTCGAGGATATTTTTTTCACCAATAAATGCATTACTATTCATGAGCGGCATGAATTGTCCTTCACCTAATACTTGCCAAGCACAATGCTGATATTCACCTATTTTACCGGCGCCACATTCAAACATTGCATTTTTAATTTGTTCGACATGAGAGGGGGGCGCATAAAAAATTATTTTGTACATATGAATCCTCCTAGTTGAATTATAACTTGAGATAATGCCATACTCGTTTCGAACATGGAATTTTTATTATGGAGAATATAATGAAACATCGTGTATTTTTATTCAGTATTTTAGCAGCATCCATCTCCCACGTTTTCGCTGCCACAGAAAAAAATCTTGAAAATCAAAATGTAAGTGTACTATCACATTTTCCGCTGAAAGAAATAAAAAGAGAAATAGATTCGCATCAAACGACGCATATCCGTTTGCAACAAACTTATGAGGGATTGCGTGTATGGGGTGGAGATGTGATTCAGCATCTTCCATCAGGCGAAAAATCATTATTAACGTCATCGCCTCGAGCGACGGTTAATGGATTGGTTTACGAAAATATTGCAAAAGATCTAGAAGCGCGTGCCTTACAAATTCCAAATGTGAATCGAGAAAATATGGTAATGGAAGCGGCATTGCGCTCATTTCATTCGACATCGGATACGATAATCGATCAGAAAAAAAGTGAATTAATGATTTATGTGGATGAAAATCAAAAAGCGCATTATGCTTATCTCGTCAGTTTTTTTGCGAAACCATCCAAAGGTGTGCCCGCTATTCCCACTTTTATCATTGATGCTGAAACCTTTAAAATTTACGAACAATGGGATAATTTGCAAACCGAAAATGGTGGTGGCTTTGGCGGAAATCCGAAAATGGGCCAGTTGATTTATGATGGATTACCCAATCATTTGCCTACCTTAAATGTGGCTCGACTTGAATCGGTTTGTAACCTAAATAATGCTGATGTTATCGTCAAAGATGTTCGTTTACACGACACAGTGTCAAGTTATAGCTGTAAAACGGGAGATCCTTCTCATAATAATGTGTATTGGGATGGTAATTTTGATGAAGCCAATGGTGGTTATTCTCCGGGTAATGATGCGCTGTATGCAGGTCAAGTCATTAAAGAAATGTATCAAGGCTGGTACGGTATTCCAGTTCTCACCAATGCGAATGGTCCAATGAAACTTATCATGCGTGTTCATCAAACGATGGAAAATGCCTATTGGGATGGATCAACGATGACGTTCGGTGATGGCTACGGTACCTTTTATCCGTTAGTTTCATTAGGCGTTGCGGCGCACGAAATCAGTCATGGTTTTACCGAGCAGCATTCTAATTTGGTTTATAAAAATCAATCCGGTGGATTGAATGAATCATTTTCTGATATGGCAGCACAAGCGGCGGAATTTTATAGCGGAGGCGCAAGCAGTTGGATGATTGGCGCTGAAATTATGAAAGGAAATGGTGCGCTTCGTTACATGGATCAGCCATCTAAAGATTGTAATGGTGACAAACCAGGACATAATTGTTCGATTGATGACATGCGCCAATATCGTCCATGGATCGATGTCCATTATACTAGTGGGATATTTAATAAAGCCTTTTATTTAATTGCAACTACGCCGGGTTGGGACACGAAAAAAGCGTTTGATGCGATGGTCGCAGCAAATCGCTTTTATTGGATACCGAATACCACATTTCATCAAGCCGCATGCGGTGTGGTGAAAGCAACAGAAGATTTAAATTATCCAGTGGCTGATGTGAGAGCGGCATTTATCGGCGTCGGAATTGATACATCTAATTGTTAAATTTAAAAAATTAGGTTTGTTTACAATTCGCTAGGATGCGTCAAAAAATATTGATTATCGAGGATCGCAGCGCAGCATACGTTGTAAGTATGTGAGCAGCGAACC
>JABDCZ010000105.1:0-2846 GCA_013287885.1 Gammaproteobacteria bacterium
ATTTTATGATTCCAAATACTTTAATGAATTTAAAAAAAACTTCTACACCAGAGCAATTTAGCAATACTTTACGAAGCATGGGAGAGTTATTCTGGTGGGATCCTGGAAAGTTTTGGGTGATCACCTCCTATGATTTAGCAAAAGAAGTTTTAACTAGTCCTGATTATACCTGCGATCGATCGCCTTTTTTTATTTCGCGAATGCCTGAAATGGACTTAAGTTTAATTCAAGATTTTTTTAACGTCGTAGGTCTCATGATGGTGATGAGTGACGCACCAGCACATACGAGTCGCCGACGTATTTGTTATCATGGCTTTACGATGCAACGATTAGAACAAATGATGCCATTAATTCATAACACCATCGATAAATGCTTGTCTCGATATCATCACTCAACTCCTTATGATTTTGTCAGTGAAATTGCGCAAACTATTCCTTCTGTGACGTTGGCAGAATTTTTTGATATTCCAGAAGATGAGCGTTTACATTTTTATGAGTGGTCGAATAACATGACACAATTTTTTGGAGGGTCAACAACCTATTTTAACGAAGATGGCATAAAAGTGAATAATAGCGCTAAAAATCTTTATGACTATTTTTCAGATTTATTAAAAAAGCGGCGAAATAACTTAAAAACAGATTTTTTAAGTAGTTTAATACAACATCAAGATAGTTTTGGCTTAACGGATAATGAAATTATTTCACAAGCGATTATGATGTTGGTCGCAGGACAAATCACAACGACAGATCAAATGTGTAATAATTTATATATTCTTTTAAATACAAAGGATAAATGGAAACATGTTGCGAATCACAATCATTTACTTGAACATTATCTAGAAGAATGCAATCGTCTCGATCCTGCAGTTACCTTTATTTTTAGAGTTGTTAAAACCGATGCTAAGCTCGGTAATCAAGAAATAAAAGCAGGAAGTGTTATTTTTATTTCAACACATGCCGTCAATCGTGATCCAAAATATTTTCCCGAACCAAATGATATTCAATTAGAAAAAAGAAATATTCCGCATTTAAGCTACGGGTATGGCAGTCATTTTTGCTTAGGTGCAAAATTGGCGCGGATGGAAATGCATGCGGTTTTCTCCGCAATGCTCAAAGCATTTCCATTGTTAAAAATGGATTCTGATTTACCACCCGTTAGAAAACATCACAGCCTCTCGTTTTCGGGATTTATGCAGTTTGGGTTGAGGGGTTGATAAGCACCTGGCTTAGCTGTCATGCCAGCATGCTTTTAGCTGGCATCCAAGAGGCTTCGCTAAATGTCGATTGGATGCCAGCTAAAAGCATGCTGGCATGACAGCTACATCAATTACTATTTTTTGGGTAACATATAACCCGATTCTTTTTCTTCAGATCCAATATCCTGGCATAAAAGTATTTTCTTCAAACAAACAAAAAACCCCTGCGCTTCCCTCGAGGGTTTTTGAGACAATACCGCCATTAATTCTTGGCCTTCAGACGTTGTTTTTAACCAAAAAGAGGCTGTTTTTCCTTGATCGTCACCTTTAACTTGAACGAGCGTATGCAAAGTTTTTGGCTGAATTAAATTTCGTAAACGCGGCTCTTTTAATAATAATCTGCGACCATCTTTTTCCTTGAATAACCAATATAATGGAGAAAGACCTTTGTGAGCTTCATCTTTTAAAATGTAGTTTAACCCATCTTTCGTAATTTTTGAGCGTAAAATTGGATTCGAAAGAATGATATTTCTCCCAGTTTTTGAGGATGCCAAAAAATAAAGTGGAGTTATTGCGCTTTTGCTTGAAGGATTATTCAATGAGATTACATCCACAAGTTCGCAGAGCTTTGGATTTTCTTTTAAAACCCTTCTTCCTTTCTGAGAAGCCGCTAAATGACAAAATATCGATATTCCTTCATCAAACGATACATTCATTTGCCGTTCAGAATACCGTAAAATGTTCAACACTCTTGGTAAAAAAGGATCATTGTTATTTTGTAGCGTAGACATTAAAATTTTTACATTCAAATAACAATCGTCATATAGTTTAGGGTTATTTTCTAAAATCTTATCGAGCTTAGCATTGATATCTTTCGATGCAGGATGAATGTTTTTAATGGTATTTTGGCAACATGGACAACTGACATTATTTTGCTTCCATTTTTGTATTTCTTCCATCTCAAAAAAATGGCCACACGGCTCTACATAGGCAGGCTGTAAAAAAACCTGGAGAGAAATGGGACATGTTGCATTACTTTCATTCATCTCAAAAGTGAATTTTTTGTGACGAGGCATGTTGTTCCTTGGCATGGATTTTTCCCTTATTTTTATTCTCTCGGTTATTCTAATGAAGGTTATAACAAAATAAAAGCGATGATTTTAAAATTAAAAAATTATATTATCTCTTAAAAATATTAATAAGCTATTTAATTAAAACTATAAGGAAATTCCAATTATCCCGCGAAAATCACTTTTCGGAAGGGAACATCCTATTCCAAAGAATTATTTCCTACTGGCAAAGCTTCATTTAATTGGTGGCTTGCAAGCTGGATTTTAAAGCTGCCAAGCTACAATTCAGCAATGAGACACTTTATTCAATTAAACGATGAGTATTTTGCATGCACAAGTTTTTGTGAGGAAAATTCTTTAATAAGAAATAAAAATACAACTCGGCTTCATATTATAAAAAATGATCTGAAGCATTCATACAAAACCATTTCTGACCTTTTTCCCGATAGATTATTAATGAAAAATGGATACATTTATATTGTTGATGATAAAATGCAAAAAATCGAAACTTTTCAATTCCAAGGTAAAAAACTACATGAAGAATATCTTATACCAGATTTGACTTCTCATTATTTACAGA
>JABDCZ010000106.1:0-1983 GCA_013287885.1 Gammaproteobacteria bacterium
GTCCTTCGGTTTCAACCAAAATTCCTTTTTCTCCACCCAACGCTTCGGGAAGTAAATGATAACGCCAAGGCGATAAATCGTTATAAGGACCGTCATAGATGGCGCGCTCGATACCATAACCATCATTATTTAATAAAAAAACAATGGTTTTACAATCTGTGTGGATCATCGTTGCAATTTCTTGGGCACCAATTTGAAAGGACCCATCACCGACAAATAATAATGTGCGGCGCTCCTGTCCTGTTGATGCGCCTAATGCCGCCCCGACACTGAACCCAATGGAATTATAGAACGCTTGAGAAATATAAGTCGCATTTTTAGGAAATAACATACCCGATGTACTGTACAAGCTATCTCCCACATCGACGACAACCACATCATTAGGTTTAAGAAAAGTAGCAATTCTTTTAAAAAATCTTTTTACTAATAACTTATCATCAGGCGCCGGTGTATATTGATATTCATCTTTCAAAGCTTTGCTTGCAGGAATTAAAGAAGTTGAGACTTT
Organism: Gammaproteobacteria bacterium; assembly: GCA_013287885.1. Taxonomy (GTDB): domain Bacteria; phylum Pseudomonadota; class Gammaproteobacteria; order DSM-16500; family DSM-16500; genus JABDCZ01. Next base: position 509 of record JABDCZ010000106.1, read on the forward strand.
GCCTTCTGGTAATTTTTGTATTAATTTATCGATGAATTCATCTATTTTAACATTTTCAAAAAGTTGATTTTTAATTTTCACTTGCTCAAAGTTAACTTGAATTAATTTTTCAATATCTAATTTTGCTGTAAAACCGCCGGTATCGGAATCAATGATAAATGCACCTAACATTAAAATAAGGTCAGATTTTTCTACCATTTCTTTAACATAAGGACGGCTCCAATTACCTTGATAAATGCCGATAAATTGAGGATGGTCTTCTGAAATCGCTGCTTTTCCGGTAGGAAATGCGACAAATCCATACCCGGTTTTATCCAATAATTTTTTTATAGGTTCTTGTAATTGATGACGAAGCACCTCCATACCGACTAATATAATAGGGTTTTTTGCTTTAGAAAGTAAATTAATCGCTTCAGTCGTCGCATCTCGCAAACTACTTTCGTCACTCTTTCTTTCTATTCGTTTAAAATTACCGGGTTCTTTACATTTTTCAATTACCATGTCAGCAGGAATTTCTAAATATATAGGTCGTTTATAATAGAGACATAAACTGAGTGCACGATCAATTTGTTCGGGAGCCTTAGACGGATCATCAAGATATTCTGAAGCAACCGTTATCCGATGAAACATTTCGCGTGCAACAGCATAATCTGGGCCTAATGTGTGATGTAGCATTCTGCTTGCTTTCGCATGCTTCGTTTCAGGCGCACCTGCGATAATAACAACCGGGACGTGTTCTGCATAAGCGCCACCAATTGCATTAATCGCACTTAATGGTCCCACCGTGAAAGTCGTCACGACAGTGCCGATGCCATGTAAGCGGGCATAGCCATCCGCTGCATAGCCTGCATTCAATTCATTACAACAATTGATTTGTTTGACGGGCCCTTTTTGGACTTGTTCCATAAATCCCAACACCACATCTCCGCAAACGCCAAAGAGATGTTTTGAGCCTAATTCGTGCAAACGTTTTAAAAGATACTGTGAAATATTGGTCATAAATTACCCCGAGGGTTATATTATTTATATATATAATTAATATTATAAAGAGTTTTTATATTTAAAAATTTTTACAGTATAATCTGACGGTTAGGGACGAGGATCGCAAAGTGCGGCTCTGCGTCTAAAAACATGTTTGATATGCTCTTGAAAATATTGAATATTCATTCATTTTTTAAAAATATAAATATCTCGTTCAGTTAAAACACCATCAAGCTGAATATCCCAAGCATCTTTGGGAAGTGAATCCACTTTTTGTAGCTCGTAGGCTAATCCTAGAAAGAAAGGGGTATTTTTGTGTTTCACCGCTTGAAAAGTCCGATCATAATAACCACCACCCATACCTAAGCGATGTCCGCTTAAATCGAATCCTACTAACGGAAAAATGACGACATCTAATAATTGCGGCTGAATTTTTGTGGCAAACATTGGCTCTGGAATTTGATAACGATTTTTTTGAAGCGGCATATCTTTTT
>JABDCZ010000106.1:1993-2837 GCA_013287885.1 Gammaproteobacteria bacterium
CTTATTGCCATACATAGAAAGTGTAGGTAGATAACATTTTTTTTTAGCACTAAGAATTAGTTGAATGATATCACTGCAATCAAATTCATTTTCTGTTGCGAAATAACAAGCAAATTTATTATTTTTTACAAATAGGTCGTTTTCTTGGAATAACGCAGCGGCTTTTAATCCTGCGGAACTTCTTTCCGCAGGTAAAATCATTTTACGTTTTTGCAATAATTGAAGACGAATATCTTTTTTAGTCTGCAGATTGGAACTCCAGTTCTTCGTTATATGCTAACGCTTGTTCAACTTTACTTTGTAATTGATTGAGACGTTGGTTGATAATTTGAAAATGATGATTTTTCTGTTGCTCTAATGTCAGCAATTGATGTACCACATTTAACGCTGTCACAATCGCAATTCGATCCATACTTAAGGCGCCAGTTTCTCTTGTATGTCGCATTTTCTCTTCAAGATATTGCGCAGCGCGTTGTAAGGAATTTTCTTCTGTGGCAGGGCATTTAATTTGATAAATTTTACCTAAAATTTCTACGGACGCATCTTTAGTCTCAGTCATTGCATTCCCTCAATTGATTTAAGACGTGTAACCATATGTTCAATTTGCCCAATGATACTTTGGTGTTTAGACAACATTCGCTCATTTTCATATGATAAATGACGCTTATTTTGTTTTAATTCGGCATTTATTTGAGATAAATGTTGAAATTCCTGTATCAACGATCGAATTCTTGATTCAATTTTTTGAAGTAGCTCATCCATGATTTGACTCTTTATCTCGACTTTTCAATATCTTACCCCGAATGATTATGCCTTTCAAATATTTTACCTTATTCCTAAAATC
>JABDCZ010000107.1:0-2835 GCA_013287885.1 Gammaproteobacteria bacterium
ACTACCAAAAAATTATACTTACGCGGCATTATTCATGAATTATTGTGGTTTTTGAAAGGTAGCACCAATATTCAATATTTGCGGGATAATGAAGTGAGAATTTGGAATGAATGGGCGGATCAAAATGGTGACTTAGGTCCCGTGTATGGCAAACAATGGCGGTCATGGGAAGGCGCGAATGGCAAAACCACGGATCAAATCAGCGAAGTCATCGATCAAATCAAAAAAAATCCCGATTCACGTCGACTGATCGTCAGCGCCTGGAATGTGGGTGATTTGCCAGAAATGGCGTTGGCACCTTGCCATTTTGCTTTCCAATTTTATGTCGCAAATCAAAAATTGTCTTGTCAGTTATACCAACGTTCGGCCGATGCCTTTTTGGGGGTGCCATTCAATATTGCCTCTTATTCGTTATTAACGCACATGGTGGCAGAACAATGCGATCTCGGGGTGGGAGACTTTATTTGGACCGGCGGCGATTGTCATATTTATTCCAATCATCAAGCCCAAGTCGATTTACAATTACAACGCAAACCACATCCTTTGCCCACGTTACACATCAAACGCAAGCCTGCATCGATATTTGATTATCAATTTGACGATTTTGAAATTCTGAATTATGAATCACATCCGCATATTAAGGGTGAGGTTGCGGTGTGAGATGTTTTGCCAACCGCAAGGCCAATGCAATAATCGTAAGCGTTGGGCTCGCGCCACCGGTTCGTGGTAATACACTTCCGCCGACGACGTACACATTATCGGTGCCTAACACTTTTAAGTGAGGGTCGAGCAAGGCGCGATCATTATTTGACATCGGCGTGGTGCCCGTGTAGTGGTGGCCGCCGTAGCGGTCTTGATATAGCGGATTGCTTCCGATGATTTCAACTCGTTTATGTTTTTTAATTTTTTTGGTGAATAGTGCAAAAGCCTTATTCAATTCACGCATATTGGCAACATAGCGTTCATCGCTAAAAGCGTAATTATTTTGTTGGCTGTAGACCAGTTCCATTTCAAATTCTGGGGGAATTTCAATTTGCGTCCATAGGTTTAAATATTTCGAAGATTGATTAATAAAATCAGCAATATTTGAAGGGTTAATATACTTTTGGTTTTTTAACCAGGAATGAAATGTTGAACCAATAGGAGGCTCAGTAATGGCTAAAGTTTTAAATTCAATATTATTAAAATAACCGGATAAACTAGGCAATTCGACATGCGCTTCCGTGCCGATTTGCAAAAATGGTAGTTCGACTGGAAGTTTCACATAAGTTTCACTAATAGTGTGATCTTGAAAACATAATCCTGCCAAATGTGTCGGTGTTTCGCTTGGCCATTTGCCGCGTTTAAAAATTCCTACATTTTCTAAACCGCCGGCTGCTATCACAATTTGTTTGAAGCCAACATGATACATTTGACCATCGGTTTCGCAAATGGCGTAACTCGCTTTCGCACCATCAAATACAATTTCATGGACCTTCGTGCCGTGGTAGGTTTCAAGATCACTAAAAATATGCTGTGGGCGCACTTTCCCATCATTCGGACACAATAAGCAAAATCCAGATCCATCACATCTTCCCATTCCTTGATGCAAGTTCGAAATATTTTTCGCGTAAGCCCCAACATGTGCATTTGGAAAATAAGGCGCCAAAACATCGCGCCATAAGTCATAACCCGGCAAGGGGGCGGCTATCGATTCGGTTGCCAAATCAGGATCACCATGTAAGAAAAGTAATTTTTCTGCGTGTTCGTAAAAAGGTTCAAGCTCGCCTAATGTAATGGGCCAAGCTAAGATACCTTCTCGCTCAAAGGTTTGCCTAGTAATTCGGTTGCAATATCCACCCCAAATATTGGAAATGCCACCCGCAACAAAGGTATAGAGATTGGAAGATAAAATAGAAAATTTTTCAGTTAATTGGTTATTTTCCAATTGGCTTTGTGCGGCATGCAGGAGTTTTTGAAAATAATGGGGTTGTTTTGAATTTTTTTTTGTTGAAAACTGACGGTATTCTTGTAACGCTTTCGAATAATTTAAAGGTTCACCACGATCGACTAATAAAAAAGATCCAGGGGGCAATTTAGAGGCGACAGCAGAACCCGCAAAACCTGCGCCAATGACGAGTGTTTCGGTATCTATTCTTTCCATTATTTTTTGAGCCCATAATATCTGCTTTCACCGAACTTTCTGTCGGTAAGTTGCAATTGTTGTAGGGCTTTTGCGGTCACGGCTTGCTGTAATCTCATTTTTTCGTCAGGAGTGAGCGCATCGGTTTGGCAGTGGATTTCAAATAATTTTCGTTGAAGATCAGCGGGTAAATGGGGAAAACCCATACACATTTGATGTTTTTGCGGAAGTACAATCGGGTTCTTTCCTGTCATGTTCGCATCATGTTGATAAAGCTTCAGGCGATAAATAAATTTACTGGAGTCAATGTCATTTGTTTCGTTGAGTACGATTAACCTTATTTCTCTACTGTCCTCAGTGGTGGGAAGCGTTAAAAAATGTGCGACTGGTTGTTCCGCATGAAAACCTTGGCGCCATAGCAAAACATCATCCTGCCATAACTCAACTACCTTGCGAGTTTTAGAATGGGAGTAAATAAAGTACATTTCAATATCGATATACCAACGGGAGGCATTATCGCTAGGCCAGCACCATTCGATCGCCCCATGTGAGCTCGTGTGCGCATAACTTTGACCAATGACAGAAAAATCTGCATTTCCTGCGTAAGCCTTCGTGCGTAGGTAATCAGCTGAAGAATGATTTGGCATATCCCACCTCATCAGGTGACGACTATTTTCCTGGCTAAAATTTTGCCAAGACCAATAACTCAATGG
>JABDCZ010000108.1:0-2775 GCA_013287885.1 Gammaproteobacteria bacterium
CCATAGCTGAGTTAAAAGAGGCAAGCTATTCCAATTTTGCGAAAGGCGGAGCTTTATTTGGAATTGGCTTATTTGCAGGGAAATGTAGCACGCTCTTGCAGAATACTAGCTTTCATGAATCGCAGTTTTTTGCTTTACCTCTACTTGGCATTGCTGGCGGCCTCGCCACAAAATTAGCTATCGAAAATCCTACTTGGGGGGCAATATTTTTTGTAGGTATGATGATGGGACGTCAAATGGAAAAAAATATTGTCAAACGCCAAAATCCATAAATGTTTGAGAGGTTTATTTTATAACCTATCAAATGTATAGCATTTTGGTCGCAGTAGGGGCATCAAGTGATTGATGTCCCTACTGTGACCACAATAACTTATCACGATGGCGATGCTATTTACTATCGACTCATGCGACGTTCAATTGACTCGACAGAATCTGGCAACATTTTCATTCCTAACTTTTTTAAATGTTTAATTTGATGAATAATATCATTTACGAGGCCAACTTCATGCGAATTTGAACCAGGCATATCTTTTATTTTAACTGAGTTACCTAGTTTTATGAATTTTATCCATTTGCACACCATTTGAGAATCTGCTCTTTCTTTTTCTTCACTCAATATATCATCTGATACTTTTTCTGAATGTAACGCTTGTCGTATTGTATTTTTTAAAAGAGTAACTTTATCGAATAATGATTTACCGTTTGCGGGACAATCTTTTTTAGATAGTATTTCTCCCGTGCTTAATCGTATACCTTCTTTCAAATCACGTGATGCGTACGCTGTATGTAATAATGTTAAGCCAACGAGTTCTTCAATATCACGAGATTCTAATTTGCGAGTTAAAACACCTTTCTCTTCTAATTCTAAGACCTCTAAAATGGTTGCTGTTTGGCGCATTCTCATTAAAAAACTTTTAAAGATTTTTTCTATATCTTCTTCTGCCACATCTCTTTTATCAAATACATAAGAGGCCAATTTACAAATCCCTGCTCGTACTGCCTCCTCAGTTGCAACAGTCAGGCAAATGGGTGCTTTAACAACATCAAGCACGATTCCTCCGACCGTGACAGGAACACCTAGCGCCTTAATCATAGGTCCAATATTAATCATAGCACCACTAGGCTTACTATCAAGAGTAAGCATCGCTATCCCTGTTGCAGTAATGGTAGGTAACGTATATATAGCAAATGCTTCGGCATTTTCGAGTGCATCAGCGCTCATTTTACTTAATTTATTTTCTTGTTCTTTTTCTGTTGGTTTAAAAAAATGTGAAGATTGATTGGTTGTTTTTGTTAATTCATAAAAAGTTTCTTCTTTTCTTGGATTCATCATTCATTTCCTTATGTTTATTACACGCATAAAAATTAAAGTGTGCGTATATATAACTACGCTAGTTTATATACTGCGGTTGCAGTTTACTACAATCATCTTCTGTGACACAATTATAAATATTATCTGCCTCACATTTAGCGGACACTAAATTATAATTGTCATTCAGACTTTAATTTATCACCTTTCCAGTTATATCCAGGATTAGTCATTCGATATTCATGAATGAAAATAATTTTATTATCTGAGAATTTTACAACACTAATTCCTAAAAACGAATATTTTACATCATCAGAAATACAACTAAAATCCCACTCGCAAAATGCAATTTGTTCTCTTTCACAAAAAGAGAATGACAAAATATCCCATTTTAATATCTCACTTTTAGCTTCTAACCAAAGCTTAAACCATTTCTCAATATCCCGAATACCGTGATAGGTCGGTCCATGAGATTCGATTACAATACAATTTTCAGATAAGCAAGATGTAATCAAATTAAGATTATTTTGTTTCCATCCTAATATGTATTGTTGTACTAGTTCATTAGCTTTTTTCTCAATCATATTTTCATACCCAACCAATTTCCACCAGATTTTCAAAATCATCTGGTGGTTTATAATTTAAATAAAAATGCGATGATAAAGTGACATCTCACTAAGGTTTGTTGATATTAACCTGACAAACTTTATCCTTTGCTATTTCACTATTTTCATCTTGTTTGAATAAAGTAAATTCCAGCAAAGGTTTATCAACATTTTTACGAAATTTTTTCAAATACGCATCCATTGTAACCATTTGATCCTGAGGTCGCTTTAGGAATTCATTAACCAATTCAAGTGGTTCTTTTGTAAACATCGATTCTAATATGATTTTTTTAAAATCCATAGCAACTTCTTTTTTTAATACACCCTCTTTTTTAAAACGTACCCAAACTTCCTTTGTTATAATTCTCGACCAAATATAACTATAATAACGAGAGGCATAACCGCAGTTATCCAAGCTATCATAATCTTTCATGAAAGGGTGTCTAAAATGATTTTCTCTTCGATAATAACTGGGATATGTAAATATTAAATTTTCTGTTTCAGCTTTGAGATCTCTTACTTGTGATTTTTTAGAAACGTCATATTCATAGTGCAATCGTAAATCAAACCATGCAAATATCAATATATTCATTTCATCACAGGCAGGCATACAATCTACCATAGCATTCAGCTTTTTAACTTGATCTTCCGTTAAAGGTTCACCGGTTTCTTTATGCTTGGAAATTTTTTTTAATACCGTACTTTGTTTAGCAAAATTTTCGAATAAAGTACTTGGTAATTCAATGACATCCCAGGGCAAATTGATAAAATCGCGCAAAGAGCTATATTCTACATTCGATAAAATCATTTGCATGCAATGACCAAACTCATGGAACAACGTTACCACTTCCCTATGTATGA
>JABDCZ010000109.1:0-2610 GCA_013287885.1 Gammaproteobacteria bacterium
GCCGCAGGAGGTCAATACCAGTCAACCCCAACTGATACTCAATATTTCAATGGAAAAACTTTAACTATCAGTCAGGTAACTTGGTGCAAGAATGAGGAGAGCCATGGGCTTATTAATCCACCAACTTCAAATCTGGGGCTTTCTTATGATGAAGAGGATAATTTCGTGATCACATGTACAGTTATTGCCACCAACAGTGGTCAATTTAATACCTAATGCTCATATACGCAATCCCCCCTATCAGCAACACAAAATCCCGCCGGGGGCAAATAGCTGAGGGAACACCTGAGACAAGGGTGGATTAATCCACCCCACTTTCTAGCCATCCCCGTACCAAGTGGGAGCGGAGAATTGAAAAAAAAATTAGTTCCCCTCTCCTGGAGTAAAACGAGTGGCTAGGGTGAGGGTTTGTTGAAAGTTCAGCTTACTTTCCCCTCTACCGCTTGCGGGAGAGGGGTTGGGGTGAGGGTTTTTAGTATTAATAATTGCAAATGTAATAACACGTCGTGTTATTACCTTTAGAATAATATACGCCCGTCGTCGTTTCTGGAACGCCTGGAGCGCGATTATGATATTGGTAGCACCATGTATCAACCGTTGCTTTGCAATCAACATTTCCAACAAGGTTTTTTACAGTAAAACCTCTTGGAGTTGCATTCGCAGAAATAGTGATAAGACAAAAAATAATGGCAGTTGTTAATAAATATATCTTTTTCATAAATCCCCCTGAAAGTTATTTTTAATTAACTATGCATCAAACTATATTTTATCATTAATAAATATATTCACAGACACCATTATTTGAGTGATTTTTAATCAGAATGCGCCTTATGGGCTTTTTTGTCATTTATTTCATCGATTGATGAGGAATGGAATTGAAAAAAAAATTAGTTCCCCTCTCCCGGAGTGAAGCGAGGGGAGAGGGTTCTAACATACAAGGGGTTGGGGTGAGGGTCTTTACCTCGCACCCAATATGTGTTTTTCATGTTTTGCTTTCGCTCTTCGCTCGGAATCTAATTTGCGTACATAACGCATTAACACCTGTCTTATGTAAGGTTGATAACCTATGCCATCTTCTTCGGCTAATTTTTTAAGATTAATAATTAAACTTTTCTGTAACCGAATAGAGATTGTTTGTAAACCAAGTCGTTCATCAAGTGCTTTTTCTCTTTCAGGAGAAGCTTTGCGCACATGCTTTTCTGATGCACCTAGTTCGCGTTTATCCCAAGCCTTTTCTGAATTTACTTTTTTAGGCGAATTTTTCATATATTCTTACCTCAGTGTCATTAGGTTCATATGCTGAAAATTATATACTTTGTATATACAAAAGCAATATTAAAACTCGTGGTTGTGGAGCGGGGAATTGGCGAGCTATGGAATTGCAGAGATTCTGAATAGGGGTATTAAATTATTTTATGATTGCACATAGCGGGATTCATTCATAATCATCCCGCAATACTGTTTTTTTACACATTAAACCGAAAATGCATCACATCCCCATCTTTGACGGGGTAGTCTTTGCCTTCGAGGCGCCATTTGCCCGCATCTTTTGCGCCTTGTTCGCCGCGGTATTTAATGTAGTCTTCATATCCTATGACTTCGGCACGGATAAATCCTTTTTCGAAATCAGTATGAATGACGCCGGCGGCTTCAGGGGCTTTGGCGTGCGTGGGAATGGTCCATGCGCGAACTTCTTTTTCACCCGCCGTGAAAAATGTTTCTAACCCTAACAGTTTATATCCCGCATGAATGACGCGATCGAGGCCGGGTTCTGATAAGTTTAAATCTTTCAAAAATTCCACTTTTTCTGCGTCATCTAAATCCGCAATTTCTGCTTCGATCGATGCGCAAATTGCGACGACGACTGCGTTTTCTGACTCGGCGAGTTTTTTGACTTCATCTAAAAAAGGATTTTGTTCGAAACCATCTTCTGCCACATTCGCGATATATAAAGTCGGTTTTAACGTGAGTAACTGTAAAGATTTGAGTGAAAATTTCTCTTCCTTGGTTAAGGTGACCGACCGAGCGGGTAATCCTTTATTCAGGTGTTCTTTGACCTTTTCAAATAATTGGGCTTCCACCGCGGCTGCTTTATCTCCGCTTTTCACTTGTTTTTGTAAGCGTAACAAAGCGCGAGAAATGGTATCGAGATCGGCGAGTGCAAGTTCTGTGTTAATGGTTTCGATATCGCTTAATGGTGCAATTTTGCCTGCAACATGGACCACATCGTCATTCACGAAGCAGCGGACAACATGTGCAATCGCATCGGTTTCACGTATATTGGCAAGAAATTTGTTTCCTAATCCTTCGCCTTCGGATGCGCCCTTCACCAATCCTGCGATATCAACAAATTCCATCGTCGTGGGGAGAATACGTTCGGGTTTAACAATTTCAGCCAATTTTTGCAAACGTGGATCAGGTACCGGGACGACGCCAACATTTGGTTCTATCGTGCAAAAAGGATAGTTGGCCGCATCGACACCTGCTTTCGTTAAACAATTAAATAAGGTTGATTTTCCAACGTTCGGTAGCCCCACAATTCCGCATTTTATGCCCATAACATATACTCTTTATAAACAGCACTTAATAAATTCATTTGCAATCTACGTG
>JABDCZ010000109.1:2620-2755 GCA_013287885.1 Gammaproteobacteria bacterium
CTCAAGTCCCTCACATGTTTTTTTCTTAATTTCACTGCTTGCTTCTTGCGCGACAGTGAACCAACAACAGCAGCAAGCGACGAGCACTGCCCCGGAGAATAAAGTTATTCCGGTTGAAAATCGCGTGACGAGTCT
>JABDCZ010000110.1:0-1005 GCA_013287885.1 Gammaproteobacteria bacterium
CTTGAATATTATGCAGAAATTGCGAATGAAAAATTGAACGCGGGCTGGCAAGTATGGTTGTTTGGGTCGAAAAATGATATCCCAGTGACCGAAGAGATTCGCACACTAACAAATGGCAAAGCGATTAATTTAGCGGGAAAAACCCAGTTAGAAGAAGCCATCGACTTATTAGAATTAGCAGGAATGGTCGTCTCCAATGATTCGGGATTAATGCATATCGCGTCAGCATTGCAAAAACCGTTAATCGCCATTTATGGCCCGACCAGCACGGGATTCACGCCGCCCTTAAGTCAAAAAGCCAAAACACTCTCATTATCACTCGATTGTCAGCCTTGTTTTGAACGTACCTGCCCTCTTAAACATGAGCGTTGCATGCGTGAATTGACGCCTCGAATGGTATTAGATGCCATGACAGCTTTTGAAACCTCTGATAAAATGCGCGCATGAAAAATACCTTTATTCACTATGATGCCTTAAAAGAAGCGAAGCTTCAGACGACGCCGTTTCCCTATTGCGTGATTCCGAATTTTATTCGGCCGGAATTTGTGGAAACGTTAACCGAACATTTTCCAAAAATTTCGCATGGCGGCAGCATTCCTGCAAGTTCAGTTGAGCGACATGCAACATTCCGTCCTTTTATCGAAGAATTAGAGGGTACGATTTTAAAAAACGTCATCGCTGAAAAATTTTCATTAGATTTAACGAATAAACCCACCATGTTAACGTTGCGCGGCATGACACGCGAACGCGATGGCGTTATTCATACGGATAGTAAAAGTGAATTAATTACCTTACTTCTCTACATGAACCCGACTTGGGAATCTGACGGCGGCAAATTGCGACTATTAAAAAACGCGCATTCGCTCGATGATTATGTCGAAGAAATTTCGCCATTGGCTGGCAGTTGTGTGATTTTTCAAGTGACGCGTAATGGCTGGCACGGACATCATCCTTATGTTGGCAAACGTTTGTCTTTGCAGCTGAATTATTTGGCGAGTGATGCGG
>JABDCZ010000110.1:1015-2735 GCA_013287885.1 Gammaproteobacteria bacterium
GTTTTACTGCGTGGTTAAAACGTATTTTTAAGCGCAATCAAGAGACTTATTAATCATGCGTGTTTTATTCGTAAAATTAACTTCCATGGGCGATCTTATTCATGCATTGCCTGCGTTATCTGATGCTAAACGTTTTGATCCGGCTATTACTTTTGATTGGGTGATCGAAAAAAATTTTTCGGAAGTCGCAAGCTGGCATCCTGCTGTTAAAAATATTATTCGAACCTCACATCGCAAATGGCGTTCGAATGTAATCGAGTATTGGAAAAATGGTGAAATTAAAAATTTTCTGCATTCACTTCGCGAAAATTCATATGATCTTGTGATTGATGGTCAAAACTCTTTGAAAAGTGCCATCACGAGTTTACTGTCAAAAGGTGTGCGTGTTGGTCTCGATAAAAATTCTGCGAGGGAAAAGTTCGCGAGTTATTTTTATCAAAAGAAAGTTTTTGTCGATAAGGATTTGCATGCAGTCAAACGTCTACGTTTGTTATTTGCTGATGCATTGGGATATTCGTATATTGATGATCAGCCGGATTATGGCATTTTGAATTATGCATTTCCGGAAATTACGTTGGATTTGCCAAAACCTTATTTAGTTTTCGTGCATAATGCAAGTTGGCAATCAAAAATGTGGCCAGAAAATTATTGGCGTCAATTAATCTTTTTAGCCGGTAAAGTTGGTTTGCATGTGTTATTACCTTGGGGAAATGAAGCAGAGAAAATTCGTGCGATGCGAATTGCCGCGAATCAAAACAACGCAACTGTTTTACCTTTCCTAACCTTGTCACAACATGCGGCGATTTTAAAAAATTCGAAAGGTGCCATTTGTAGCGACACAGGTTTAGCACATTTAGCCGCTGCATTAAATGTTCCTTCTGTCACCGTTTATGGATCGACGAGTGTGAAATTAATTGGTACGAAAGGTCTTCATCAAAAGCATCAGTTATCTACTTTTAATTGCACCGAATGTTATAAATATCAGTGCGATTATAATAATCAAAAAAAATGCTGATGCAATGTGCATGCTTGCGATCAAGCCTGACATGGTGTGGGAACGGTTTAATTTGTCATCCTGAGCGTAGCGAAGGATCATTGTCCAATGCAAAGAATAATGATGAATAAATTTGACGGCAAAGAGAATAGAGGCTGATCCTTCGCTACGCTCAGGATGACAATGATCCTCTACTCTAACCCCCCATATTATTAAACGCCATAGCTCTTTCAGTAATCATTAACTGATCTTTGGTGGGATAGGATGTAATTTGAATGCGGCTGTTTGACCGTATGCCTTTGTTATAAAGATCACTTGAAATAGGGAAAAAATTGCCATTCCCTACATAGGTTAATTTTCGAAGATTGATACTTCGATCTTGGAAATTGTTAATGCCTTCTGACCAAAGATAGGCTGCCACTTCTTTCGCGCGCCCTTCCGAAATTCTTCTTTCAAATTTTGTCATGCCAAAACCACTCGTATTGCCAGACACTAAAATATTTTGGCAACCAAATCGTTTTAATACGTTCGATGCGCTTTTTAAAACAGGTTCCGCTTCAGGCAATAATTCTGTGGTATTCACTTCAAAAATTTTATCCGTCGGGATTTCAATCGTGACATAATCGCCTAATGTGAAAACTTCGCCGCCGTTTTGATAAATCCCCGCTGAAGCGAATCGTAATGTTGAAACATAATAACCAATACTTCCGCCAGCAATCGCGGCTG
>JABDCZ010000111.1:0-1575 GCA_013287885.1 Gammaproteobacteria bacterium
AGGATTATCACGACCAAAAGCGGCTTCAAATGGCATACTTGATGCAAATCCATTCATCGTCCATGTTGCATGATCACTGCATGCATAGCCGCATTCAGTATATCCAACAGGGACTTTGACATACGTCGTAATTAATGTTTCGATAAATGCTGTTAAATCAGGATTAACATAATCATTAATCAACCAGATGGTGGGGTCATTTTGATAACGGTAACCTGTCATATCAAATTGTATGACTGCAGATACAGGGATATTTTTATTAACAAAATCTTCGACCACAAATTGCGAGCCGACTAACCCCATTTCTTCTGCAGAATACCAGACAAAATAAATTGGTTTTTTGAAATGCATCCCACTTGAAAGTATGGTGTGCGCAGTTTCTAAAACGGTAACACTGCCTGAGCCATCATCATCTGCGCCTGGTTTTACGCTGAATTTGCTTGATAAGGTATCCATATGTCCACCGATCACAATCCCCGGTTCATCTGAATTTCCATATTTCATCACAACAGAAGGTTGTTTATAAAACTTACCGGTTGGCACAAAATAAATGGTGACATCACTCTTATGCCCGGTACTGGTTGCTAATTCTATCATTTCATCGTGAATTTCAATCGCGGCTTTTACCCCATTTTTGGAATCTGCAAAACGATCAGGATAATTTGTTAAGCTGGTCAGGCGATTCCAAATATACATTGGATTAATGCTTGAGATAAGACGATTAGTTTCATTTGGATATTGGATATCATAAATTTGATGTGTGCTTTTGAGAGATTTTTGGTTTTTAAATTGCATTAAAAAATTTGTTGCAGAAATATGTTTTTTATTCCAAGTATGCGTCACATCAATAAAACCACCGCAATTTTTTTGGGAATTATTTTTTGCATCAATTAATTTATCCATTTGATTATCATGTATCGAAATTAATGATAATTGTTGTGTAGATCCAAGTTCGCTATATTGCGCATTGATATTCTTAAGCAAACAGTGGGGGGCAACAACGACATGTGTTTCAGGACTTGCAAAAGCAATACTACTGAAAAAACATAATGGGATTAACCCTAATTTTTTTTTCCTAAACATTCCATAAACTCCTTATAAATAACCTTTCGATTTATAACACCAATTTTTACTCTTGAAAAGGGTGAAATTATGAACTATAAGAAAAGCCTTGCGACAATTATATGCAAAACCTTTGGTTTTTTTATCAATTAAAACTTATCTGTTTTATAATAGGGTTGGTCGATGTTGATTTAAGGTGTATCACCATGAATGATTTTACACATGAAATAAATCACAAAAAATCACTGATCAAACATCAAGATTGTTTTTCTGATCTCAGAGATTCCGAAATAGATATATTATCGACTTTACTGGTTAAACAAAAAATACCAAAAGGCACAACGATTGTCGAAGAAGGCGACCGGGTGGATGGATTTTATTTAATTGCGAAAGGAAGTGCTGAAGTGCTATCACACTCAAAAGTGATTGCTACTTTAACTGCTGAAAACTATGATGCGATTGGTTTGAATGAAACTGGATTTTATTCACTGTCTGGTTTACGGACTGCAACGG
>JABDCZ010000111.1:1585-2685 GCA_013287885.1 Gammaproteobacteria bacterium
TTATCTATCACTTGAAGCAATATCTCTTATTCAAATAATAACAATCAAGGGAATTGTATGTTAAGTAATAATCAATCACTTTATAACTCATATTTATTTAGCGCTATTACTTCGAATGATGCAAAAGAAGTTAATAGATGGTTATCCAACGGCGCAGAAATCAATGCTATTAATCCCAAAGGTGAAATACCAGTTTTTTATGCAGTTAGGCTTAAGCATTGGAATTGTGTCAGAATAATATTGACATATACAAAAGAAAAAATTAGCGGTAATGTATTAAAGCCTGCTATTCAGAATGCACCCGATGATGTAACGAGACAAATCCTAGCAAAAGGCTGTGATTTAGAAAGACATTATGATAGTACAACAGGATACTATGCACTGCATTGTGCCATTTCTAAAAAAAAATCTGATTTCGTAAAAATCATGTTAGATTCTAAAGCAAATCCATCAAAAAAAACCGCTCAGACCGATAGAAATCATGAAGAAATTACACCTTTCACTTTAGCTTTAAGAACCAATCAACCACAAATCATTCAGTTATTATTAAAGGCATCCAATAATGTACCTCCCGAAAGTTTTGAAGGAGAATCACCATTGCTATATGCCGTTAAGAATAAATACTGGGGATGTGTGAAACTGTTTGTGGATTTGTCATTATTTAAAAATGATTATAGTTTAGCTTTTAATTATGCCGTTGAAGAAAACAATAATGTGATGGCTCGTATGTTTATGAGCGCAGGAGTTGAGTTCAATGCCGGATATTTTGAATCAACTGGTTTTTATTCATTACATACTGCTATACAAAAAGGGAATTTTGTAATTATTGCATTTCTATTAGAAAATAAGGTCAATCCATCACTTAAAACCCAACTCACAAAATGGAATAGTAAAGCAAAGACTCCCCTTGAAGTTGCGATTGATTGCAATCAACCTGAAGCTATTTCAATGCTTTTAGACGCAAAAGCGGATGCTAATGTTTTGCTGTCGAATGATAAATTACCCATCATGTATGCTGCAGATTTAAATTATTGGGATTGTGTGAATAAGCTCATTCGTCATCATAGCGCACAATATTCGAATGAAGTATTAGAGAATCT
>JABDCZ010000112.1:0-2000 GCA_013287885.1 Gammaproteobacteria bacterium
TTTGATCATTAATTGCATCTGTCGCGTCGTTAAGAGCATTTCCAGGATAAATAGTGATGTGTGAAGTAGTCGTGGTTGTGGTAGTAGACGTAGGTCCGGTAGGTGACGTGGTTGTGGTTGTAGTAGTCGGACCAGTAGTCGCCTTAACATCAGGTGTAATTATGCGGTCAAAATGCGCATCAAGATCATCAATTTTATTGGAATATCCAGTAGTAGCGTTATGAAGACCCAAAGCTGTCAATACAGACATTCCGCTAGCAAAACCAACTGCCTTTAATTCATCGCTTGCTTGATCAAAAGCTATCCCAAGACCAGTTACGGTATAATTATTACTTCGCAACCAGTCCTTAAATAATAACAATTTTGCATCACTAGTATCGGAGCTCTTAAACTCAGGTAATGCTTTAACTGCAGCTATAATTTTATCAGCTTGAATTTCTGTTGGAGGGGCCATCGCTTGAAGATGAAGTTTTAAACTTTTAAGTTGAGAAGCAAGAGGACGATGGGATTTAAGATCGATAGCAGCATGTGCATCACTGTAGGAGTCAAACCCAAGATTTTTTTTAGAAAGACCGGCTCCTCCAGCTTGTTGGATAGCAAAATAAACTCCGTACTCAGTGAAAGGCTGGTCCTGTAATTTTGCTATTAAAGGCTTCCAATCATCTGTGCTTTTTTTAGTACTACCTTTAGCCACCAACGCATTAATTACAAGCTGAATTTGCTCATCAGTCATCGTTGTTCTACCCGTTCTCATACTCAACACCCCATCAAAAATTCGTTCATATAATAATTAATAATATTTATCTACAATTTCAGTCCGCGGGCTGCGAGCACTTCGTCTTTCTGCAGCTTTCGCGCTAAATCTTCGTCACTTGCAATCTGTTGACGCTTTTCAAATGCTTTATCTGACTCATCTACCGTGCGTTTCACCTCGGCAGATTTGACGTCGTAATTCACTTTAAATAAATCCGTCACCAACTTTCGTACGTTTTCTTTTTTCGTTTCGGCGTCACCTGGCTTTTCCTCAATTTTTCTTTTCTTTAATGATTCAGAATAACGAGTTCTCGCTTCGTCAGAAATTTTTTGGATAATCTTTTCTTCTGTTTTTGTTTCAACCACTGCGGGTTTAGGTGCAGCGACTTTAACAAAACCGGATATTAACGATTGCACCGCCGCTTTTAACATCGCGAGAGAACTTGCGAAAAAAGCATCCGCAATCGGTTTTGTATCGGTCTCTAATGTCGCAACATCATTTTTCGCAGTTGCCATTTCACTTTTCGGAAGGCGTTCCCAATGTATATTTGTGCCTTCGTTGTAAATATCAATTTTATAGGCTTCATGTTTTATTGTTCGTGGCGTATCTTTTAGATATCGATGCGCAGTTCCTGTAAAACGTGGGTCAGGATTCAGTTCATTTGCGCTGATGTTAATACCGAAATTTTGAAAAACATTTTTTGCATCGGTACTAAATAATGTGGCAAATCTTCCATCCGATTGAAGCTCACATTTATTTTTATCAAAACCAATTTTAGACATATACAAACGCAACACTGGACCTAATATCGCTTGTGCTGCCGCAGAATTATTATTAACTTTTGTTGTAAGTAGTTCATGAAATTGTTGAAAAGAAATTTTTTCTAGTTGATAACATTCTTCAAAAACAGTTTTTAATTGTCGATAGGATTTTTCGCAACCATCTAATTCTGCATTCACAGAAATTTTGGAATCGGGACTTTCTTTTTTTGCAAAATAACGAATTCCCAAAACAAGTTCAGGCACACCGACGTGCAGTGCACAATTATTTAAGAAACCAGAAATACTCGGTTGAGTCATTCTCGATACTCCTCGTTATATTAATTGCATTATAACTCAAATTTTGCAAGATTAGTATACAATCATTTCCTTGATTGTACTAATTTTGTATATCCCTGGCTAGATATTTTGCCAGATTATATTTAAGATTATGTTTATAATCATAAATCAACTTAAATAAAGGTCAA
>JABDCZ010000112.1:2010-2682 GCA_013287885.1 Gammaproteobacteria bacterium
CCCCTCAACTCATTAAGCCTATTCCTCCTCAAATTGTCAATGAGGGGGCTAATTTCGGGCCTATAGACCTCAATTTATACATTGAAGGCGCTAATCGCTTCCAAGCAACGTTGGCGGATGGAAGCCCTCTTACGAAGGGAATTATTTGCACCAGTGACGGAATTTTGAGCGGCATTCCGGCCTCGGGTACTCAAGGGGTGTATAACTTATTGATTACGATAGAAAATGAAGAAGGCAGCGTCCTTACGACGAATATCGACCTCACTATCAAAGAAAGATACAACTTCACGGAACGATCCGACGAGCTCACTTCCCGGAAAAATAAAATTTGGCAATCGCTATTGGGCGGCTTGGAGTTACCTAGCTTGGAGGAATTATCCCAATTACCTATCACTAAAGAAGATATACAGTATTTGATTGAACGGTATGCTTCTTTTACGGTTTGGGACGTTTTTAATTTAGAACCCCCCAGCGTTAAACAGATCATTGAATTACCCGGCCAGAGCCCCCACTTTAATATTTATGATTGCGGTAGCTGTCTCGTGAGTGCGCCGAAAGAACTTTATTCCGAACATCGCACGATAGAAGACGCCGTGCAAACCGCTCGAGTCGTCGCCCGAGAAGCCGTTAACCGCGATTGGACGGTCGAACTCGCTGGCACCGAACGCGTGG
>JABDCZ010000113.1:0-2569 GCA_013287885.1 Gammaproteobacteria bacterium
GAATTTATCACTGGTAATTTTTTCAAAAAAATTCCGAAAAATATAGACATCTACATAATGAAATCTGTTTTACATGATTGGGAAGACGAAAAAGCACTCGATATTTTGCGGACGGTATATAGCGCAATGCGTTCTGAATCCATATTACTTGTGGTTGAAATAGTAATTGATGAAAAGAATATCCGCCAATTCGGAAAACTATTAGATGTAGCAATGCTGGTTTTGTCTGGTGGCAAGGAAAGAACAGAATTAGAGTATAGTGCTCTTTTTAATGAGGCCGGTTTGAAAATATCTCAGATTATTCCAACTGCATCTCCTTTTTCCATTATAGAGGTAAAGCGAAAAGTGTAATAGGCAAAAAACTGGGGGAATTAACCAGATTTACAATCAATACTTTAATTCACCTTAATCAAGTAAAAAACTTTGGAAAACTATCTTAAAAATACATTTGTAAAAGAAAATTAAAAATTATGAAGATAAATTTATTCTGCCTCACTCTTATATTATTTCTTCTATCCTGTGGCAAGAAGAATCCCAGCCAAAAAAATACCACACCGTTAATTCAAAATATTGCAGTGGTCGTTTACGACATATCTATTTCAACTGACGCGTTTGCTATGCTCCAGGCGTCAGATATCTATTTGATGTATCACAAAATGGGGGTTAATAATGGAGGTAAATTTTACGGTCTGTTTATTAAAACAAATTCAAAAATGCAGGATCCTTATATGCAAGTAGTTCCCGCACTTCAGTTGATTGAGATAAAAGGAAATGCTTATCAGCAACAAAACAGGATAAATAGAAACAAAGAGATTGCTGTTCAATATGAGAAGGGGGCAGTCGATTTTGTAAAGACCGCCTCTGCAAAAATGATGCTACCTAAAACTGAGGACTTCAGTGATATACAACATGCACTCGAATTGGCAAATAGTATTCTATCAATGCCTGAATATGCAAATTGGAATAAACAATTACTTATTATATCTGATATGGAAAATGACTTTCCACCAATAAACGGAATAGACAAAATGCAGCCTGTGAAATTTAAACCTGACGTAAAAATTGCCGTTGTAAGACAATCTTCTAACGTAAATGTTTCAGAAATGATTGGTGGATCTGAATATACTCCGTACCCTACCATACCCGATGCAATTAATTCATTTTACAAATAAAAATTTAAAGCTATGAGCGCTCATCCTAAAATGCCGATATACAAGGTAAACAACGAACTAAGTGACGCGGAAAAATCTGCATTTGCTTTTTCGAACAACGGAAAATCGTTAACAAAATTAATGAATACTAAAAGAGAATACCTGGATAATGTAGGTGGTAAAATATCACCAACATGGGTATTTATGTCAATCGCTGGAATATTTGCGGCGATAGGATTTGGAATTTACGAAGCATTTAATGCTCAGGGTGCAATATCGGGAATCATTGATCCCATGGGTACTGGTAGTATTCCACCAGCGCTCTTAATCACGATTGGAATATCGATTTCAATCGTTGGTATGTTACTTGGGCATTTTATTTATGAAGGAGTATCTGAAGGATTTACTACAGACCAATATACAGGAAGTAGAAATCCATCCTCAAAAATATGGTTGGCTGTAGCAGGAGTTGCAGGGGCTATTTTCTATGTAGGATACCAATATTCCCTCGTTAAATCAGCAGGTAATGGAAATGCAAGCCTTGCCTATATGCCTTTAGTAGTTGCCGGAATTGCAATACTTGAACTTATGATAGGTGCGCTTATCCTTAATAAAGCGTTTGCCTATATTATGTTGTTCGCAGTAACTATTGTTATGACTATTATTAGCCGGAAAATGAAGGCTGACGCAAGAAATACAAATGACTCCTACAGGAGATATCTTCTTTATCTTCCTATTTATAATAAACAAAGCACAGACAGCCAAGTTGAAAAAGAAGGTAATGAACATATAAGGAGAGCAATTGGCTTTTATCAGGGAATACAAGAAAAGGCTGTGAATGGCGCTACGAACAATATACCTGAAAATCCAAACGCTGAGAAAAGTACTGCCAGTACTTCAGAGAACAATACGGATAACAATAATCAGGAAACTAAACAGAAAAGCAATAGTAATCAAGAGAACCTGGATTCATTCCTCAACGATACTATTGATGAAGATTTGACAGCATAATATAACAAACATAAAAAACAAACATTATGTCAGAAATAACAACAGGAGCGGTTCCTTTAGCAATAATAGGAGCTCCATTAGTAGTAGGAGCTGCCTGTATTGGGGCAGTGTATTTTGCCGGGAAGTATTGTGCAAAGCAATACGAGAAAATGTTAATAGAAATTGAGAATGCCGAAATAAAATTAAAGTGGCTTGATAGGCAAACATTTTCTTCCCCATCAGAAATAGCGGCAGAAGCCAAAAGATTGCAAAAAATAGTTTCTTCAAGCAATCTGTTTATGAAAATGACAGAAGGCATGAATAATGCACAAAAAGAAATTCTTGCTGGCGCAATTGCGACTCAGAATAGCCCATTAAAAGCGTATGTTCCTAATTTAATGGATAAACTTCCTGAAAGCAATACTGTA
>JABDCZ010000114.1:0-2547 GCA_013287885.1 Gammaproteobacteria bacterium
ATGGAAATAAAATATGCATCAGGTATTGATCGTTGTATTTGAATAAAGGATCGAAAATATTTAATAACATTTAAGGAACATATAATACGAATACACCAGCCAGAATTTAAATTAATATTAGATATTAAATCATTACAAGCGCCAAGTTTATGAATTGATTCTCCAAAAAAAGTGTAATCAAGCGATTGTTTTTGTACTTTATTTTCTAAGTATTTTTTTAATCGTTGTGAAAAATCTTCTTGTTCATATATGGTTATAAGTAATAATCGCAAGCTTTTTATAGCCAGAGTTTTATTGTTACTTTCTTCTCTTAAACAATTACCAAAAATACTAATAAAAGCAGCAAGTATGCCACTAGAAAAAAGAACAGCTAACAAAATAGTCCAGAAATTTGTTTCCTGTACTTGCGTTCCTAAATAATAGATATTCAAATAGGTCAGCGCCAAAGGTGTGCCTCTGAAGTAATAAACCCTGCGCGTAGGGTATGACCGCTAAAATCATCGACTTTTCGTCCGGCTTTATCTGAGTAGTAATTCACAATGTTGGCAACACTAGATTTTCGACAATATGTAACAAGATGACGAGCAGTTAATAAACATCTTTTTAACTTCTGACCTGTCTAAATGATCGTATGGCAATGCATGCACTCCTTATTATCTCAATGCTTTTTGCGAAGCTCTTGAATTTTTTCATCAGATAATCCGGTCAAACGCTTTACTAGCGCTATTAGTTCCGCATCGCTTAATCCAATTTTTTCATTTAAAAGTTGTTTAGCAACTTCAATTTTGCCCTCTTCTATACCCTTTTCCCTACCTTCTTCTTGTAATTGCTGTGCAATTGTTGACATTTTATTCTCCACCTCAGGTGAAAATTGATGAGACTTAAATACCTCAAAAAACCATTTTTTATCTAAAAATTCACTTTCTTTCAATAAATAGTATGATACATCGACAACTTCGTCTATGTCACCCTGTTGTTCTAGCCTCTTCAATATTTTGAACAATATTTGATCAAAAAATGTCTGTAAATTCCGATCGGATGCATGTTTTAATACCATCAATAACGCAATACCCTTTACATGATCTTGAGCTTGCTGACGGAGTATATCGTCGTCTATTGCTGGCAAATCAATAAGAGGGAAGGGTTTCGTGAAAAGCGTGCTAAATATTTCTTTTGATTGATCAGGCTTAATAAGATCACTTAGGGTTAATGAATGACTATAAGGCTTGTCGCCATTATAAACCACTAGTGGATACACCAAAGGAATAGAATCCGATTGATTTGCTTTTCTTAAGTGATCCCAGATAATCGCGATATATTTGAATATTCTCACTGGCATCCAAACATCACTTTTACGTTGATGCTCAAGTAATACCCAGATATAGCCTTCCTCGCCTTGGAATTTAGTCTTATAAAGAATATCTACTGCATAAGCTCTATGTTCATCATCGATGAATGAATCCTTTTGCATTTCAAGATAATTTAAGTCAACAATATCTAACACTTCCTTGGGTAAGTATAAACTTAAAATATCCTTAGCTGCCTTAGGATTAGATAATAGTCTTTTAACCAACTTGTCATGCGGTTGATGTATAGAGATACTTTCTGGATTTTTTTCCATGGAGATTGCTCCTAAAATAAAGTCAACCGACTATTTTGATTTTTTTACGAATTTCTTTTTAACAAGAGATTTTGACTTTACCTTAATACTTTTTTTGTTAGCTTCTTGAGCTTTCAATTCTTTTAGCTCTTGGCGCATCTCTTTGAGTTTTTCAACCGTTGATTTAATCTTATCGGATAACTTTTTGATTGCAGCAGATTGTTTCATTTTGATTTTACCCATTTTACAAAATTAAAAGATGGAATATTTTGCCATAAATTGGCTGGAAATCATACTAAATATCATGAATTATCATCGATATTTTCTGATAATTTTCATAAAGATTTTCTCGATATTTTTTATTATGAGACGGTGTTTTAGAATGATAATTTGCAATACCTTTCCAAGCGGAATCACTTCGTGCCAAATGCTGCGCGATAATCCATGCAGCAACGGCAACATTTTTACAGGCATTAAATTGTAAGTCTTCGCGTGTATAGCCATACTGGGCGATTTTATGAAGCCAAACTTCATTTATTTGCATTACGCCCAGATCATACGTGCCATTTTTATTACGAACAGCTTCTCCGTTCCTCCCGCCTTCATTTTTCATGATAGACAAAATGATTGGGGCAGGAACATGGTACGCTTCGACAACATGATTGATGCAATCGACTGGCGTGTCATTAATCATGTAAGGAATCATATTTTTTTACCTAAAACTTTAGGCAGATTCTTTCTCTTTAAGATAATTTTTCCAATCCTTATCTTTAGTCAAAAGATACTTTGCTGCTTCTTCAAAAAAATCATCATGCTTATGAACATTTGCCCAATCGCAATATTCTTTAATGGACTCAAATATTTTGGTTTCGATATTAATACGGATTTGTGTTTTATCTTGCTTCTGTTTTGCTTTGACGATTGGCATATTAATTTCCTTTAAATTA
>JABDCZ010000115.1:0-2538 GCA_013287885.1 Gammaproteobacteria bacterium
AAGATTTTTTATTCCGTGAAGCATTTTTAGAAAAAATCGAAGATGCGATGAATACATTAAAAAAAGAAGTAAAGGATATTTACCTCCTAGTCGGTACCCCTCAAAAAAGGGGAACACAATTATTTAATACCTGTGCCTTAATTTATAATGGCGAGATTGTTGCAACCTACGCAAAGCAAAAACTGCCGAATTACGGTGTGTTTGATGAAGAACGTTATTTTGATAGAGGTACGCAATCGTGTGTGGTCAACATCAAAGATGTACCGGTAGGATTACTCATTTGTGAAGATATTTGGCATGAAGATGCAGTGGAAGCCACCATTCAGAAAGGCGCCAAAATTTTACTTTCCATCAATGCCTCTCCCTTTGAAGTTGATAAGGATGCAAGACGTCAACAACTAATTCAGAAATATTCTGCAAATGCACATATCCCTTTTATTTATCTTAATACAGTCGGTGGTCAAGACGAATTGGTGTTTGATGGCGGTTCGCTGGTCTTTAATGAAAAAGGAGAGTTGTGCCAGCATCTCGCCTTTTTTAAAGAAGAAGTGAGAGCTTTTGACTGTATTTTTGAAAATGGCAAAGTGTCGATTTCGGATGTGACTACATGGGAAGAGATTCCAACAGATGAAAAAATTTATCAGTGTCTCATGCTTGGACTTCGTGATTATGTGCAGAAAAATGGTTTTCGCCACGTTTTACTCGGTGTGTCTGGCGGGATTGATTCTGCATTGGTGTTAGCGATTGCGGTCGATGCGTTATCAAAAGAAAACGTGACGGCAGTCATGTTACCGTCTCGTTACACGTCAGATATGAGCATGGAAGATGGATTAGCGCTGATTAAAAACCTCGGTGTAGAACAAGAAATTATTTCGATTGAACCGAGCTATAATGCATTTCTTGAATCACTTGCCCCTGTTTTCGGGGATAAAAAACCGGATATTACCGAAGAAAATTTACAGGCGCGCTGTCGCGGCACGATTCTGATGGCGTTATCCAACCTAAAGACAAGCCTCGTTTTGAGTACCAGCAATCGCAGCGAACTCGCGATGGGATATGGCACTTTGTATGGCGACATGGTCGGTGGTTTTAACGTGCTAAGGGACATTCCAAAAACATTGGTCTATCGTCTGGCTGAATATCGCAATCAAATTTCCCCAATTATTCCTGCACGTATCATCGAGAGAGCGCCGAGTGCTGAGCTTCGACACGATCAAAAAGACGAGGATAGCTTACCGCCTTATGACATTCTCGATCCGATTTTAGCGCTCTATATTGAGAAAGAAAAAAGTATCAAAGCGATTATCGCAGAAGGATTTCCCGAAGATACGGTGAAATTTGTTGTGCGTGCCGTTCTGAAAAATGAATACAAAAGACGTCAAGGCGCGCCCGGTGTTCGTATCAACCACAAAGCCTTCGGCCGCGACCGTCGATATCCCATGACAGCGCGGGATCCGGAGTTAAAATAATTGTAGCAAAAAAACTCATTTTCGAGTACATTATTGCACCTTGTAAATCGTGGCAACACGAGTTGGTTTTTTTAACGGGCATTGAAGAATGCCAAGTTTGGGAGTGCCGCTAATATGAAACAAAGTAAAGACCAATTATTGTCGACCGAAGTACGTCATCTCGATATTACCCAGCTTAATTTTGCATCGTTGGTTGATGCGATGGACGGCATGGCTTTTCAAAGCAGAAATCTTTCCCGTGCAGCCAAAATTTACGATCAAATGGTCAGTGATGAAAATTGCAGTATTATTCTTTGTTTGGCAGGATCGCTTGTCAGCGCAGGCTTAAAAAAAGTTATTTTAGATTTGTTAGACAATAATATGGTGGATGCGATTGTTTCAACTGGCGCAAATATTGTTGACCAAGATTTTTTTGAAGGATTGGGTTTCAAACATTATCAAGGTTCGCCACTGTTGGATGACACCGAATTACAAGCGCTCGCAATCGACCGTATTTATGATACGTTGATTGACGAAGATGACTTAAGAGTTTGTGATAATGTCATCGCAGAAATTGCGAATAAGTTGCCAAAAAGAGCATATTCTTCCCGTGAATTTATTATCGAAATGGGTCGTTATCTCGAAAAATATGGCAAAAATAAAGATTCCATCGTGTTACACGCCTACCAAAAAGGCATTCCCATTTTCGTACCTGCATTCAGTGATTGCAGTGCAGGATTTGGTTTGGTGATGCATCAAGTAGAAAATCCTAATAAGCATGTGAGCATTGATTCCGTCAAAGATTTTCGCGAATTAACCCAACTCAAAATCAAAGCCAATGATACTGGCTTGTTGATGATTGGTGGCGGTGTTCCTAAGAATTTCGCGCAAGATGTCGTTGTCGCGGCCGAACTTTTAGGCAGCGAAGTCCCATTACATAAATATGCGGTGCAAGTTACTGTCGCGGATGAACGTGACGGTGCGCTTTCTGGCTCAACATTGCGAGAAGCATGTTCTTGGGGGAAAGTATCTGTCGTGCACGAACAGATGGTATTCTCCGAGGCGACTATCGCGCTGCCGCTTATTGCTG
>JABDCZ010000116.1:0-2516 GCA_013287885.1 Gammaproteobacteria bacterium
ATATGACGACTAATTTTAAATTAGTATTAAGTGAAGACAGGGTTTTCCCCAATTCTTCAGGGGAAGTGTGAGGGTTATCAATAAAAATATCGACGCCCACTAATTCCTTTTTGGTGAGGATTTTTTTTCGTTCGCCGTAACATTCAATACGAGTTCGTACATCTTCTTTATAATTTACTGGAGTAAATTTTTCGGGTTTTTGACCGAGTCGATCTATGACTGCATCCGCAAATTCTTGAGTGCCTACTTTAGCGCGCGAATAAGTTTCGGTATAAATGTCTCCGGTGTGAATGCCGTCTTCTAATGTGCGAAGCCACGCATTTTCAATCGTGGTTGCCACTTCGGGTTGGTTAATATGAATGAGCATTTGAATGGCAGCATTAATGAGACCCGATGGATTAGCAATATTTTTCCCTGCAATATCAGGAGCGGATCCATGAATCGCTTCGAACATCGCGACATGATTGCCGACATTCGCAGACCCGGCTAAACCGACAGATCCTGCAATTTGTGCTGCGACATCTGATAAAATATCACCGTATAAATTAGAAGTCACTATCACATCAAAACGATCTGGACTTGCGGCGACCAATGCCGTGCCAATATCAATGATGTAATGATCTGATTTTATGTCAGGGTATTCTTTAGAAATTTCATTGAAAACTTGATGAAAAATGCCATCAGTCATTTTCATGATATTGTCTTTGCTCATGCAAGTGACTTTTTTGCGGTTGAATTTACGTGCATATTCAAACGCATAATGAATGACACGTTCAGAGCCTTGTCTCGTCACAAGTTTTAGACATTGATACACATCATCGGTCTGACGATGTTCAATGCCGGCATAAGTGCCTTCTTCATTTTCGCGAACGATGACCAAATCCATTTTAGGAAATTTCGTAGGGATAAAGGGATAATAAGAAACACACGGACGAACATTAGCAAAAAGCCCCAATGTTTTTCGCAAGGTCACATTCAAGCTTTTATAGCCTCCACCTTGCGGTGTAGTGATTGGGCCTTTTAATAAAACTTTGGTTCTCTTCAACGATTCCCAAGCATTATCCGGAATACCAGATGAAAAACCTTTTAAATAAAGTTTTTCACCAATTTCAATAATATCGGTATCAATATCTGCATTGGCGGCTGTTAAGACTTTTAATGTGGCCGACATAATTTCTGGGCCAATACCATCACCGAAAGCAACCGTAATTGGAGTTTTGACTGCCATAGGATACCTCTCTGTTTAAATGCTAATGATCGCTTTGATATTCAGGAACCATTGCTGCGATAATGGTTTCCATTTTCATGCTACGCGATCCTTTCACTAACATCACGACATCTTTTTGAAGCAATGATGATAATGTTGCAATCAGCTCATTTTTATCCTTGAAGTGTTTTGCATTTTTACCGAATGCGTCCGTAGTTGCAAGCGTTAATTCACCAGTTGTATATAAATAATCGATGCCAGCTTCGCGAATTTTTTTACCCATATCATGATGATATTCGAGCGCATGGGGCCCAAGTTCTCGCATGTCGCCTAATACTAAAATTCTCGTTCCTTTATAAGTCGCGAGGGTATCGATCGCCGCGAGTAATGAAACAGGATTAGCATTATAAGTATCGTTAATGACAAGCGAACCATTCGTTAAAAAGTAAGGTTGCATTCGACCAGGTTCAGGCAATACTTTTGCTAAACCTTTTTGGATTGTCGCAAAATCAATTTTTAATGCTAAACTTGTGGCGGTCGCAGCCATCGCGTTCATGACATTATGCTTGCCCAGCAATTGCAATTTTATATTGAAATCACCCCTGGGTGTAAGGATGGTGACTTGATGTGTGGATTCAACTTGCGCTCTCACATCCGCTTCGGGAAGAAAGCCAAAAGTAAGCTTGTTTTTTTGTTCGACAAGACTATTCCAATAATCGTAAAAATTATCATCGCGATTTAAAATGGCAGTGCCATCAGCGGATAACCCTTGAAATATTTCACCTTTGGCAATGGCCACACCCTTCAAGTCTTTTACGCCTTCCAGATGCGCTTCTGCTGCATTGGTGATGATTGCAACGTTAGGTTTGGTGAGTTGGGTCAAATAGGAAATTTCGCCTAAATGGTTCATCCCCATTTCAATTACCGCAAAGCGTTGATCTTCAGATAGCTGGCATAATGTTAATGGTAAACCAATATGATTGTTGAAATTACCTTTGGTTGCGAGAATCTGGTGAGGTTTTGCGGCTTCTTCGAGAATGGCGGCCATCATATTTTTCAGCGTGGTTTTTCCATTGCTACCCGTAATACCGACAAAAGGAAAATTAAATTGCGCTCGCCATGTCGATCCGATTTTCCCCAATGCTTCATAAGTATCTTTCACAATAATCTGTGGGAAAGAGGCTTTAAGCGGTTTTTCTACCAATACAGCAACGGCCCCCATTTGCACGGCTTTTTCCGCAAAAGTATGGCCATCAAATTGCTCCCCCCGAATCGCAATAAAAAGATTGCCGGGGGAGAGGGTGCGTGT